>NZ_JBEVTN010000003.1:0-184370 GCF_040884245.1 Arcobacter sp. s6 | reverse complement strand
CACGCTGGCCAAATCATTATGCGTAAGGTGGCCAAGTGTGAATGCGCGCGCTGGCTAAATTCTTTGCGTCCCAACACTCAATACCATTATTTTTTATTTCTGTTTAGAAAAGACATAATATTTAATTATCAACTACTACTAATGATTAATTATATTTTTCTGTTTTTTTGATTATTAAACCAAGCATTTCATTTGAAATTTCTGTAAACTCTTTAGTTAATTTTTCCAAATCTATTTTTTCTTCATTTGTAATAAACTTTGAATCTGCATACTTTAAATAGATATTCATCTGTATTAAACGAAATTCAGTATATTTTGTTATATATTTATTATTAGTTTCCTTTAATTCTGGGAAATAAGCTCTTATTTTGAATGATCTATTTCCTGAAACTTCTTCTTCATTTATATTTGTTTCTTTTCCTGCCATAAGATTTGAAAAATTTGTTAATGCAATATTAGTTAATTTATTTGTCAAAATAAATATTTCTTCTAGTCTTTTTAAAGCCAATTCATTTTGTTCTTTTATATTTTTCTTTTTATCTTGAATATAATCCCTTAATATTGTTGTTGAAAAACCTATTATAGCACCAAGTATTAAAGTTATGTAAGGTGTAAGTTCTTTCATTTTAGTCCTTTTTAAATTAATTATAAAAAATTTGAGCGAACGGTTTAATCTTATTTCATATACTTAAGGTGAATATATTTTCAATATAAATTTATATATTAGGGAAGAATAATGACTTGAATTATAATTATTTCATAAAATAAGTCATAAAATTTCTAAAGTTTTTTACTAAATTTATTTCTTCCCTACTAAATATTCATTAATATTTGTTGTCAAAGACTCAATAAGTTTTGTCTGTGTTAAGACTTTTTCTGTCTCAGGTAATGATTCTGAAATCTTTAAAGATAAACCTATATTCTGAATTAATAGGAGTTTTTGGTGATATTCACTCATTTTGGATACAGTATTATTATATAATTTAAAGAAAAGAGCACTTATAACTTCAACTATTGTACCCGATGCAACACTCATATATCCAGAATTATCTTTGCCCAATAATAATAAAATTACACCAAATGCAATTATAAGAAAACCTATCACTGATACGCCCACTGTAGAAAAAAAAGCCTTATTTGCTTGGTTACTAGTTTCTGTAAAATACTTATCTATATGCTTAAAATTTATAGATACAAGTTTGTTAAAGAAATTAATCTGATTTTCATCACCTAATGTGTCGATACTCTTTCTTAATTCATCTTTATTAAGAATTTCTTTCTTAATACTAAAAATATGTATTTTAAATAATAATCTTGTAACAGTGAAAATTAAACTAAGAAAGAAAGCTAAAAATAAATTATATAAGAATAAAACTGGTTCTTTTGTTATTGTATTTTGCAATAAATCAGATGGGTTTTCTTGAAAAAATAAGGCAAGAAATGGTGATGAAAAAAACACTACTAATAATATAAAAAATTTTATATATTCAAATTCAGGATAACTATCTGTTTTTTTTTCCATGTTATTTCCTTGATAAAAATTGGATTGATATATTATCCAAGAATTATTAAAATAATATTAATTATTCTTTATTATTCATAAGTAACATAAAATAAGAATATTTTATTAAATAACTTTAAGTTTTTAACTAATATTATAATTATTTTTCAACAATTTTTGTAAAAAGTTTTTGTTTAACCAAAAAGATTGTTTTACAATAGAGTTTCCTAAATGGTCTTCATCTCTATCTTTTCTATCTTTTGAATGAGGTCTAATATGTATAACTTTAGTATCTGATTCTTTACTTAATTTGCTTATTTCTTTATATCCATTTTTAATTGGTTTTCTTGTAATTTCAACTTTTCCATTATTAATTTCATCTATATAATTTCCCCACTCTTTTTTAATAATTTCTAATTCAGTAGAAGAAGGACTCCAAAAAAATGCTTTTCCTATTACTTTTTCATCAGTAGGAACACCCTCCTTCTCATTTTTTAAAATAGGTATAAATAGAATACGATTTATCTCTTCTTTAAAAGAACATCTTTCCCAAGTAAGACCTTCTTCCTCATCAATTCCTTCATCCCATTGTTCTTTAACTAATTCTTTTAATTTGAATGTAGGAAAAGAAACTGCTTCCCATGGTTTAAAATCACTTTTTCTTGTAGAAATAGTTTTTACTTGTATACCTAATTGTTCAAACTCTTTAATTCTTGAATTAACATTTTTAAAACCTATAGATTTTTTAATAATTGTAGCTGCTGCATTTTTCCCACTAGGAACGTTTATATTAAATCTTTTTGCAACCTCACCTAATGTTAAATCTTCTAATAATTTGAGTTTCGAGAGAATTTCTTCTTCAAAATTTCCATTTGAGATATGTAAAGTTTCTAAAATAGATTCATATTTCTTTTTATTTATTTCATTCCATCTTTGATTAGTAAATGATTGTTTTAAAGAGAAAGCTCTTTTTAATGCTTTATCCTCATAAGTTTTTATAGGCTGACTAACTAAATCTTTTAAAACACCATATTTATCTGTTCCTCCACTTCCACTTCTTGAAGCTGCGAGAACATGACTAATAGTTTCTGATAATTCATGAGCCTTCCCCTCTTTTACATAATTATGTACCGAATTCCAATCATTTGAGATAACTAGCTCATCATTTCCTTTTAATTCAAATAAATCTATTTTTTTTATTGTTGAATTTAAAATATCTGATTTATCATAAAAATAGTACATAAATAAAATTTTATTAATTTTAATCTTTGCATGAGAATTATCCCATTCTTCATCTATGAGCTTATGATAATCAATACTACAAATTTTTGTTCGTTCTTTTACAAAATATGAATTATCTTTATTTTTAGCTAAAGGGATAACTTTTAATTCTATCCCTGCTTCAGCAAAATCTGGAAGAGGAGAATTATTGTTTTTTATACTAAACCAATGTTCTTCAATTAGATTTCCAATATTTCCTTTATTTTTGATATTTAATTCTTTAATATCAATACTTGAACTATCACAAATCTCTCGTATTGTTAAACCTATACTTTCACTTGCTCTTTTTGAAATTGAACTAACATCAATATATTTATTATCCATTCTTTACTACCATTTTAATTTTTTATTCTCTTATGAATTATTTCTCATGTAAAAATTTCTTAATAATTTTTATTTTATTTTTAGCACATATAAATAATAGTTTGTATCTTTTTTATCCATTAATATAATCGAATAAATTATGCCATTATTGACTTTGATTAGCAAGATTAATGAATCATAATTATCATAAATTTGAGAAATTTCTATTGCTAATTGCAATAAAACTTGATCTTTTTAGAATTTTCTAATATAATTGCAACTAAATTAGACAGGAGGTATTATGGACATTAGTAAACAACAAGAATTAATAAATTCACAACTTCTAATTGTGAAAGAACCAATATTAATTGAAAATGTAATTAATGGAGATAATACAAAAGTTTATGTTGAATTTAAAGGTAGAAGTTCAAGATTCTTAATAAATGAAGAACTTGGAAATTCTATTAATACATGGCTTAATAATTTACCTGTAATTACAGTTAATGAAATGAAAGAAGTTATGAATAAATATAATATCTCTTTAGAAAAAATATCAGAGTTATTGGAAGATGAAGAATTGATAAAAATAGAAAATATAGAAGAATGGATAAATACTTACAATGAACAAGATTGTTTTTTACCGATTGATGTGATTGATAGAATTATAGAGGTTAATTTATAATGAATGAAAATATAATTGAATCAGAAAGTGCTAATTCACCTAGAATTTATACATTTATGGACTTTTTTTGTGGAGCCGGTGGATTTTCAGAGGGTTTTAGACAACAAGGTTTTAAGCCAGTTAGAGGAATTGATTTATGGCAACCAGCAATAAATACTCATAATTTAAATTTTGGATTAAATGATGAAACAAAAAGTGTTTTAGATTTTGAAAAAGATGAAGAAATTGAAGAATTAGAAGATACTGATATAATTATTGGAAGTCCTCCTTGTGTTTCATTTTCTATGGCTAATAAAGCAGGGAAAGCAGATAAAAGTTTAGGGATTAGATTAATAGAAGCTTTCCTAAGAGTTGTTGCTGTCAAAAAACATAAAAAAGATACTATTTTAAAAGCTTGGTATATGGAGAATGTACCAAATTCTAAAAATTTTGTACAAAAAACTTATACATTTGAAGATTTGAATTTATCAAATTGGGCAGAGAAAAATGGTATTGAGAAAACAAAAATAGCATTAAATGTACAAGATAATGGAGAAGTACTAAATTCAAATCATTATGGGTCTCCACAAAAAAGAGAAAGATTTATATGTGGGGAGTTTATACAAAGAGATAGTAAAAATAATATTATTAGTGAAGAATTTGTAAAACCTATTAAAACACATGATTTAAATACTCAAATAGTTTTAGGAAATATTAGAGCTAATATTCCAAGTCCTTTACAAAAGAAAAATATTAAAGAACAAATTGTAGACCCAAATTATCCAAGTTTAAAATTTCCTATATCTGAATTAACAGATCATTTTTATGATAGTGGATTATATGAAATGGAATGGGAACAAGCTCAAAGAGCAAAACAAAATCATCCTTTTATGGGAACAATGTCTTTTCCTGAAAATGAAAATAAACCTAGTAGAACAGTTATGGCAACAAGAGGTGGAAGTACTAGAGAATCATTGATATTTAAGAGTGAATATAAAAGAAGTGGAGATGGAGAATATAGACTTCCAACTATTAGAGAAATCGCTACACTAATGGGTTTTCCTTATGTATTTAATTTTACAGGAACAGAAAGTACAAAATGGAAACAAATAGGTAATGCAGTTTGTCCTCATATGAGTTTTGCTTTAGGAAAAGCACTTAAAACTAAATTGGATAAGAATAGTGTTGTAGAACATAATAATATTGATTTTAGTTTATTAATTGAGAATAATCAGAAAGAATCTAAATTCAATAATTTAAATACTTATAAGAAAAAAGAATTTAATAAACCACCTACAAGAAATGCCGGTTCTAAGTTCAGAAGACACTTCTTTAAAGGTGGGAATATGACTGTTACCTTAATGAATCATTCAGCAGTAGATAAATCAATCAACCCTGGGGAAGATTGGCTTATTTATGTATTTTTAGGTTCAGGAAAAAACTTCCAAGAAATTTCAATTAAAAAAGATATATTTAAAGATATAGAAAAATTTATAAATAGTAAATTACCAAATGACTATCAAAACTTTTTAAAAGAATCTAAAGAATTATGCAAAAATATACCTTCTTCAAATTTATTACAAAGGTTATTTGAAGATAATAATAGAACTTCTGAATATTTAGATTTAGAAACTTTTTTTAAAAAAGGAAGTATTTTAATTCAAAAGTATAGAGATAATTTTAATGCAGATAATTTAGTTAGTCAAAATATCTTGGAAGAAAAAGAAAACATACCTTTATTTCAATTATTATCAATGTATTTAATAAGTTTATATAGAAGTAAAATAAAATAATTCTTGGTTATTTTATTGACAATATTATGTAATGCTCTTGATTTATAATCAAAACTAGCTCTTTTAATTATGTATGAGCTAGTATAAATTGATTAAAAATTTAACTTTGCAGTCTTTTCAAGTGTTACTATTATTCCATCACTAATAGTAATTTTAAATCCTTCATTAAAATCTATATATTCATAATCAAAGCTTTTTTTATCTCTTGATAAGTTAGTCTCTAGATTTTTTATCCAAGGAAGATTGCTTATTAGCCCCTGTGCAACTACTTTTTTGCTATCAGCCATATTAAAACCAAAATATCGTGAATGAAGTCTAATTCTTTGTACTTTATTATTTTGATCCATTTCTAAACCTATAGTTAAGTCATTAGAAACTATAAGACCACATAGTTTCTCAGTTTTACGAAAACTTTTTTCGTTAAAATAAGGTTTCCAAATATCTATTTTATCAATAATAATTTTTTCCATTTTTGAACAAGAAGAGTTACCATCATCTCCTAATTGTATTCCTTTTAGTCCTATCTCACTACCAAACATTATATTACTAACTAATATAGTTAATATTAAAATATATTTTTTCATTTTTATTCCTTTGATTTTTACATACCTGTAAATGTTAAACTATTGTGTCTACTGTAAATAACATCAATAGTAAGCCTTTATTAAACCTTCAATATCCTGCATAATAATGTAGTGCAAATAGTAAGCTTAACTTTTTTTTGCCATAAGTTATTAAGTAATAAACTAGACAATTTTTTCACGTTTTTTTCTTATCTTTTTTTAACAAATAATTATACAATTCAAATGACTCTCAAATGACTCTTTTTTAATAATAAATAAAAGAATTGCTAAATTTAAAAAAACTCTAAGTTTATTTAGTCACTAAATCGGAGACCTTTACATAAATGGACTAAATGCGACAAATAAATTTAAAGGTATCTTAATTTAATTTTATACCACTTTAGTATAGCCACAGAAGATATTTTCTCTTACATTAATACAACTTTCAATCTAAAAATCATTTCTCGTTGAAATATAGAGAAACAAATAATACTTCATTTCATTAAAGGAAATTAAACAATTAATATTTATAATTTACTGATCTTTTTGAAAAAAGAGTCATTTGAGAGTCATTTGAATTGTATAATATTAAATATTATTTGAATAAGGTTATAAAATGAAATTTAATTTCATAGATATATTGTTCTTTTCTTTTATAATCATATCTCTGATTTTCCTTATTTTTGTTATTTAATATAGTTAAAAGTTATTTTAACTGGACAAATAACTTTATAGCCTGTTTATAATAAAACTTCTCAAAGATGGTTGAGTACCAATACCAATATACTTAACTATCTTTTGAACAGATAATCCAAGTTTATAAAGTTCTTCAATTTTCTCTTTATGCTCATCATATTGACTTTTTACTATTTGACCTTTTTGTCTTCCAAGAATTTTTCCTTTTGCTCTTGCAACTGCTAATCCTTGTTTTGTTCGTTCACTTATGATTTCTCTTTCTGTTTGTGCAAAATATCCATAGATTGAAATTAGTAAATTTGATAATGCAGAATTATCAGTTGAAAGTTCTGGTTGGTTTATGAAAATTAGTTTTATATTTTTTGAATTAAATTTTTCAATAAGATTTAAAATCTCTAACATATTTCTTCCAAGTCTTGAAAGCTCTGTTACAACTAAAGTATCACTCTCTTTTAATTTTAAAAATAAATCTTCAATAAGTCTTTCTTTTTGATTTTTTTTACTTGATACTTCTACTTCTATAAAATCTTCAATTTGAATTTTTTTATTAAATGCAAATTCTAAGATTTTATGTTTTTGATTTTCCAATGTTTGTTTGTCTGTTGATACTCTAATGTAAGCGTAGTATTTACTCATTTTTTAGCCCTTATAAGTTTAATCCTAATGATTATATGTAGCCTTATCTTACTTACTCCTGTAGGTCGAGCATTTAGGTGATTAAAAGTTAGTTGTTTAGATGAACGGTTAGAGGTTTAATTATAAATAAAACTACAAAATTTAATAATATTTAGATATATTGTTAAAAATAAATTTAAATGGATATTTATGGTTAAAGATAATTGGGATCTTTTTAGAAATAAATTTAGTGGAAAAGAAGAAAACATTTTTGAATGGTTTTGTTATAATCTTTTTTGTAGAGAACAGGATAAAAAGTTTGGTATCTTTAGATATAAAAATCAAAGTGCCATAGAAACAGAGCCTATTCAGGTTGGCAATAAAATAATTGGATGGCAAGCAAAATTTTATGATGGACTTTTAACAGCTCATAAAAATGATTTGCTTGGTATTATTGAAAAATGTAGAATAAAATATAAGAATTTAACAGATCTTTATATATATACAAATAGTGAATGGGGACAAAATCAACATAAGCGCACTCCTGAAAGGCGTCCTAAAGCTCTAATTGAAATTGAAGAGGAAGCTAAAAAACAAAATATAAATATAATTTGGTATACAAAAAGTTATTTCGAATCTTTATTCGTATCCCTTGATCATAAAGATTTATCAAGTTATTTCTTTGAAAAAGAGAATGAGCATTTAATAAATTTCCAAAAAATATTAGAAAAATATTATAAATCAAAATTTGAAAAAATTGAAAGTTCTTTTACTGATTTAAAAATGGATATTAAAAATACAAGTATAAATATTTTTAGTTTAAGTTCTCAAAAAAAACTTTCTATTTCTAATCTGTTAAAAAATTTAGATGTTAATAAAAAACAATTAATTATTGGTGCACCGGGTATGGGTAAAACTACATTACTACAATATATAACTTATTTATGGTATTCAAATAAAGAGTTCATGGATCTATATGAGTATGTTATATACTTACCACTAAAAAAATGGAAACAACAAGGATTAAATAATTTTATTAATAATATTTATTACTCTTTAGATTCTAAAATAGATGCTACAGAATTATTAAGATCTAGTAATAATGTACTTTTTCTTTTTGACGGTTATGATGAATTAGATAAAAATAATAAAGTAGAATTATTTGAAGAAATAAATAAATATAATTTAAATAATATTATTTTTACTAGCCGCTCATACGGTCTTCAATTTAATGAATTTGAAACATTTGATAAATATGAAATTTTAGGCTTAGAGAAAAAAGAAATAAAATCTTATATTGTAACTTATTTTAAAGAGAATAATCAACTAAAAAATAATTTAATACAGTTTATTGAAGAAAATAAAAAACTAGAAGAATTGGCTAGTAATCCTCTATTATTAGAAATGATATGTAAAATTTGGTTGAATAAACAAGAAATAAAACCAGACACAATATTTCAAATTTATTCGCAGATTATAGAAGTATTATTTGATGAATATACTGAAATCAAAGATATAGAAAAGTTACAGGATAGAAAAGAATTAATTCTTGATTATTTTAGTGAAATTGCATTTGAAGCAATGACAAATAGAGTCCAAATTTTAGAAGGCACTATACTTAAAAGACAAAGGTTTAATGAACTTAGAAGTTTTTTTGAGAATTATATTTTAAAACTAGGTTTATTAAAAAGAATAAGCATAGATAATAGAAATCCTTTAGATAATAGTTATGAATTTATACATTTAAGTTTTTTAGAATATTTTTCAGCGAGATATGTTTCTAAACTTGATAATCATATTATAAAAGAAATTATTGGAAACAATAAATTTGATTTACAGAAAGAACAGTTTTTTAAATTTTTAATAAATTTAATTGAAAATAAAAACTTATTGTTTGATGCTTTTTATGAAGAACCTCAAGATATTATTGGTTTTACAACTAATTTGTTTAATCTGATATGTTTAAGTGAACTTCAAGATAATGAAGAAATAGGAAAAAGTGAATTAATATATAAAACGACTCTTGATTGGTTAGCCTATTGTTCTGAAAATAATATTGCTCTAGAAATTATTATTTCAAGAATTTATGAAAAGTCTATACTAATTCAATTGATAAATTATGCTTTAAAACACAGGAATGATAGATTACTTTATCTTTGTCTGAATAATTTGATTATAGTTGATAGAGAAGTAATTATTTTAACTATAAAAAATTTTATTAGTAAATCTCCTAACTTTCAAAGTTATAGAGATGATATTTATTTATTTTTAATTTCAAAAAGAATTTTTGATAATGATTTTCTAGATGTTGTAGGAGAAGTATTAAAGTCAAAAGTTAAGTTGAATCTTTGTACTCAAAAATTTGCCTTAAATATAATTGATAATTTATCTGATTATGATGTATCTTATAAAGGTAAATTAGCTAAATTTAAAGAAGAATTAGAAGAGGTATATCATAAATTAGATAGTGAAGATAGTGAAGATAGTGAAGATCGTGAAGATAGTGAAGATAGTGAAGAAGATACACGAGAAGAAGATAATGAAGAAAGTGAACTTTCAGAAAATGATTTTTCTGAAATACTAGAAAAGAATATAAATAATATCTTTGATTATAAGTTATCACAAAATATGTTAAGTGAATTGACAAATAAATTTTTTGTTTTGATTAATGATGATAATATTGATATTTTCAGTCAATATAAATTAGAAAAATTAGCTATTGAAATTTATAAGAAAGACCAAACAAATGAAAAAATTATAAAATATTTATATGAGGCTCTTACTAAAAGACACAATTCTTGTAATGATGAAATATCATTTCAAAAAGATTACATGTATTTGTTAGATCAACTTGCTTTTATTAAAAATAACGATGATAGAATTATTGAAATATTAAAGATGTTTATTTCTAATAAAAACTTTGATTTATCAAAAAAAATTGATATTGCTATTGGGTTATATATAAATGAGATTAAAGATAAAGATATCATAGTAACCTTACTTCAAGGATTTTCACATTCTAAAGATTTATGGAATAGCTATATAGATGATATGAGACAAAAAGATATAGCAGGCATTTTAATTAATGATTATAAGTTAGGTGAAAATGAAGAAATTACTGTTGGAATGCAGATAACCAATCATGATGAAAGAAAAATCCCCATATATAATTATATTAATTTTATAAATAATTTTGAGATCTTTAAAGATTTAACGTTAATAAATGATAGAAAATTTATACAATCATTTATTAATGCTTTTTTATTAGATGAAGCATCATTAGTTAAGGAAAATGATAATCTTTATATTATTTCAGGACTTAAAAAATATAAAATAGAATGTTTCAATTATGTAGATGATATTATTTCTGCTATAAAAAAAGAAATTCATTAAGTAATTAAATTAATATTATAAACAACAAAATGCCCCTTTAGGCATTTTGTCTTATTATCTGAAAAAAATTTTAAATAAGCAAGATTACAGAGTTTAACTATATTTATATTTCTAAAATACTTTGTTGAGAAAAGTAATTTATTATTGGATATTTATCTATAACCTCCATACCAATACCATTGACTTTGTGATAATGCCTGAAACATTGCTGTTTCCCAAGAATTTTTATATCTATGCTCATAAGTTCTTGCTTTTTTTTCCAATTCTTGTTGAATATCATCAGAATTACTATTGTGCAATATGAACTCATCTCTTAAATAAGCTAAAGTATTTGCTGCTTCAACAGAGAATCTTTCAGATAACGAGTAACTATTAAAATGTTCTTGTACTCTATCTTTATCTACCTGAGACCAATTTGCTGGAGCATTAACATAAAACTGTATTGAAACAGGTGAAGTTTGTAAAACTCTTGCATATAACCATTGTTCATTTGTATAATTGTCATAATAAGGATGTAAAGTTTGTGTATTTTTTGTACTTGCATAACTGGTTGATTTGCCAGTATTACAATCTTTACAACTAGCTACTAAATTATTTGGCAGTATTGAAAATACTGGAAATATTGACTTTGGTAAATAGTGGTCAAGTGTTGAGACTTTTCCAATACCACAATAAGGACATTTATTTAATGGTGCTAATAACATTAATTCATCATAAAAGTATCTCGCGGGTTTATCTTCCGGAACCATTTGCCCTGAGTATAGTTTTTTTAACTCATCAATATTTCCACAATGTTGATTTTTATCAATTGGAATAATAGTAGACGTTAATAAATATAACTCTGCATTTAATGCTCTATTTTCATAAGATGCACTATTTAATAAAAAAGTATATAAATATTTTTGGATAGAACTTTTTTTAGACGAAGTAACCTTTGCACAACAAGTATTAAAAACATCTATTTTATTCAATTTTGGTTTATCTACTACTATCATTAAACAACTCCTCCACGGTTACTACTATTTAAAAGTGATCTCAATAGTAGTTTTGCCTCAAAACCTAATTGATCATTGTACTTTTGAATAACTTGTTCATATGACATACCATTATTTACATCATCAGAAAGCAATTTATAAAAACCCGATTCATTAATTTCTAAATCAAAAACTTCACGGGTTATTTTTCCTATAGATTCTCCAAATGTTTCTGAAACAAATCTCTCTGCATTTGCTCTATAACCATATCTACTTAATTTCCATACACAATTCATAGGAATTTCTTGTACAATCACAGGAGAATGAGTTGCTATTATTGCAACTGCATTTCTATTTATTAATAAATCAGATAATGCTCTTACAAATGAAGATTGGAGTGGTGGATGTAAATGTGCTTCAGGTTCATCTAATAATACTAATGTTTTTTCTTCTATTTTTTCAACTAGTTTAGTTATTGTTAATAAAACAATTGAATGACCCGAACTTAATCTTTTAAACAAATGAATTATCTGTTCTCTATTAAAAGACTCATTAATAATTTGAGTGATATTAACTCTTGCAAAAAGAGGGTCAGATTCTAAAGTTCTTACTGTATTCAACCATTGATTTATTTTTGCTCGATTCATATCTCTTAATATACTATCTGCAAATTCATTAGCTAACTCTACATCATTTTTTAAAGCTGATTCTCCTGTTTTCTTTAACCCAATATATGAATAATTTGGATAATCTACTTCTATATAAGGTTTAAATGGATCAAAAGCACTATATGATATTGATATCACACGAGAAAAAAATTCCCCTGTATCTCCAAACATATCTTCAGCTTGTTGAAAACTACCACTAACACTATCAATTCCTATAAAGCTTTCTATCATATTATTGAGTAAATGAGTTTTCCCAACGCCATTCCTTCCTATTAGTACGTGTATATTTGTAGGTGGGTTAGACTCAGGTTCTACATCAAATGATAGTTCGTAACCTGCTTGAATTTCAGTTTGTATCATTTGATATGAAAAATTATATGGAGTCAAAATAGCTCCACCCGATAATATTCTTTTATATTGCCCTGTTAAAGTAACTAAAGTAGTATCTCTTAATAATGAAATTTGAGTTACATTTTCTTCTAAAGCCCTTCTTTGTAATTCTTCGTCAAACACAATGTCTTTTATACTTAATAAAAATAATTCTTTTAATTCTAAACTTAAAGCTTGAATTGATGAATAATAATCAGTACCTTGACCTAAAGAGAAATATCTTTCATCCAAAGCATCAAATTCATTTTCTAGTTTAATCCGTGATTCTATAGTTTGACCAAAATTAGCAATCTTTATATATCCTAAATCATGTTTCTTTCCATTCTCATCAAAAAGTGTTATTTCATATAGCGTACGATAACTAAAATCATTCCAATTATCCAATGTCAGATAAACTTTTAGATTACTTGTTTCAGGGATTTTAAAACCTCTAGGTTTTGTATAAAATGTTAATTCCATATATACCTCTCTTTTAAAGATTCAATTAAACTGTAGGTAGACCTAGCTTATCAAAGAAAGCTCTATTTCTTTCTTTTGCTGATTGAACAAGCTTGTCAAAAGATATTACTTCTATATATGCTTCAAACTCTTTATTAAATCCAAAATAGCCCATACCATCATGAGTAGGTGTTAAATTTGACATTTTACAACGATAAATTAATGTCTCTGTTAAATCAGCCACTATATAACAAAACCCTGGCAAATTCTTTGCGTTAGGAATGGGTCTCCCCTGAGCAGTTGTTACTTTTCCCTCTCTAATTCTATTTAAATATCCTAATGACTGTTCAATAGGGTCATCTTTTTCACCAGCTTTCATATTATTTCGCATAGGTCGTTTTATTTCTACAATTATTATTGAAGCTAAAGAAGCATTATTATTTTCAGAAACTAGAATAGGATTGTTTCTCACATGTAAAGAAAGTAAATCAGGTTCTGTTGTAGACTTTGAATCAGTAATGGACATAGAACTAAGCGTTTTATCTGAAGCTAAATAATTATGAAAAGCAAGTCTTTCATCTAATAACCAAAGATTCATATCCTCAAATTGTAATTCATTTGATTCTTTTTGCATAGGCATTATTAGTTCATGTATCAAATCTTCTCTAACATATTTACCATTAGGTTGTTTTTGAATAGATGCTTCAAATAAATCTAAAATTACTTTCCTATGTGATACATAATTTGCTAAGTCAGATTTCTTTATATCTTCTACAGTAGATAAGTATTCTTGTACTCTATGTCGATAATCTTTAAATGTTTCATTTTGTTTAAGTTCCATAATTAAATGACCTTCTTCTAATACATTCTTTTCTATTTCATAAAGATGTTTATGAAGTATTACATCTAATTCTTTGTCTGTCATCTCAGGATTAATATTTAATTGTTCATCAGGGATTCTTAACATAATTGGTCGATATCTCGGAGCTTTTGTATCAATAAAATTATTAATTCTTTTTTTGCTTTCAGTTATATTTTCTTCTAAATAGGGAGATAAAAAATCTTTAATTTTAATAAATACTGCATCTCTAATATCTTTATAAGATATTTCTATATCTTCGATAAGTCCTTCAGCATTTTCAACTATATCAAGACCTGTTCTTTCTGGACGAACTCTTTCATCTAAGAATTCAGCACTTATATAACAGCTATAAATAAATTCATTATCATTTTCTTTAAGTTTTCCATAAAGACCTGGAATTTTTTGTTCTATATTTTCTTCTTTTACAAATCTACTTCCTGCAATATATACCATAGTATGATTCTTAGAAGATACAGGTTTTGATTTAATATGCGTTATATCAAATTTTTGATTTTTAATAATCACAAAATCTGTATTTGCGGAAGATAACATATATTGATCATACAAATCGAATAATGAAATTTCTTCTTCTGTATCTTTAACAATTATATTAGGAACACCTATATCTCTTATAAAATACCATAGGCAATGTTCCAAAAGATTTTCTGCTATTTTATTTGTGGTTTTAAAAGATGCTTTTCTATACTCTTCTTTAAATTTTTTTAAATATATAGTTGTCTTAATGTCTCCATTTTCTAAAATCTGATTTGACGGTTGGCTTACACCTGCTCTAGCATTAAATGATAAAAGTCTTTTTATTAATTTCTGATTGTCTATAAAAGTACTTACTATTTCTATTTCATCAAAAGCTTTTAACCATAATAAACGACCAATTCCTCTACATCCTTTGTCAATTTTATGTTCACTATCTAATGTTTCAAATGATTTTAAATTATTATCGTTAAACCCAACACCATTATCTATAACTTTAAATCCAACAATATCATTTTGTGTAGTAATACCTTTTTTATTATTCTCAAAATTTATTTCAGATTGAGGTGGCTTTCTTAAAATTTCAATAACTATTTTTCCATCTTGAATTGCCATGTCTGATTCTTCTATAGAATGAATAGAATTAACCACTGCCTCATACAAAGGCATTAATCCTTGACTTGTTGGTAAATGTGTATTTCTCAATCTTCCATGTAAATTTGTTGTTAAACTCATACTATTCCTAACACCTAATAATTATTTTCTAAAAACCTATACTTAGTAAAATATAATTCAAAATTATTTTATCTAAATACCATTAAAATCCAATAACGTGAATGCATTTTTTAAATACTTTAGATATTTAAAACTTTTATTTTTAAAATTCTATATTGAAAATATAAATAAATGCGAATAAAATAATATATTTTATATGCTTTAGCAAATTATCTCTTTTCAAATTATGAACTCATTTCCTCAAAATCAAATTGACAATAACACACATTGTGTGTTATAATTCTTTAATAAATAAAGGATTTGAAATGACTGCAACAACAAATAAAGTTAGAACAAATGTTTACCTTGATGCAACTACAAAAGAGAAAGCTCAAGAGATATTTAAACAATATGGTTTAGGACTAAGTGAAGCTTTTAATATATTTTTAACACAGTCTGTTTTGGAAAGAGGAATTCCTTTTGAAATAAAAATTCCAAATGATGAAACACTTGAAGCTATTAAAGATGCAAGAGCAAATAAAAATATGACAAAAGTTAGTTTAGAGGATTTAAAAAAGGATTTAGGTGCTTGATTTATCTGTTCATAAAATCTTCACAAAAGATTTAAAAAAAGCTCAATTAAATCCTACAAATAGTGCAAAACTATTTTTGTATATCTCGTTACTTTTAAATAATGAAGAATTGCCTCAAGAAGCCAGAGATCATTTTTTAACAGGAGATTGGAAAGATACAAAAGAATTTCATATAAGTGGCGATTTACTTGTTATTTACATGATAAATGATAATACTTTACAACTTCTTAGAATTGGAACGCATTCTCAACTATTTAAATAAGTTTATTTATCACTCATAATCTTTTAATCAAAAAGTACCTATTATCCTAAATATTTCAGGAGTTAAAATGATAAAAATGCATCCAGTTAAATTTTTCCTAATGTATCCATACTTATGGTATTTCCCTTATAAAAAAGAATATACAATTGAACAAGCAGAAAAAGAACATTTAGTTTATGGACAACTTTGGGAAGAACCTGTTCCTTTTGGAAAAATGAATACTTTTTGGGAAGGATTTAAATCAAAAATTCAAGAAGGTGATAAACTATATTTATATAGAAGTCCTATTCGTAATTGGTTTAGATTAGCAGGTGTAGAGAAATTTATTTTAGAATGTGATGGTAAAATTATTGCTTCTCATATTGTTGCATGTAACTAATATAAAAATCAATTATATTTTCTATAAGGTTTATGTAAAAGACTCCCTTGCTCAAAATCACCATCTTTTAATTTAATGTATGGTTATAAAAAAATACTTCTAAAATTAAGTTGTTAAAAAGATGGGATTATCCATCTTTTTCTAATACATAATCGATATATCTTCTTGTATCATTTTTAATTTTCTCCTTCTTCTTTTATCTTTATAATTAATGCCTCTGGTACTTCAAATAATTCTGAAAGCATTCGAGTAGATCCTGTACTGAAATATATATTTACGTACAGAAACCTTGGGTTTAAGTCATATATATCATCTTTACAAATATCAATAATTTCATTTTGTAAAGACTCATTTAATTCATCAAACTTTTTCATTTTATTTCTCTTTTTTTAATTTTGTATCTTTTTGTTCAGTTGTAGTGTTAATTATATAATTACAGCTACAACCACCTATGCTATTTGTATTTTTATGGTTTTCTCTTCCACTATCATTGTTTCTTTGAGTTTTATTTTTTCTGTTGAAATACTCAGTTCTTGGATTATATTTATTCATTTGTTTCTTCCTTGTTTTTTTCTTTTTTGGTCTAATTTTCTATATTTTTGATTTTTTAATCTATATCATTGTAATTCTATTTTTCCAAATGGTTTTTCTTTGAAATGTAAATCTCTTTCTATTTTTAATCCCAAAGGGCCTGTTACTTCCTCTAGTTCTATTAAACTAAAGTAACCCCACTCGGGATACAAGCCATCTACATAGCCAAAAAATATTTTGTCTTCTTTATCATACTCAACCACATACCAAGTCCATGAGCTATCAGGGGTAAAGAATTTAATCTTTACTATCTTGTCTTTTGTAGCAATTTTCTCAGTTGCGTAAAGTGGTGGTAATTTTTCTTCTATTTCTTTCGGTAGTAATGTCATTTAATCTCCTTGTTTATTTAGTATTCGATTAAATAATATCTATGAGAAGAGTCTTGGAATAGTGAGAGTTTTAGTATAGATATATGGATAGCTTTTCTTTTGAAAAGATTTAAAAAATCTTTTTTTTCAGAAAAGATATAAACATATAATCATAGATATAGTAAGAAATATAGGATGTATAGGTAATATAGGTAAATTTTATCTTTAATAAGAAATTATAGGTTATAATTCAATCCTTTCAAAAGAAATTAATGTTTTTTTGTAATAAATTTTGAGAGTCTAATATAATCCAACGTAGATTTATTAATTGTAAAGTGTATAAAAAATGGCCTATCGTTTTGGCCTATTGATGATTTCAATATTGTTAGAATGCCTATTTATTGGCGTATATTTGATTAGTTGTTAAGGAGACTACCTCCTCCACTTTTCTTATCCAAATAATCAAACAAATTTTTTACATTTTTTCTTAATTTTTGACCGGAATTAGTCAGGGCAGAATTACAAGACTTTTTACTTTATATGTACCAGTTATTATAACCGGCGAGTTATAATACAACATACTTTTTTATACAGACAATTGGGAGAGCGGTTTAATCCACTATCTTGGAAGGATAGCGTAGGGAAACCTACCGTCGGTTCAAATCCGACATTGTCTGCCAACTTATAGGCTTTTTCTTTTTTACAAACTTATTTTAATTTTAATATTCTAATTGATAATTTATATAATTTACAAACAGATTTATTTTTAAAATTCTATATATTAAGTTATAATTGTAAATTTAAGGAGATTCAATGTCTAATATTTTGAAAGAAAAAAAACCAATAATAAGTTTTTTTATAACATTTATTGTGGTTTTTTCAACTTTAATTAGTTTTTATATGTTTTATGAAGAAAAAGAAAATAAAAGAAATTCTGATAAAGCAAATTTATTAATGTTAAATATTATCAATGAAATCCAATCAAAAATATCACAAGGAACAACAGTTGTTGATTCTCAAATACTTCTACTTAAACAAAATAATTATGACACAAAAGATTTTAATAATTGGGCAAAAGATCTTATGGAAGGTAAAGATTCTGTAGCATGTTTGCAGTTTGCAAAAGATGGTATTGTGTCAAATGTTTATCCTTATGAAGAAAATAAAAGTGCAATGGGACATGATCTTTTAAAAGATAAAAGAAGAGATGATGGTGCTCTTTTAGCTATTGAAAAAAAAGGTATAACTTTTGTGGGTCCAATCAAACTTATTCAAAATGGAAAATATGCATTAATCGCGAGAAAACCTATATTTAATAATAGTGGTGAAACTGAAAAGTTTTGGGGTTTTTCTACTGTAATTCTTTATGTAGATGGTATTATGAAATCACTTGAACAAAAAATTGTTGACAATGGTTTTGAATATCAGTTAGAAGGTTTTGATCCTGATATTGAACAACGGCCACTACTTTCTAAAAGTAAAAATTTTAAAGGGAAGGATACTTTAGAGTTTGATGTTGTTGTTCCAAATGGTAAGTGGATATTTACTTTAGAAAAAAAATAATATGTGAAATGGAACTAATATGATTTATGCTTTAATAACAATCATAGCTTTATTGTTTGCATGGTTTGCTTACAGATATGAAAAATTACTTGCTAAAAATAATGAAATTTTAGAAAATTATAATGATAAATTAGAGAATGAATTAAAAAAAAGAACAACTGATCTTCTTAAACAAAAAACTCTTTTAGAAGATAGTGAATTTAGATGGAAATTTGCTGTTGAAGGAAGTGGAGATGGACTTTGGGATTGGAATAAAAAAACTAATGAAGTATATTTCTCTAAAAGATGGAAAAATATGCTTGGTTTTGAAGAACATGAGATTCAAAATACCTTTGAAGAGTGGGAGAAAAGAGTTCACCCTGATGATTTAAAACAAGTATATATAGATATAAATAATCATTTAGAAGGAAGAACAGAGACCTATGAAAATGAGCATAGAGTACTTTGTAAAAATGGTAGCTATAAATGGATTCTTGATCGTGGTATTATTGTACAAAGAGATGGAGATGGAAAGGCAATTAGACTTATTGGAACTCATACAGATATAGATGATAGAAAAGAGTATCAAAAAAATATAGAAAAAACAAATATTAAATTTAGGTCAATTTATGATAGATCTTTAGATGCTATTGTTCTTTATGATGTTTTAAGTGGCAAATTTGATGATGTAAATCCTAAAGCTTGTGAATTATATGGTTATACAAAAAGTGAATTCTTAAATTTAGGAATAAAAAATATTGAAGTTTTACACGATGATGAGCTAATAAAAGAGACTCAAAATCGTATGCTTAAACAAGGTTGGGATAGATTTGAATCAAAGCATAAATTAAAAAATGGAACAATTATAGATGTAATGGTAAATGCCGTTTCTATAAAATTGTTTGATAAAGATTATATATATGTTTCATTTAGAGATATAACTCAGCAGAAAAGACTTGAACTTATTACATTGGAGCAAAAGAAAGAGTTTGAAACAATATTTAGAACAATAAAAGATGGTATTGCAATTATTGATTTAGATACAAATTTTATAAATTGTAATAAGGCTTTTAGTGATTTAATAGCTTATTCAAAAGATGAATTACTCACAAAAAAATGTTCAGATTTAATTGTGCTAGAAGATAGAGATAAACATAAAGCAGCAATTGAAGAAGCTATAAAAGTAGGTTTTGCTGAAAATATGGAGAAACGATGTATTAATAAAGATGGAAAACAAATAACTGTTCATACTAGTATTGCATTAATGCCAGATAAAGAGCATTTACTTTTATCCATAAGAGATATAGCTAATATTAAGCTTTTGGAAGAACAATCGAAAATGGCATCTATGGGAGAAATGATAGGTAATATCGCTCATCAATGGCGTCAGCCACTTTCTATAATCTCAACAAGTGCAAGTGGAATGAAAGTAAAATCTGATTTTGGTGTAGATCTTAGTAAAAAAGATATTTCAGATTTTTCTGATCTTATTATAAAACAAACAGAATATCTTTCAAATACTATTGATAACTTTAGAGATTTTTTAAAAGGAGATAAAAGACACTTTAAGACTAATATAAAAGATGTACTAGAATATACTTTTTCTTTAATTAGTGCAACTATTTCAAATAATTTTATTGTATTAATAGATGATATTGATGAAACTTTATATATTGATGGAAATAAAAATGAATTGAGTGAAGCTTTTATAAATATTATAAATAACTCAAAAGATGCACTTAAAGCAAATGTTAAAAATGAGAATGAAAGATTTATATTTATTCAAGCAAGAAAAATTGAAAATAATAAAGTTGAAATCACTTTTAAAGATAATGGTGGTGGAATACCAAATGAGATAATAAATAGAGTATTTGAGCCATATTTTACATCTAAACATAAATCTGTTGGAACAGGTCTTGGTCTTTCAATGGCAAATAAAATTATAAGTGAGCGACATGATGGATTAATTACCGTTTGTAATGAAGTGTATGAATATAAAGGTAAAGAGTACACAGGTGCTTGTTTTAAAGTTATTTTTGAGAAAAACTAAAACTAAAAATTTATCAGTTCAAGTGAAGAATTTAGTAATTATTTTCAAATAGCTTTATAAGGTTTTTTTTTGCTATTATTCTAAAATTTTTGGAGGCAAAATGAATACTAAAATAAAAATTTTTGTTGAGAGTAATTTATTCTCAAAATTTATTATATATCTTATTATTTTAAATGGTATTACAATGGGGTTGGAAACTTCTAAATCATTTATGGCTAATTATGGAGATTATGCTTTAATATTTAATCAAATAGTTATAACAATATTCACAATTGAAATTATACTTAGAATTTATGTACATAGAGTATCTTTTTTCAAAGATCCATGGAGTATATTTGATTTTCTTGTTGTGAGTATATCTTTGATTCCAACAAGTGCAGGATTTGAGATAGTGAGAGTTTTAAGAGTACTTCGATTATTTAGATTAATAACAGCAGTACCTCAAATGAGAAAAATAGTTTCAGCATTAATTAGTGTAATTCCAGGAATGTTGTCTGTAATTGCTTTAATGACTTTATTCTTTTATATATTTGCAATTATGGCAACTCAACTTTTTTCAGAAAAATTTCCTGAATGGTTTGGTACATTAGGTGAGTCTTTTTACACTTTATTTCAAATTATGACTTTAGAATCATGGTCTATGGGAATAGTGAGACCTATAATGGAAGTTTATCCTTATGCATGGGTGTTTTTTGTACCTTTTATTTTTATAGTAACTTTTGTAATGATAAATTTAGTTGTTGCAATCATTGTTGATGCAATGGCAATTTTAAATCAAAAAGAAGAAGAGCATATTTTAGAAGAAGTTCATTCACATGAATCTCATATGAATGATGAGATAAAAAAATTAAGAGCAGAAATAGGTGAGCTTAAATTTTTGATAGAAAAGAACTTTAAAAACAATATTAACTGATTTTATATGATTATTAAGGGGAAATTAACTTTCTGTTAACTATTGATTGTATTTCAGTTAATGCTGATCTATTATAATTACTTTATGTTTAAGAAGAAATGCGAATCTTCTTAAAAAGGTTTAAAGGCCGCGAACCTTTTAAACTCAAAAAATTTGTTCTCCTTAAGAAAAAGCTCCTTGAAAAAGGAGCTTTTTTTTTGTCTAGTAAAATTTATTATTTTTATATCCTAAATTTTATCGTGTAATATAAATTTGTAGTATTTACCATGTTATTTGTATTTTTGAATATTTGAATTATTTTAATTTATGGATAAAATAAATATCTAAAATTTTATATAAAAAGGAAAATAAATGTCAATAAAAATAACTGTTGATAAAAAAGTTTATTCAGTTGATGTAAATCCTGATACTCCACTTTTATGGGTATTAAGAGACACTTTAAATCTTACTGGAACAAAGTTTGGCTGTGGTGTTGCACAATGTGGAGCATGTACAGTATTAGTAAATGGAGTTGCTACGAGAGCTTGTGCAACACCTATTAATACATTAGATAATGCACAAATTACTACTATTGAAACAACAGAAGATAAAACTGTTCAAAAACTTCAAAAGTTTTGGGTTCAAGAAGATGTTGTTCAATGTGGTTACTGTCAATCAGGTCAAATTATGAATGCAGCAGGATTATTAAAATCTAATGCAAAACCAAGTGATAACGAAATTTTAGAAGCTATGAATGGAAATATTTGTAGATGTGGAACTTATAATAAAATCAAAACAGCAATTAAAGCTGCGATAGTGGAGGCTTAAGATGCAAAGAAGAGATTTTTTAAAAACAACTTCACTTGTAAGTTCAGCATTTGTTATTGGTTTTTATCTTCCAACTAAAACAAGAGCATCAGATGTAAAAGCAGAAGCAAAAGCTTTAGAACCAAATGCCTTTGTAGAAATCAAATCAGATAATACAATTAATTTTATTATGGGGCAAGTTGAAATGGGTCAAGGTACATATACAACTTTAGGTATGTGTATTGCAGAAGAGTTAAATGTAAACTGGGAAGAGATTAACTTCAAAGGTGCACAAGTGGCTCCTGTTTACAATCATTTTTATGGTCCTTTGATGATTACAGGTGGTTCAAGTTCAATTGTTGCAAAACAATTAGAAATGAGAAAAATAGGAGCTTCATTAAATCTTATGTTAATTGAAGCTGCTTCTAAAAAATGGAAAGTAAGAACTTATGATGTTGAAACAAAAAACTCAAAAGTTATAAATAAAAGAACAAAAGAAGAGCTTACTTTTGGGGATTTAGTTCCTTTATTAGCTTCAATAAAAGTTCCAAGTGATCCAAAAATAAAAGACTTAAAAGATTGTACAATTGTTGGAAAACCACATTCAAGACATCCAAAAGAAGCTTGGGCTAAAGTAACTGGAAAAGCAGATTTTGGATTAGATATTAGAGTTGATGGTTTAAAATATGCAGCAGTTTTACATCCTACTGTTTTTGGTGCTAAAGTTAAAAGTTTTGATGCAAGTAAAGTAGAGAAAAAAGCTGGAGTTGTAAAAGTAAAACAAATTTCATCAGGAATAGCTGTAATTGCAGATACTTGGTACATAGCAAAAGAGGCTTTAAATGATATTACAGTTGAATGGGATTTAGGGGAATTTGCAAAAATAAGCACAGCTGATATGGATAAACAATACGAAGAGGCAATGCAAAAAGAGGGTGCTTCTATGAGAAAAGATGGAGATTCTGCAAAAGCATTTAAAGAAGCTGCAAATGTAATCGAACTTGATTATGATTTCCCATTTTTAGCACACGCAGCAATGGAGCCATTAAGTTTTGCAGCATTACATAAAGATGGGAAAGCTACTTTATGGTCAAGTGCTCAATCTCAAACATTAACTTTTGGAGCAGCACTACAAGTTCTTGGAGTTGAAGCTTCAAATATCACTTATAATACTCCTTATTTAGGTGGAGCATTTGGAAGACGTGGAGCTATTAATTTAGACTTTATATTAGATGGGCTTTATGTAGCAAAAGATGAAGGTTATCCTATTCTTACACTTTGGACTAGAGAAGATGATATAAAACTTGGAAATTATAGACCAAAATATAAAAATAAAGTTAAATTAGCTTTAGATGAGCATGGAGATATTACAGCATTTGATGCAAAAGTTGTAAGTCAATCTATTTTTAAAGGTTCACCTTTTGAAGCTTTTGGTTTTAAAGATGGAGTTGATGGTGCCCAAAAAGAAGGGCTAGCAAGTCATCCTTATAGTATCAATAGTCATGATATGCAAGCACATGTTATGGAATCTCCAATTCCTGTACTTTGGTGGAGATCAGTTGGACATACACAATCAGCTCAAACAGTTGAATGTAGTATCGACCAAGCAGCACATATAGCAAAAAAAGATCCAATTGAATATAGAAAATCTATGTTAACAAATAAAAGATTTATAAACTTACTTGATGATGTGGCTTTAAAAGCAGATTGGAAAAATAGAAAAAAAGAAGAAAATGTAGGATACGGTGTTGCTATTGTTGAATCATTTGGAAGTGTTTGTGCTCAAATTGCAAAGGTAAGAGTTGGTAAAAATGATTTCAAAGTTGAAAAAGTTTGGTGTTCTATTGACTGTGGTTTTGCTTTTAACCCACAAAATGTTGAAAATCAAATGATTAGTTCTATTAACTTCGGAATTGCAACTTTATTAAGTAGTGAAATTACTATTAAAGATGGTGCAGCAGTTCAAAGTAACTTCTATGATTATACGGTTACAAGGATTTCAGATGCTCCTGATATTGAAGTAAGTGTTATAAATTCAGGTGAAAAAATAGGTGGTATTGGTGAGCCTGGAACTCCTCCTATTTTAGCAGCTGTTCCAAATGCAATCTTTGATGCAACAGGAAAGTTATACACTTCAATGCCTATAAAAATGGGATAAAAAAGTGTTTAGCAATAAAGAGTATATAAAATTTATAGAAAGTTCTAAAGAAAAAGGACTAGATATTGTAGGAGCAAGTGTTATTCAAACAGTTGGCTCTACATATGCAAAGCCTGGAAATATGATACTTGTAAATTCAATAGGGGAGTTTACAGGTGTTTTAGGTAGTAAATTTCTACATAACAAACTTTTAGATTTAGCAAAAGAAACTTTTAAAACTAAACAAAATCAATATTTTGAATCTATACCTGAAGATGAAAGTTCAGGTCATGGCTCAAGTAAATATTTTCTGCAAGGATTCTTTTTTGAAAATAATTATGGTGCATTAGGTACAGCTCTTGAAAATATTGGTAAAACGTTAATTAGGTCTATAAAAGATGATAAATTTGAAATCTTAAATGAAAGAAGCGAAACAAAACTAGAAGATGATAAATTTTATCAAGAAATACAAGCAGCATATTCTCTTTTGATTTTTGGTTCAGGTGCTCATGTTGCATCACTTATCTCTATGGCAAATCTAATGGCTTGGAAAACAACTGTAATTGATATACAAATAAAAGAAGAGTATGTATTTTTAGCAGATGAATTAATTGAACTAAAAAACTTAGAAGATATTTTAACAATGGATTTAAGCTCTTATAATGCCTCTGTTATTTTAAGTCATAGCCCAAAAACAGATGATACTTATTTGAAAGCTTTGATTAATTCAGATTTACAATATATTGGTCTTATGGGAAATAAAAAAAATATGAAAAGAAAAATTGAACAATTTAAACTAGAAAACGATAAAAGATTTTTTGCTCCAGTTGGTTTTGATATTGGTGGAAATACACATCAGTCTATTGCACTATCAATTTGTTCACAAATAGAAGCTAGAAAAAATGGAAAAATCTAATAATTTTGCTGTTTTAATATTAGCAGCAGGAACTTCATCTCGTTTAGGAGAACCTAAACAATTACTAAAAATAAAAGATGAAGCATTAATAAAAATTGCTATAAAAAAAGCTTTAAATCTAACGAATGATGTAAAAGTCGTATTGGGACATAAAAGCCACGAAATTATGCAAGAGATAAAAGATTTTGCCATATCAATAGCAGTAAATCCAAACTATGAACAAGGAATGGGATCTTCAATCTCTTTTGGAATGAAGGATTTTAGTGAATCAAAAAAAGTATTGATTATGTTATGTGATCAGCCATTGATTCCTTTATCTCATTATAATTTATTAATCAAAAAATCAATAGAAAATGAAAATTTAATTATATGTTCAAAATATCAAGATAGATTTGCAGTTCCTTCATTATTCCCTAAAATCTATCATAAAAATTTATTAGAATTAAAAGGTGATGAGGGTGCAAGAAAACTTTTAAAAAACAATCCAATAGCTTATATAACTTTAGATGATAAACTCTCTGTTGATATTGATACAAAAGAAGATTTTGAAAGTTTAGATCTTAGTTTAATTACTTTATAAATTATAAATAATTGCCAAGATGATTTATGTTATTATCTTTATTAATAAAGACAAAATATAGGAATATAAGATAGATGCAAACACTAAAAGAATTACAAGCTGGCAATTTAAAAAATTCAACTCATATCAAAATAGCATGTGGACTTGAGAACTTTCCTAAAGAATTATTTAGCTTAGAAAATAGTTTAGAAGTTTTGGATTTAACAGATAATAACTTATCTTCTTTACCTGATGATTTTCATAGATTTACAAAACTAAAAAGACTTTTCTTATCAAATAATCAATTTAATCATGTTCCAAAAGTATTAGCAAAATTTCCAAACTTATCAATGATTGGGATACGAAATAATCATATTAAAATATTTGAAGAAAATTCATTGCCTCTTAGTACAAGATGGCTAATCTTAACAGATAACAATCTGCAAACTCTTCCAAATTCTATAGGTGATTTAGCTCTTCTTCAAAAGTTTATGATTTCAGGAAATCAATTAACATCTTTACCTGATAGTATTAGTAAGTGTAGAAATTTAGAGCTTTTAAGAATTTCTGCAAATAAACTTAGCTCTTTTCCTAATATATTACTTTCATTACCAAAACTTTCATGGCTTGCATATAGTGGAAATCCTTTTTGTAAAAAGCATCCAAACTTAAATACTAAATTACAAATAATTCCATGGAATGAATTGGAAATTAAAGAACTATTAGGGGAAGGAGCTTCTGGAAATATCTATAAAGCAATATATGAAAATAAAGAAGTTGCCATAAAAGTATTTAAAGGTGAGATGACATCAGATGGTCTACCCCAAGAAGAGATGGATATAAATATTTCTATGGGTGTACATGAAAATCTTATTGATGTTTTAGCACAAGTATCAAATCATCCCCAAAATAAAGATGTATTGATGTTAGAATTAATTTCCTCAGCATTTAAAAATTTAGGTTTACCTCCTACTTTTGAAACTTGTTCAAGGGATATTTATGCAAAAGATTTCAAACTATCAACAAAATCAGCTTTAAAAATTTTAAAAGGAATGGCCAAGGCAGCTGTTCATATGCATGAACAAAATATAATGCATGGGGATTTTTATGCTCATAATATTATGATAGATGAAGATTTTAATAGTATTTTGGGAGATTTTGGCGGAGCTTCATATTATGAGCCAAAGGACTTATCAACACATAATGCACTTGAGCAATTAGAAGTAAGAGCTTTTGGCTGTTTAATTGAAGAATTGTTAGACTTGTCAAAATATGACCGTGAAGATAAAAATATAAGAGAAATTCTTCTTAGCCTACAAATATCGTGTTTTGATGAAATACCAAATAAACGTCCTTTCTTTAATGAAATTGCAAAAAAATTAAATAAGATTTTATAAACTATTACTATGATTATTTAGCTTTTTATTAATAACCTTTTTATACATTAATTGTTACAATTTTGTAACATATATTTAAACGATAGAAAAAGGATTATATTGAAATTATTAATTTTATTAATAATTAGTCTTAATATATTTGCACAAGAAATTCCAAATAACAATAGATTAACAGCAGAAGAAATAACTTATCTTAATTCTAAAAAAGAACTAAAACTTTGCATTGGTCCTGATTCTATGCCTTTTGAAGATTTTGGAAAAAATGGTGAGCACATTGGTTTAACTTCAGATTATTATAAAATATTTTCTGAAAATTTAAATATTCCTATTAATCTTGTGTATGCAAGAACATGGAAAGAATCACTCGATTTTGCAAAAGATAGAAGTTGCGACATAATCTCAGCTATGCAAACAGAAGAAAGAAAACAATTTTTAAATTTCACAAGTCCTTATTTAAAAACACCTCTTGTAATTGCAACTAAAAATAAGGCCAATTTTATTTCTGATTTTAAAGATTTAAAAAATGAAAAAATTGGTGTACCAAAAAATTATGCTTACGTAGAAGAATTGAAAAAAATCTACCCTAATATAAATTATGTAGAAGTATCAACAATAAAAGAGGGTTTAAAAAAAGTTATAAATGGTGAATTATATGGGCAAGTCGGAACTCTTGCTTGTATTGGATACTTTTTTACTACAGATTTTGCAGGTTCTTTGAAAATTGCAGGAAAAACTGATAAAGTAAATTTAGAACTTGGAATAGGAGTTAGAAATGATGAACCTATTCTTTTTAAACTATTACAAAATGAAGTGGAAAATATTGATGAGTCTTTTCATTATAAAGTATTGAATAACTGGATAAATATTAAATATACTCATTCCATAGATTATTCTTTAGTTTATAAAATTTTATTTTTGATATTTATTATTGCAATTTTTATTATATACAAACAATTACTTTTAAAAAAATATAATGAAAAATTGGAAAAAGAAGTTGAAGAAAAAACAAAGTTATTGATTGATTCAAATAATAAATTGAAAAAAAGTGAACAAATATTAAAAGTTTATAATCAGAAATTAGAATTAAAAATCAAAGAAGAAGTTGAAAAAAATATAAAAATACAAAAGAAACTTTTTATTACAGAAAAAATTTCTTCGATGATTGAGATGGTAAATAATATTTCTCATCAATGGAGACAACCACTTTCTTTGATATCAACAGCAGCAACTGGAATGTTATTAAAAAAAGAGTGTGGTATTTTAGAAGATAAAGAGTTTGAAGAAAACTGTCATCTTATAAATAATAAAGCTCAATATCTTTCTAAAATAATTGATAATTTTAGAAATTTTGTTCAAAATGATAGAAATAAAAAAATATTTTATGTAGAAGATGCAATTAATGATTTTATGGATTTAATGTATGATTTAATTTATAAAGAGCAAATTAATATAATATTAGATTTAGAAAAAGATATAAAAATCAATGGATATGAAAATGATTTAATTCAATGTTTTATTAATATCTTTAATAATGCAAGAGTAGCATTAAGTGAAAAAAACATAGAAAGAAAACTGATAATAATATCAAGTTCACTTATTGAAGATAAAGTAATAATAAAAATAAAAGATAACGCCCAAGGTATTCCCCTCGAACTTTTAGATAAGTTATTTGAGCCATATGTTACAACTAAACATCAAGCTCAAGGAACAGGATTAAGTCTTTATTTAACATATAACTTGATAGTTAGTGAAATGCAGGGAAATATTGAAGTGTCAAATACAACTTTTATATATGAAAATGAAAAATATCAAGGAGCAGAATTTACTATTTCTTTACCTGCTTTAAAATAAGAAGAATATTTAGAAATTTTACTTTTATGAAGCTAAAAATAGAGGGAAAAATTAGATTTGTTTATAATATTAAGTTCATATCCTAAAATTTAGGATGTGAACTTTTTTTAATAGTTTATTTAATTATATTAAAGAGTTTAATTTATCTGTAATAGTTTGTTTATTAGCAGAGCTTCCAATCATTTGACCTACAATTTCTCCATCTTTTAAGAAAAGAAGTGTTGGTACTGATCTAACACCATATTTAACAGTTAAATCTTGTTGATCATCTGAATTTACTTTACAAATTTTTGCTTTTCCATCAAAGTCTATTGCTAATTGATCAATTACAGGCGATAACATTCTACAAGGTCCGCACCATGTGGCCCAAAAGTCTAATAATACTACACCACTTTTTATTACATCATCAATATTTTCTGTTGTTACTTCTATATATTTACTCATTTTATAATTTTCCTTCATTTTTACCTAAGTACTCAGCAACACCAGCAGTAGAGGCTTTCATTCCTTCGTCACCTTTTACCCAACCAGCTGGACAAACTTCTCCATGCTCATTTGTAAAAATCATAGTATCTACCATTCTAATCATTTCATCAATGTTTCTTCCAAGTGGTAAATCATTAATTACTGCATGTCTTACTGTTCCATCTGCATCAATTAAGAAAGATCCTCTTAATGCTACTGATTCTCCAAATAATACATCATAATCTCTTGAAATTGATTTTGAAAGGTCTGCAACTAGTGGGAATTTAACTCTTCCAATTCCACCATTTTCTACAGGAGTTTCTCTCCATGCAAAGTGTGAGAATTGAGAATCTACTGAACAACCAATTACAGATACACCTCTTGATGTAAAATCTTCAATTCTTTTAGAGAATGCAATAATTTCAGAAGGACATACAAAAGTAAAATCTAATGGGTAGAAAAATAATACCGCACCTTTTTCACCAATGTTTTCATATAAGTTAAAATTTTCTACAATTTGACCATCTGCAAGTACAGCTTTAGCTGTAAAATCTGGAGCTTTTTTTGTTACTAACATATTTAAATCCTTTTATATTTTTTATTAATTATTTGTTTTGTGATGAAAGTATAATGTAACTTTTATTAAAGATTACTTAATAAAATATATCAAAGGATAATTTTTATCATTTATGGAAAAGGATATTAAAATAATTTAGAAATGCAAATGGAATACTTTTAATCAATAAATAACAGCTATAGTTTAATAGTATAGTAGTTATAATTTCTTATATTTAAAATATTAATAATAAAAATATGGAGTTTATTCAAGTGTTATTTTTACAAAACAATTGAAAACAATTAAATACTAATTATATTTAGGATATTTAAATGAAAAATAAAAAATATAAATCAAAAAGGTTTTTACTACCAATTCTTTCTTTAGTTCTTGTATCGATTGTTTTGATAGCTTCGATAAGTTCTTATATAACAATTAAAATATTTAAGTCTCATATGGAAGAACAAATTGAAAAAACAAAAATAAGTTATACCCAAGATCAAAAAAATAGAGTACATAAAGAAGTTGATTTTGTAAAAGAATCAATTCAATTTCAAATAGCAGAAGCAGAAAACATACTAAAAGCTACGTTAAAAGATAAGATAAATATTGCTTTAAATGTAGCAAATTCAATCTATGATATTTATAAAGATACTCTCAATAAAGAAGAAATAAAAGAAAAAATAGCAAAAGCACTTTCACTAATTAAATTTGATGATGGTTTAGGTTACTATTTCATGTATGATAATGAAACTAAAGTAATGTTTGGGCATCCCTTAACTGAATTTGTTGGAAGAGATGTGACAAATTTTGAGACTCATAATGGGCAAAATATAGTAAATGAATTTTCTTCCGAATTAGAAAAAAATAAGATTGCTTATAGCAAAATCTTTTTTGCTAAACCAAATGATAAAAATAAAGAATTTCCTAAAATTAATTGTATAGCAAAATTTGAAGCACTTAATTTAGTATTTGGTATCGGAGAATATCTTGATGTAGTTGAAGAAAAAAGTAAAAAATATGTAATTAATAGATTTTCACAAACAAAATACTATGAAAAAGATAAATACATAGCAATCCTTGATGTACATAATTTAGAAGGCGGAGATGATTTTGCTACAGTATTATTAAACTCAAATAAACCTGAACTAGTAGGAAAAAAAACTTCTGATAAAGATTTGGATATTAAAGGAAATAGATATAAAAAAGATTATCTCACTTTAATAAAAAATAAAGGAGAAGGATTTACTGAGTATTGGTACAAAAAACCATCTACAAATTTACCTGAACTAAAAATATCATATATTTATTTTCAAAAAGATTGGAGTTGGATAATCTTAAGTGGATTTTATTATGATGATTTAGAAAATCAAATTTCTGCTATGAAAGAATCAATTTCATCATATACGAATAATATAATAAAAGAAACACTTTTTTGGGTTGGCTTATTGTCTTTTCTTTCTATTTTAGTGGCAATATTTGTATCTTTGAAAATTGATAAAACAATTAAAGAATATACAAATGCAATTATTGTTTATGAAGATAATAAAAGAAAACAAGAACATATGCTAACGCAACAAAGTAAAATTGTTGCAATGGGTGAAATGATATTGAATATTGCTCACCAATGGAGACAACCATTATCTACAATTTCAACAGCGGCTACAGGAACAAAATTACAAAAAGAAATGAACTGTTTATCCGATGAACAATTAAACACAGCATTAACAAGCATAAATGATTCAGCTCAATACTTATCTAAAATAATTGATGATTTTGCAGAGTTCTTTAATTCAAGTAATAACAGAATGAATGAATATAATATTAATGATATTTTAGACAAAACAATAGAAATAATAAATGCACAGTTAATAAATAAGAATATTGAACTAGTTAAAAATATAGAAGAATTTAGAATACTAACAATAGAAAATGAACTTATTCAAGTTTTAGTTAATATTTTAAATAATGCAGCAGATGCTTTAGAATTAAGTGGAAAAAGAACAAAATTGATTTTTATCGATGCTTATCAAAAAAATAATCATATATATATAAAAATAAAAGATAATGCAGGTGGAATTCCTGAAAATATAATAGATAGAGTTTTTGAGCCATACTTCACAACAAAACATCAGGCTCAAGGCACAGGAATCGGTTTGTATATGAGTGAAGAAATTATAAGAAATCATCTAAATGGAACACTTATCGTAGAAAACGAAACTTATCAATATAATGGTACTGAATATAATGGTGCAAAATTTATTATTAAAATAAATTAAAAATTGTAAGTGAAAAGATATACATAAGTATTTCTGGATTTTGATTTCATATTTTATTATGTTAGAATATAAGTAAAGTTTAAGGAAAAGGAGTAATATGAAAACCATATCAAATGAAAAGCTTATATTAAAGATAATTAAATATGCTCCTTTAATATTTATTTTAATAGCTTCAATTTTAACTACTACATATATTTCTTTAAATTATATTAATACTTTAAAAATAGAAAAAGAAAAAATAGAAGATGAATATATAAAATTCAATAAAGAATTAATTGAAAATAATATAAATAGTATCTATAACTACATAAATAAACAAAATGCTAGATCTAATGAATATTTAAAAATAAAACTTAAACATGAAATAAATAATGCTCATGATATTATGTTTTCTATCTATGAAAGATTTAAAAATGAAAAATCAAAAGAAGAAATAATTGAAATAATGAAAGCATCTTTAGAGCATCTTAGATTTAATGATGGAAGAGGATATTTCTCCATTCATACAATGGAAGGTATAAATATTTTTCATCCAATATATAAAGAATTTGAAGGGACTTCTGTATTAAATAGAAGGGACATCAATGGCGATTATCCTGTAAAAGAGGCTATTGCTATTGCAAAAGCAAAAACAGAAGGTTTTTTCTCTTGGTATTATTATAAATTAAAAGATAAATCAAAAGAATTAAAAAAACTTGGTATTGTAAAAGAGTTTGAACCATATAATTTTATTATTACCACCGCAGAATTTGAAGAAGATTTTGAAAATCAAGTAAAAATGGAAACTATAGCATATATAAAAGATATTGGAGATAGTGAAAAAGGATATGTTTTTATAATAGATAAAAATGCAGATTTTTTATTAACAAGAACTAAATATTTTAATGTTAAGGATATAGATAAAGAAAATATATTTTTTAAATCATATTGGAAGCTTAAAAATTCTAATGATAAAGATATATATTCACAATATGAATATATAACAAATTCAGAAAAAATTTCATATCTTAAAAAAGTAGAGATCTATGATTGGGTAATAGGAACAGGTTTTAACTTAGATAAGTTAATTTTAAAAATAAAAGAAAAACAAAAAGAATTAGAGAAAGAATATGATGAACATATGTATGTTACATTGATAATTGCTACTTCAATGACTATTTTATTTTTAATTGCATCACTGTTAATTTCAAAATTATTAGAAAAGAAATTTTTAATACATAAAAAAGATTTAGAAAAACAAATAAGTGAAAATAAAAAGCAAAAAGAGACTTTAATAAGAGCGCAAGAAGTGGCTCATATTGGTGATTGGAAATTAGATTTACAAACAAATAAAGCTTATTGGTCAGATGAGATTATTCGCATATTAGGCCTTGATAGAAAAGATAAAAATATGATTGGAATTGAACTTCTAAAAAATAAAATGTTTCCTGAAGATATAGCCCATTTAGAAGAGTCAATAAGTAACTGTATAAATAAAGGAATAGATCATCAATTGATTTATAGAATAAAAAGAACAGATACAGATATTAGATGGATAGATTGTAGAGGAAAGTTAGAAGAAGATAAATTATTTATGATTGGAACAATACAAGATATAACTGATAATAAAAATCTTGAAATAGAAAAGAAACAAAAAGATGAGTTGTTGTATCAACAAAGTAAAATGGCAGCAATGGGTGAAATGATAGGAAATATAGCACATCAGTGGAGACAGCCATTGTCTACCATCTCAACAGCATCAACAGGAACAAAATTACAAAAAGAGATGAATTGCTTATCTGATGAAGATTTGTACTCAGCTTTAACTTCAATAAATAACTCAGCACAATATCTATCTAAAACAATTGATGATTTTAGGGATTTCTTTAATCCAAGTAATAATAAAGTTAGTGAATTTGATATCTCAGATGCTATTTCTAAAACTTTAAATTTAGTAAAAGCACAATTTGTTGCAAAAGATATAGAGATTATTAAAAACATAGAAGAGTATAAAATAAACTCAATAGAAAATGAATTGATTCAAGTATTAGTTAATCTTTTAAATAATGCAAGAGATGCATTAGATATAACAGAAAATCAAAGAAGATTAATTTTTATAAATACATATTCAAAAGATAATACTTTGTATTTAGAAGTACAAGACAATGCAAAGGGAATACCAGAAGATATAATAGATAGAATATTTGAACCATACTTTACAACAAAACATCAATCTCAAGGTACAGGGATTGGTTTATATATGAGTAAAGAGATTATAGAAAAACATCTAAATGGAAAACTATTTGTATCAAATAAAGAGTATACCTTTGATGGATACTCTTATTTGGGTGCTTGTTTTACAATTGAGATTTTAAAAAATTAGATTTTATACTTGTCTAATTTATTTTCTCTTACTGAGTGAATAAATGCAATTGCAATAGGAATAATTGCAAGAGCTATTATTAAACCATGTGGTAAATGCATAAATATTTGAATAATCATACTTATAGCTAACAATCCTACAGACCACATTGCTCCATGCTCTAAATATTTATATTCAGAAACTGTTCCTCTATCAACCATTAAAATAGTAAGATTTCTAACAGCAAATGCCCCAGCTCCTAAACCTAACATAATAATAATGATGTTTTGACTAACTGCAAAAGCTCCTAAAACTCCATCAAATGAGAAAGACATATCAATAAGTTCTAAATAAACAAATGATGCAAAGCCACCTTTTGCAAGTTTTGAATTAACAACATTTTCAATTTTTTCTCTTTCAATTTCCATACTATTTGACTCGTGTTTACTACCATCATCTTCTAAAATACCTCTTAGAAATTCAATACTAAGAAATAGTAAAATACCATAAACCATAGGTAGAATTATTTCACCTTTATCAATTTTTTTTATTTCATCTGCAACTAAAATTTCAGATGGGGTATAAAATCCAATTATTGATATTGTTAATATTGCAATTAATATTTTTAAATCACCAACACTTGACCATCTAGAAGCATATTTTTCAACTATTGCAATCCAATGAACATCTTTATTTTCATTAAATAAAAATGATAAAAATATCATTAATAAAAATATTCCACCAAAGGCCATAACTATATGATGTGAAGCAGTAATGATTTTTTCATATTCAGCTGGGTTATTTATAGCAAGGGTAAATGACTCTAGCAAACTTAAATCTGTTGTTGCAAAAACTATTAAAATAGGGAAGACTAGTCTTACTCCAAACACGGCAATTAACATACCCCATGTAAGAAATCTTTTTCTCCAAATAGGCGGCATATTAGCAAGAATCAGTGCATTTATAACCGCATTATCAAAAGATAAACTTAATTCTAAAATTGTAAGAGTGGTTCCTTGAATTACTCCTAAAATTCCCATATAAAATAATTCAATAATAACAGATACACCAAAAAATAAAAAGAAAGTATTAAAATAACTTAATGTTGATTTTTGTTTGATTACTTCAGTCATGATTTATCCTAAATTTATTCAAATAAATTCGAATATTATCGATATTAAACTAAATTAGTGATTATCACAATTTCTATACAATTATTTTGCTATTATTCTATATTGTTTTATCAAAACAAGAATTATTTATATTGAAAAAGGATTATAATCCATGAAAAAAACTTTATTAGGAACAGCAATATTATTAGCACTATTAACAGGTTGTTCAGAAGAAGAAAAAGCTCCTGAGCAAACTCAAGCAGTAAGCGAAGATGTTAAAAAAGATGATGCTATGCCTGTTATGGTAATGCCATCTAATGAAGAAATTGAAAAAGAAGATGCAATGCCTGTACTTTTAAATCCATCTGATGAAGAGCTTGAAAAAGATGAATTAGCACCAGATGAGGGTGAAGAAGAACTTCCTATTCAAGATGAAGAACCAGTAGAGCAAAGTAAATAATTCTAAATTCGTATTTAGAGATTCTGTACTAATTAAAACTAATACAGAATCTTTTATAAAAAAACTCCATTTATCAAATAAAATCTAATTACATAAAAACTGCAAATAAATACAAAGATAGTATTGAAAATCAAAGAATACTTATAAGTATAATTCAATTCTTCATTAATAAAAACTTTTAAAATATAAGAGGCAACTCCAAAAAAAGTACCTAAAAAAAGTGTTGACCAAATAAAATATCCTATAAAGTGATACTCTTTTTGTAACATGCAAAAAGGACATTGGTGCGTTGGAAGCTCATATACATAAGTTGAAAAGAAGTAAGTAACCGCATAATATCCAATATATAAAAAAAGGAAATTTACAATGAGATTTAATAAAGCTTGCTTTTGAATATTTACAAAAACAATAAGTAAATATAAAAGATAAAATATGATTAAAAGCATAGAAATACTCAAATCAAAAGGTATTTTAGTTCCCACATTGTTTACTCCAAATATAGTAGAACAACACATAACAGGCTCAGTTGTAGGAATTCCATTTAAAAAAAGAAAATCTAAAAGAGTTTCAACGGTACAAAGTGTAAAAATAAAAGTGTAAAACAAATATTTCTTTTTTGTAAAAGGATATGTTTTTGCTTTTAAATCCAAAGTATTGATTATTAACCAAACTCCAATAAAAAATAGTATTAGAATTTTAAGTGCTAAATTTATCTGTCCAAATTCATTTGCTCCTACAATACCAGCAGCACACATAGCACCTGGAACTATATTTGATAAATTATCTAAACTATATGCAAAGTAGGGGAAAAGAAATATTTTTACTATTAAAGTAAAACTTATAATTAAAATAACTAAATAAGAGGTTTTTTCAAGTTTGTATTGTTTGGTAGTAGTTTTTTCATAATCCCAGTTTTTAATAATAGAAATAGAAAAATAAAATGCAATAAAAAGTAAAATAAATAAAACTATTTGTATGAAAAGATATATTACAATTTCATTTGAAAGAAGTATACTACTCACAAATCATTCCATTTTTTATATTAATTATTTCATCCACAAAATCAAGGTTTTCAAATATTGGATCATGAGTTGCTACAATTATTGTTTTATTTAGTTTTTTAAACTCTCTTAGACTTTCTATAAATTTCATTGAATTATCATAGTCTAAATTAGCCGTAGGCTCATCACAAAGAATAATATCAGGATTATTAACTAATGCTCTAGCAATTGCACACCTTTGTTTCTCACCACCAGAGAGGTTATATACAAGCTCATTTTCTTTATGTTCAATATTTGCAAGTTTAAGTGCTGTTTTACTCATATCATCTATTTGTTTTTGAGAATATCCAAGGGGAATAAGAGGAATAGAAATATTGTCTTTTACACTTAATTCACTGAATAAATTATATGATTGAAATATAAAGCCTAGTTTTTTAGCTCTAAAATTAGAAGCGTGTAAGTCAGGAAGTTTAGCAATGCTCTCATCATCAATTCTTATATCACCACTTGTGGGTTTTAACAAAGTTCCAATAATTGATAAAAGAGTTGATTTTCCACTTCCACTAACTCCTTTTAGTATTACACATGATGAAGTTTTTATCTCTATATTTATATCTTTTAAAGCATGAAACTCTTTTTTTGTATTTTCATTGAATATCTTATTTAATTTTGTGATTTTTATCATTTCATACTCTCAGTTGAATCTATAATGGCTACTTTCCAAACAGGAATTAAAATAGCTGATAAGAATGGAATTATAAAAAATAAAAATAGAGTGATTAAAGTACTAATTTCCACATTTGCATTAAAAATAAATTCATTCTGCATATTTGAAGAGCCAATAAATATATTTCTTAAAATAGGTGCATTTAAGATAAAAACAAAAATATATGCAAGAATGGATCCAATAATAAAAGCCATAAATGCAACTATGAAATTTTCCATGATTTTTAATTTGATAATATCTTTAATACTCCAACCAACAGCTTTTAAAATCCCAATTTCTTTTTTATCATTGGAGCTAATCATAGAGTATCTTTGATATAAGATTAATGTAAACGTTACAGTAACAATTATAAATAAAATTAAGAAAATCCCACCTTTATAGTTGAACATATTTTCATACTCCTTTTTAAGATTTTCTTTTTGTAAGATTCTAATATTTGAGTGTTTTAAAATTAATTGTTCTTTTACATTCTGTCTTTCAAGATTATTTGGAACATTAAATACTATATCTGTGGCTTCATTTTCTTTTATATTTAAAATTTCTTTTGCGAGATTTATATCCATAATTATTAAATCATTTGCTACAAGATTAGCTTCTTTAGGCAACTCGTTAAATATTTTTATCTCTTTTAATTCATTATTTGAAAGTTTAAAATCATAAGAATCAAAATAATGGTATTTATCAAATATTTTTTTAATTCCATTTCCTATTATCATAGAATCTTTTTGTAAAAAATCAGAGATATTAAGTTGAATCAATAACTCTTTTATATTTTTATTAATGGATTCTTCAAATAAATCAACTCCAACAATAGTAAAATAAACATTCTCAGGCATAAAATAGTATTGACCATAAACCCTTTGTTGAACATTCTTTACCCCATTTATTTCTCTAAAATCATCGATCCAAGAAGTAGGAGAATATAGAGTCTTTCCACTATTTATTTTTTGAATTACAAAATCACTTTGATTTTCTAAAGTTAAAAAAATCTCTTTTTTTAGTGTAGAAGAAATAAAAAGTATTGATGAACTTAGAAAAACTATTAAAATTGAAATTAAAAAAATTGCTGTGTGTTTACTTTTATGTTTTGTAAGTAATAAAAATAAAAAGTTTAAAAATACACTATTTTTCATATACAAAATCCAAATAATTAATTTGCAGATTTATAGGATGAATATCATTTGAAATATCTTTGTATTCTCTTATTCTAGTTTCATAAATATTATTTGAAAAAGATATGCTAGGAAGTTTTGTAATAGCACTTATTTTTGATGTATAGTTTATGCTTTTATTTGAATAAATAAAAAAAAGAAAGAAAAAAAACAATAAAATAATAGTAATTGAAGTAATGAACTTTTTGGATAAAGTAGTAATAATAAACTCCTTTTTATCTATTAGGTATTTTATCTTTTTTTAGTTAATTAAGTGTTAAAACATTTTTAATAAATAAAAAATCTTTATTTTATATTTATTTCTTAATTATTTAAGAGCTTCAAAAGGCCCAAAATAACGGCTTTTATTTTTATTAATAAGTTATATATAATAAAAAGTATATAATTGCGCGAATATTTAAGGAGAAGAGATGCCAAATAAAAGTCAAATTGACGAACTTAAAGTAATTTTACTTGAAAGAAGAGATAATATATTATCTAACATCAATAATAGTAGATTAAATATTGATCAATTAAAAGACCAAGATATAAAAGATGATTTAGATTATGCTGAGCTTGTAAGTGATTCTTTTACAGAAGGAATGATTGCAAATCATCAATTGGAAGAGTTTAAACAAATTGAAGAAGCTCTTGTAAAAATATCAAAAGGTACTTATGGTATTTGTGATATGTGTGGTATCGTTATTCCTTTAGGAAGATTAAAAGCAAAACCATTTGCAAAATTCTGTACAGAATGTAGAACAGCTTATGAACATGAATTTGTAAGAAGAGCAAAAAATTGATAGAACGATTTTATCCTGCGAATGATAAAGTTTTAAATTTCAAATTTGTACAAAATGAAGAAGATTTTATAGTTGAAGAGCAAGCTATAAAATTTTCTGGTGCTGGAAGTTTTTTGGTTTTAAAAATAGAAAAATCAAACTGCGATACTTGGGAACTAATAGATAGATTAGCAAAATTTTTAAATGTTTATTCAAATGAAATTGGATACGCTGGTTTAAAAGATAAAAGAGCTACTACTACTCAATACATAACTATCCCAAAAAAATATTCAAAAGAAATAAAACTTTTTAAAAATAAAAAAATCACTATTCTTGATACTTTTTTACATAATGCAAAGTTAAATATTGGAGATTTAGAAGGAAATCGTTTTAAGATTAATCTTCATAAAGTTGAAATTGCAGATGTAAATCATATTCAAAAGATTATAAAACTTATTTCAAGAGATGGTATGCCTAACTATTTTGGTTATCAAAGATTTGGAAAAGAAGTTGTTGATAATCTTGCTAAAGCAAAAGATGTTGTATATGGTGAAGAAATAGTAAAAGACAAGAAACTTTCTAAAATGTTGGTTGCTGCTTATCAAAGTAATTTTTTTAATGCATGGCTTGTTGAGAGATTAAAACTCTCAAAAGATTACTTTGATCTTTTAGATGGAGATGTTTTTCTAGATTTACAAAAATATAAAATTTTTACTCCAAAATCAATTACTGCAAATATATTAAATGATTTTAAAAATTCTAAAATTACTCCAACTGGACTTTTACCTGGTCGTAAAGTATTTAAAGCTATGGCTGAAGCAAGAGTAATAGAAGAGAAGTATGATGACTTATATATTCAAGAAAAAGGATATAGAAGGGAAGCTATAGTTTTTCCAAGAGATATATCATGTAAGTATGATGCTGCTAATAAAGTATGTACTTTAGATTTTATTTTGCCTAAAGGTTCATATGCAACAGTTTTAGTTGAATATTTAGCTAATAGAAATTTTTCATAAAACAGCATAAAATATAGCAAAAAAAAGGGATATTTGGAAAACCAAATATCCCTTTTTTATTTAAGAATTTTTACTTATGGTAAAGTTATATATTGTGAATCAAAATATATTTTATTTCCAATTGCAATCATTCTTTCTTCATTATCAAAGCTAAAATCATAAATAACATCTTTTGAGAAGTCTTTAGTTATATTAATTAAAAATCCTTGAGACTCAACTGCATATAAAGAATCTGTAAATGCTAATGCATGTATTTTTGCATATTTAAACTTTTTGCTAGCTACTTCATTTAAATTAGGAGTTAATTTTTTAATTTGACCATCAATAGTTGCTACATAAATATCTTCTTTATTTACAATAACATCTCTTACTTCATAATCTTTAGATATAACTTCTTTTGGAGAAATCGAAACTATTTTATTTGGACTTGCCACAATAAGTGTTTGAGAGCTTTCAATCACATTTAATGAAATAATATTGTTAAATTCATTATCTGGATCAACTGCAATATTTTTAATTGATTCAAAATTTATCATTGAAACAATAATTACTTTTCCATTTAAAGTTGGGAATAAAACTAAATTACCCATAAAGTATGGATTAGTAATTCTAGTGTCATTTGCTAATGAAAGAGGTAGATATTCTTTAAATAGTGTTTTAGAAGTAGCCATATCTTGTAATTCAATTGTATTATTTGAATAAACAAGTGCAAGTTTTCCATCTTTTAATGATGCAGCAACAACTACATCTTTAATAGTTTTTTCTTCATTACCAATTAATATTTTATCAAGATAGTTTGTAGCAATTACCTTTCCATCTTCTGTTAGATTAAGGAAATCATATCCTTCTGGTAATTCAATTGTAGAAATACCATTTTTTGTTAAGAATTTTTTATCTTCAAGTGTCGCACCAATTTTATTTATTGATGTAATTGATGAAGGTAATGATTCTTTACTTAATACGATGTTATTACTTACATCTTCTGGTTCAAAGTATTTTTTACCAGAACATGCAGTAAATAAAAATAGTGCAGAGATTGAAATTAAAAGATATTTCATATTTTTTCCTTATTTTGTAAGTAAATAGTGATTTAATAAATTAGACAACTCAAACGCTTTTGATGTTTGAGGAATTAATTTTAAAACAGTTTTAGCCTCTTCATATTTACCTTCATTTGATAATAATAAAGCTTTATTAAAAATTGCAAACTCTTTTAATAAAAAATCTCCTTGCATAGATAAATTATTTAATTCATCAATATTTTTATTTGATAATGCAACTTGATATTCTGCTAGTTCTTTTAATACAGGAATAGTTATATTAGAAGCTTTATTTTCATTTTTTGCTTGTAAAAATAATGCAACTTCATAAAGTTTTTCATTTTTGTTTTTTAATAATTCGAGAGCTTCTTTATCATTGCTATTTTGAAGTACTTTATTAAAAGCTAAATTTGCTTCTAGTTTGTTTGATTCATCGACATTTTTTTTAATTACAAATCCAATAGATCCTATTACAATTATTGCAATACTTGCAAAGATTAATGTTCTGTATTTTTTGTAAAATCTTTCACCTTTTACGAAACTTTCAAGAAATTTTTCTTGGCTATTTAATTCTTCTTTAACATAATCAACATTTTCTTTTATACTCATTTTTATGACCTTTTCAAAAAGTAATTAATATGATACAAAAGTTTTAATAAAATCTTACTTTTATAAACTTTTTTGTATAATAATTCTCTATAAATTTATAAGGTTATTAAAAATATGAAGAAATTATTATTAGCTTCTACATTAGCTGTGGTTCTATCTCAAACACTTTTTGCAAAAGAAGAAGTTGTAGCACCTGAACAATCAAGATTTGAGTCGTTATCAAAATTAACAAAAGTTATAGGAACTGTTGAAAAGTATTATGTTGATGACATAAAACTGCAAGAAATAGTTGATAAATCGCTAAAAGGTTTAATGCAAGAGCTTGATGCACACTCAAGTTATCTTGATAAAAAAGCTTCAAAAGAAATGAACGTTCAAACTCAAGGTGAGTTTGGTGGTTTAGGAATTACTGTAGGTATGAGAGATGCTGCTTTAACAGTAATATCTCCAATTGATGATACACCTGCATTTAAAGCTGGAATTAAAGCTTTAGATATTATTTTAAAAATTGATGAAACTTCAACAATTAACATGACTTTAGATGAAGCAGTTAATTTAATGAGAGGAAAACCTAAAACTGATATTGTATTAACAATTGTTAGAAAAGGTGAATTAAAACCAATAGAAATAAAAATTCAAAGAGATATTATAAAAATTCAATCTGTATTTTCAAAAACTATTGAAAAAGAAGACTTATTGTATTTAAGAATTGCAAGCTTTGATGCTAATGTAACAGATGATTTAGCAAAAATTATTAGTGAAAATAAAGATAAAAAAGGATTTATTCTTGATTTAAGAAATAATCCAGGAGGATTACTATCTCAAGCAATTGGTGTAGTTGATTTATTTGTTGATAAGGGAATTATAGTTTCTCAAAAAGGTAGAAATGCTGAAGATGAAGAAAAATTTGAAGCATCAAGTTCAAATACAAAAACAAAACTTCCTTTAGTAGTACTTGTAAATGAAGGTTCTGCCTCTGCTTCTGAAATTGTTAGTGGATCATTACAAGATCATAAGAGAGCTATTATAATTGGTGAAAAAACGTTTGGTAAAGGTTCTGTTCAAGCAGTACTTCCTATTGATAATGAAAGAACTGAAAATATTAAATTAACTATTGCAAAATATTATTTACCAAGTGGAAGAACAATTCAGGCAGTTGGAGTTACTCCTGATATTATTGCGAATGCTGGAAAAGTTACACAAGCTGAAGATAATGCTTTTAAGATAAAAGAAGCAGACTTGAAAAAACATCTTGAAGGTGAACTCGAAAAAATAAGCGATGTAAAAAAAGAAGTGAAAGTTATACAGAATGAAACTAAAAAAGTAATTTCTGGTGAAGATATTTTAGAAGATAATCAATTAAATACTTCTATTGCAATCTTAAAAAGTTTAATTATAATGAATAATAAGTAGGAGAGTAAATGAAAATTAGTGATATTGTTGCCCTTGGTTTATGGCCAGATTCAAAAAAAACAACATCTCAAAAAGGTATATCTGAATTAGAAGATTTAGGATATAACTTATTTTATATTGGTAAAAATGCAGATCTTTATACTTGTCCAGGAGATGAGCCAAAAGTATTACTTGTAAGAAGTGATAGATGTTCTGTATTTGATATTCCATTAAATTTATTAATTGATGGTAAAGGCGTTTCTCAAACAGCTATTTCTAATAATGGAGCTGCTTTTGCAAAAGAATCAGGAATTAGAACAGCTATTTTGTCTGAAACAGTTGATCAATCTTTAGCTATTGCTCCTAGATGTCAACTTATGGAATTATGTAAACCTTTAGAAGCTAATGTTGATGGTGATATTGTTCAATTTGAATTAATTTATAGAAATTATTTAACAGGTTCTTTATTTGATGCTTGTCAAAATGGAAGTGATCCATACGGTTTAGAATTAGCAAGTGGTTTAGAACAATGGCATAAATTTGAAACTCCAATTTTTACACCAACTACTAAAGGAATTAAAGATGAGCCTTTAAACTCTGCAAAAGTTAGAGAATTATTCCCTGAGATTGTAACAAGTCTTGAAAAACTATTTAAAGATTTTACAGCATTTGCAGAACAAAGAGGAATTATTGTTGTTGATACAAAATTTGAAATCTTTGTTAATTCAAAAGGTGAATGGGTTTTAGGTGATGAAGTTTTAACACCTGAAAGTTCTAGATTTATTTCAAAAGAAGATTTTGATGCTAAAAATTATATCTCAATGGATAAACAAATTTTAAGAGATTTTGGAAAAGCTGATAATTGGAAAGAAAAATCAAAAGATCTTAAAGCTGGTGAAAAATTAGAAGTAAATGTTCCACAAACTATTAAAGATAAAATCTTAGCTGGATATACAACTATATTTAATAGATTAAGTAAATAATTTAAACTAAGAAAAGCTAAGCTTTTCTTACTCTAAATTGCTATAAGGCAGTTTTAGATATAATCGCAAAAATATAAATTGAAGGTGACAAATGAAAGCAATTATAAATGTAGGATTAAAACAAGGTGTACTTGACGATCAAGGTAAAGCAACGCATCATGCCTTAGATACATTAGGTTTTAAAGATTTAGTTAAAGATGTAAGAATTGGTAAACAAATTATTATAGAATTAAATTCTTCAGATGAAGCGGCTGCAAAAGAAGAAGTTACAAAAATGTGTCAAAAACTTTTAGCCAACACTGTTATTGAAGATTACGATATAGAAATAGTAGGTTAATATGAAAATTTCAGTATTACAATTTCCTGGAACAAACTGTGAATATGATACAAAATATGCTTTTGAACAATTAGGATGTGATGTAGAGATTATCTGGCATAAAGAAACAAATATCCCAGATAACACAGAATTATTAGTAATTCCAGGTGGATTCTCTTACGGTGATTATTTAAGATCTGGAGCAATTGCTAGATTTGCTACTATTATGGAATCTGTTCAAGCATATGCTGCAAAAGGTGGAAAAGTATTAGGAATTTGTAATGGATTTCAAATCTTGCTAGAAGCTGGTTTGTTACCTGGAGCTATGAAAAGAAATGATTCTTTACATTTTATCTCAAAATTTCACACTTTAAAAGTTGTAGATAATGACAATGCTTTCTTATCATTATTAAAAAAAGATGAAGTATTAAATATTCCTGTTGCTCACCATGATGGAAATTATTATATTGACTCAAATGGATTAAAAGAGTTAGAAGAAAATGGTCAAATTCTTTTAAAATATTGTGATAAAGATGGAAATCTTGTAAATATGAATGGTTCAGTATCAAATATTGCAGGTATTTGTAACAAGGAAAAAAATGTTTTTGGATTAATGCCTCATCCTGAAAGAGCTATTGAAAAATTATTAGGTTCTACTGATGGTATTAATATGCTAAAGGGTTTTTTACAATAAAGAGAACTTTCTCTTTTTGTAAAAAGTAAAATGAAAAAAACATTTTATCTAATAATTTTATTAAATATTTTCTTATCAATAAATCTTTTTGCTGCAAAAAATTTATACCTTTCTTATAAAAAAGTTCCAAATCAAGCATATAAAAATCAAAAAATAGAAATTATTGTTAAGGCTTTAATTACGACAGATAATTTTGATACTCTGTCTACATCTTTTTCGGATTCATCAAATGCAAATGTTTTAAATCCAAATAGTTCTTGGAGAAAAGTATCTAATGATACTTATGAAAATAGTTATTATTTTAAAATAAAGCAAGGAAACTTTAAACTACCAAATATAAGTGTTAAACTATTATCAAATGGATCAGTAATCGATATTAGTGATTTATCAAGTCCATCTCTTAGATATTCTGATATTGGTACTGGAGATACAAGATTCTCAGGGGTAATAGCTGATAAATTTGTATTAAAAGCATACAAAACTAAACAATACAACAATAAAGAAGCTTTAACAATAATTGATGTTGATGCATTAAATTCAAATTTAGAAGATTTTAAACTTCAAGGTATAACTGAACAAGGTATTTCAAATATAAAAGATGAAGGTGGTACACAAAATCTAGTGTACTATTTTGTTACTCCTATTTATGAAAAAAAAGTTGTTATTACATATTATAATTTAGCAACAAAAAGTTTTAAAGATATACGAATTCCTTTAATTTTGCAAAATGAATTAGTTAGTACTCAAACTGATTTAAATCCAAATGATTCAAATTTTGAAAAATATAAAAAAATATTTTCAATAGTAATTTTTGTAATCTTACTTATTTTACTTTTAGTTAAAAGAAATAAAATATTAATGATTTTAACTCTTTTTGCTTTTATTATTGCTCTTTTATATAATTTACCTAATAGTAAAGGAATTGTAAAAAAAGATTCATATATTTATATTTTGCCAACTAAAAATTCAACAATATTCTTCAAAGTAGATTCTAATCAAAATATTGAAGTATTACAAAGAAAGAATGGTTTTATAAAAGTCTTAGGACTTGACAATGATTTTATTGGTTGGATAAAGGAAGATAGTTTTGAAACGAATTAGAGGAATAATTCTTTTAATACAATTTTCAATAACAGTTGCAATAACTGTTGTTTTAATGTATATATTTAGAAAACATACTCATAAAGTCATAAAAGCATGGATGTCATTTCAGATATTTCTTTTGGGTATTAAAATTGAAACAGAAGGAACATTGGATGACTCTTGTGATATGGTTTTAATGAATCATCAATCGTTACTTGATATTATAGTAATAGAATATATTCATAATAGAGATTTAGCATGGGTTGCAAAAAAAGAAATTTCTGATTTATTTTTCTTTGGACACATTATAAAAGCTCCAAGAATGATAAGTGTTGATAGGGAAAATAAAGCAGGATTAATTCATCTTTTAAAAGAAGCGAAAGATAGACTAGATAAAAAAAGACCGATTGCAATGTTTCCAGAAGGTACAAGATCAGATGGAAAATCAATGTTAAAATTTAGACCAGGTGCTAAAATGATTGCAAATAAATACAACCTAAAAGTACAACCAATTGTATTATTTAATACAAGAAATATAGTTGATTCAAAAAGTTTAAAAGCATCTCCTGGAATTGTAAAAGTTGTTTTCTTAGAACCAATCCAAGCAAACAAATCTACAGATTGGTTTGAGCAAACAGAACAAAATATGAATGAAGTTTTCAACAAAGAGTATAAAAATTATGTCTCTTAGTTGGCAAACAATTCTAGCTATTGGTTTAGGAGGATTCCTAGGAGCCATTGCTAGAGCCTATGCTGTACATTTCACAAATAAACATATACCAATAGAATTTCCTTTAGGAATTCTTCTTGTTAATTTAATCGGATCTTTTATAATAGGTATTTTATTTGCCTATTTCTCTCACTATACTGTTTCAGTAAATTTAAAAGCATTCTTAACAACAGGTTTCTTAGGTGCACTAACAACTTATTCAACCTTTGCAATTGAATCTTACTTGTTATTTGGTACTTCAATTTATTTAGCACTTACAAATATAGCATTAAATTTATTTGGTACTATAATTGCAGCTGGTAGCGGTTATAAGTTAATTCATTTTCTTCTAAAATAGTCTTTCAAAAATTCTTTAAGCATTATATAGTTATAATATTCGCAAAATTCAATAGAAGGATAAGTCATGAGTATGCCTGGTGGTATGGAGTGGTTATTAATTGCGTTCGTAGTTTTATTATTGTTTGGTGGTAAAAAAATACCAGAATTAGCAAAAGGTTTAGGTTCAGGAATTAAGAACTTCAAAAAAGCTGTTAAAGATGATGAAGATGAAGTTGCTGAAGTTAAAAAATCAGATGAAATTGAGAAAAAAGCAGAAGCAACAACTTCTGATAAAAATGAATCAAAACAAGTATAAGAGAAAGTATTGCAGAATTTAGTAAAAGAATTTATTGAAAAAACATTAGATACAAGTGTAGTCCTAGAAAAACCAAAAGATATATCTTTTGGTCATTATGCAACGCCTGTTGCATTTTCTTTGGCTAAAGAATTAAAAAAATCACCTATGGCTATCGCTGATGAATTAGTTTTAAAATTTGAAAATTGTTCTATGTTCGAAAAAGTTGAAGCAGTAAAAGGTTTTATTAACTTTAAATTGTCAACTTCTTTTTTACAATCATTAGTTGACACAGCATTATCAAATAGAAATGATTTTGCTAAACAAGATAAAAAAAATGAGAAGATTCTATTAGAATATGTTTCTGCAAATCCTACAGGACCTTTACATATTGGTCATGCAAGAGGTGCAATTGCAGGAGATTCACTTGCTCGTGTTGGAAAACATTTAGGTTATGATATCACAACTGAGTATTATATAAATGATGCTGGTGCACAAATGGATCTTTTGGGTTTATCTGTATGCTTAGCAGCAAGAGATTTTATATTTAACGAAATAGTTGAATATCCAGAAACATACTATAGAGGGGATTATTTACTTGATATTGCAAATGTTGTAATTGAAAAGTTTGGAAAAGAAGTTATTTATGATGATTCTAAATATAAAGAAATAGCATTTTTTTCAAAAGACTTAGTTATGGATATTATTATTAAAGATTTAAAAGATTTAGGTATTGAGTTTGATAATTTTGTATCAGAAAAGTCTTTATACTCTTCATGGGATAGTACTAAAGAAGTTTTAGAAAAAAATGGTTCACTTTATGAAAAAAATGAAAAAATATATCTTAAATCAACTACCTATGGAGATGACTCAGATAGAGTTGTTGTAAGAGATAATGGAATTCCTACATATTTAGCAGGTGATATTATCTATCATAAAAATAAATTTGATAGACAGTTTGATAAATATATTAATATTTGGGGTGCTGATCACCATGGATATATTCCAAGAGTAAAAGCAGCTATTGAATTTTTAGGTAATGATTCTTCAAAACTTGAAGTAATTTTATCTCAAATGGTTCAACTTTTAAAAGGTGGCGAGCCTTATAAAATGAGTAAGCGTGCAGGTAATGTAATTTTAATGTCTGATATTACAGAAGAAATAGGTTCTGATGCATTAAGATTTATCTTTTTAACAAGAAAAAGTGATACTCATTTAGAATTTGATATTGACATGTTAAAGAATCAAGATTCATCAAATCCTATTTTTTATATTAACTATGCCCATGCAAGAATAAATCAAGTTTTTGTAAAAGCAGGAATTACTTTTGAAGATATAAAAGATGTAAGTTTTGATAATTTAAATCAAGATGGATTAAATTTAGTTTATGAATCTTTACTTTTAGAATCAATTTTAAATGAAGCATTTACAAAAAGAGATATGCAAAAAATCACAGAATATTTATATTCGCTGGCTTCAAGTGTTCATAAATTCTATAATGAGCATAAAGTTATAGGTAGTGATGAACAAAATACTTACCTAAAAGTTCTTAGTATTGCATCATTAAGTATTAATGTTGGATTATCATTATTAGGAATTAAAGCTCGGGAGGTGATGTAATGAAATGGGTAATTTTGATTTTAGTTATAATTGTAGGTTATGCAATTTATACAGATAATATGGGTGGCGCGAGAGATGCTGCTGGAAATTATAATAAGATTATGAAAGGAGGAGAGAAGTAAAATTCTCTCCTTTTTTATTCTTCTTCTTTTGTCCCTAATTTAGATAGAAAATCTTCTAAAGAATATTTTTTTCTATAATTCTCACTCATTAGGTGAATAAACATATCACCTAAATCAATTATAGTCCATTCATCATCTTCATCAACTCTTAAAAACTCTTCACCTGTAGGTTTTAAATCTGTTCTTAAGTAGTTTAATAATGCATATCCATGTTTTGGATTTAGTGTTGTAGCAATTACAACATAATCAACTATATAGTCTTTTGATGTTAAATCAATTATTTCTATATTTTCCGCTTTTTTGTCATCTAAAATTTTTCTTATGTTTTCTAATCTAGTATTCAAAAACTTTTACCTTTTTTTGTTAAGATTTAATATATCATCTTTAATTTCTCTTGGAATATAATCTAAATTGATTTTTTCTCTTAGTTGCGTTGAACTAATATCAATATTTATATCCAAACACTTAAACTCATTAGCTTTTTTTGACTCAAATCCAGCTCTAGAAGCAACTACAAATTCTACAAGTTCTTTTAATTCTTCATATTTATACCATTTTTCTAAATTTTTTATATTATCTTCACCAATGATTAAATAAATCTTTGATGGATTATATAAATTCTTTAAATAATTTACAGTATTAATAGAATAACTTGGTGTCAGTTGATTTATTTCATAATTTGAAACTTCAACTTTTTCAAATTTTATAAAAACTTTTTTTAATAATTCAAATCTAGTTTGTGGATCTAAATAAAAGCTACTTTTGAAAGGGTTTAGATAAGTAGGAACGACAATCAATTTATCAATATCTAGTTGATTCAATGCATTTTGTACAATAGCAACATGTGCCAAATGTAATGGGTCAAAACTTCCACCAAATATTGCAATTCGCACCTATTTAAAACCTTTGTAATATACTTAAATATTATTATAGCAATTTTTCGATAAAATATCTACACTTAGATTTACATAAAGGGAAAATATGGCTGTTAAAGTTGCAATAAACGGTTTGGGTAGAATTGGAAGATGTGTTGCAAGAATTGTTGCAAGTAGAAATGATGTTGAATTAGTTGCAGTAAACGCTAGTGGTAGTGAAGAAATGATTCAATATAATCTAAAATATGACACTGTTCATGGTCCAAGACAAGATATAAAAGTTGAGGGTGGATATATTTATATTGGTAACGATAAAGCTAAATTATTAAACGAAAGAGAACCAGCTAAACTTGATTTCGCATCTTATGGTGCAGATGTTGTTTTAGAATGTACAGGTGCTTTTTTAACAAAAGAATCAGTTCAGGCATATATTGATAACGGTGTAAAAAAAGTAGTTATGAGCGCTCCTGCAAATGATGATACTCCTACTTTTGTACTTGGAGCAAATGAAGAGACATATGCAGGTGAACCAATTGTATCGAATGCTTCTTGTACAACAAATGGTTTAGCACCAGTTGCACGTGTACTTGATGATGCATTTGGAATTGAAAAAGGTTTAATGACTACAATTCACTCATATACAAGTTCTCAACCAATCCTAGATGGTAAAGACAAAAAAGATCCAAGAAAAGGAAGAGCAGGAGCTACTAATTTAACTCCATCAAGTACAGGGGCTGCAAAAGCTATTGGAAAAGTAATGCCTCACTTAAATGGAAAATTAAATGGTCAAGCAATTAGAGTACCAACTCCAAATGTATCTTTAGTTGATTTAACAGTTACTTTAAATAAATCTGTAACTGCTGCTGAAGTAATTGCAGAATTCAAAAATGCAAGTACTGGGAAACTAAAAGGTATTTTAGGTGTTGATGAAGAGTATAGAGTAAGTTCTGATTTTAATGGTGAAACATTATCAACAGTAGTTCCTGTAGATACTATTCAAGTAATTGGTGGAAATATGGTAAAAATATTATCATGGTATGACAATGAATGGGGATACTCTACAAGACTTGTAGAAATGGGTATTCACGTAGCAACTAAATAATTTTAATTAAGGAAGCATTTTGAAATTACAAGAAATTAAAAATATTGATATAGCAGGGAAAAAAGTTTTCATTAGATGTGATTTTAATGTACCGATGGATGAGTATAATAATATCACTGATGATAGAAGAATTAGAAGTGCATTAAATACTATTAGATATTGTATGGATCATGATTGTCCAGTTATTCTAGCATCACATTTTGGAAGACCAAAAGGTGGATTTGAAGAAGAATTTTCATTACAACCAATTGCAAAAAGATTACATACTCTTTTAAAGCAAGAAATTAAAATGGCACCAAGTATTATTTGTGATGAAACAATGAAAATGGCAAAAGAGTTAAAAGCTGGTGAAATTTTATTATTAGAAAATATGAGATTTGAATTAGGTGAAACTAAAAATGATGAAGAATTAAGTTCAAAACTTGCTTCAATGGCAGATGTTTATATCAATGATGCTTTTGGGGTTTCTCATAGAGCTCATTCATCAGTTGAAGGAATTGCAAAATATTTTGATATGGAGCATAAAGCAGCTGGATTCTTAATGGCAAAAGAGATTAAATTTTTCCATCATATTGTTCATAACCCAAAAAGACCTTTTGTATCTATTGTTGGAGGTTCAAAAGTTTCAGGAAAACTTGAAGCCTTATATAATCTTGTACCAAAAGTTGATAAAATCATTATTGGTGGAGGAATGGCATTTACATTCCTAAAAGCTTTAGGACATGAAATTGGTAACTCTTTAGTAGAAGAAAATTTAATTCCAGAAGCAATAAAGATAATGGAAGAAGCAAAAACTTTGGGTGTTAAATTGTACTTACCTGTTGATGTTGTTGCCGCAGAAGCATTTAACGCAGAAGCAATTGCAAAAATTGTAACTGTTCAAGAAATACCAAAAGATTGGATGGGCTTAGATATTGGACCTGCTAGTGCTTTATTATTTTCAGAAGCATTACAAGATGCAAATACTATTTTATGGAATGGTCCAATGGGTGTTTATGAAATGGATAAATTTGCAAAAGGAAGTACTAAAATTTCCCATGCAGTTGCATCTTCATTTGCTACAACAGTAGTTGGAGGAGGGGATACCGCTGACCTTGTAAGAGTTACAGGTGATGAAGATGAAATGACATTTATATCTACAGGTGGTGGAGCTTCTTTAGAGTTAATCGAAGGAAAAATTTTACCTGGTGTTAAAGCTCTTGTTATAGAGGAAGATAATTAATATGATAATTGCAAGTAATTTCAAAACAAATCATACAAGAAAATCAACAGCATTATTTGTAAATGAAGTTAATGATTATATGAAAGAAAATAATATTTCAAGTGAAGTTTATGTTTTCCCAACAACTACTTCTCTTGATTCTTTTAATACTGTTCCAAATTTTTCTATAGGTGCTCAAAATGCATACCCTATTGTTGCAGGATCGTTTACAGGAGAAATAGGAACTTCTCAACTTGATGAGTTTGGAATTAAAACAATTTTAATAGGTCATAGTGAAAGAAGACATATTTTAGGTGAAACGCAAAATAAGATTGCTAAAAAATATGAATTTTATAAAGAGTTAGGGTATAAAATAATTTATTGTATAGGAGAGCCTTTAGAAGTTAAAAATAGAGGACTTGAGCAAACATTAGAGTATATTTATGAACAATTTAATGAAATTGATACAAAATATGAAAATTTAATTCTAGCATATGAGCCTGTATGGGCAATTGGTACAGGCGTAAGTGCAACTAATGATGATATAAAAATTATACATAGTGCAATAAAAGAAAAAATTTCAAAACCACTTTTATATGGTGGAAGTGTAAAAGTAGAAAATGTAAGAGAAATTTGCCAAATACCAAATGTAGATGGTGCATTAATTGGAACAGCTTCTTGGAAAACAGAAGATTTTATACAAATATTAGAAAATACAAAGGATTTATAAGATGTTTATGAAGGGTAAAAAAGGTGTAATTTTAGGAGTTGCAAACAATAAGTCTATTGCTTATGGAATTGCAAAAGCTTGTGCTGACCAAGGTGCTCAAATTGCATTTACTTATTTAAATGATTCTTTAAAGAAAAGAGTTGAACCAATTGCTGCAGAGTTTGGAAGTGCAGATTTTGTATATCCTTGTGATGTATCAAATCCTGATGAAATCAAAGCTTTAAAAGAATCTATTGAAAAAGATATGGGAAAAATTGACTTTATAGTTCATTCAATTGCATTTGCACCAAAAGAAGGATTATCAGGTAGATTCTATGATATCTCAAAACAAGCTTTTGATATCGCTATGGATGTTTCTGTTTACTCTTTAATTGAAGTAGTAAGAGAATTGAAACCATTATTAAGTGATAACTCATCTGTATTAACTCTAACATATTATGGTGGAGCAAAATATATCCCAAATTATAATTTAATGGGTATTGCAAAAGCAGCTTTAGAAATGACTACAAAATATTTAGCTGAAGATTTAGGAAAAGATGGAATTAGAGTAAATGCTATAAGTGCAGGTCCTATTAAAACTTTAGCAGCAGCAGGTATTGGTGATTTTAGATTTATGCTTAAATGGAATGAAGCTCACTCTCCACTAAAGAAAAACGTATCAATTGAAGAAGTTGGAAACTCTGGAATGTATTTACTTTCTGATTTAAGTTCTGCAGTTACAGGTGAAATTCATTATGTGGATTGTGGATATAATATTATGGGTATGCCAGCAGTGAAATTCGATGATGAAGGAAGACCAACAATAGCTTGGAACGGTGAAAAATAGCTATAAAGCGTAAGCTTTTGGCGTATTTCTGCGTTGACAAGTCAATTTTAAATACTCACTTACTTTAGTAAGCTCCTATTTTAAATTTACTTGTCGCCTTGAATTCCACTCAAAATCTCACACTTTATAGCTATTTTTTGGGTGTGAGTATTTTAAAACAAAATTTTACTTTTGAATTTAATGAAATTTTAAATTAAGATTTTAAGAATAGGATAATTATAGAATATGGGTATAAATTTTAAAGAATTAGCGCAAAAATATCAAACACCTTATTATGTGTATGATTTTGATTATATAACGGGTCAATATGAAGAATTAAAAGGGGCTTTTAAAGCTAGAAAATCGCTTATTGCTTATGCTGTAAAAGCAAACTCAAATTTGTCTGTTATTAAACATCTTGCAAATTTAGGTGCTGGTGCTGATTGTGTTAGTATTGGTGAGGTTAAAAGAGCTTTAAAAGTTGGTATTGCTCCTTATAAGATTATTTTTTCTGGTGTTGGGAAAATTGATTCTGAGATTAAAGAGGCTTTAGAACTTGATATTTTAATGATAAATGTTGAAAGTGATGCTGAGTTAAATAGGGTAGAAACAATTGCTGCTGAGCTTGGAAAAGTTGCTAGAATTTCTATTAGAGTAAATCCAAATATTGATCCTAAAACTCATCCTTATATTTCAACTGGTCTTCATGAAAATAAGTTTGGTGTTGATATTGATACAGCTAAAAGAATGTATATTCAATGTAAAAATTCGCCTAATTTAGAGCCTGTTGGAATGCATTGTCATATTGGTTCTCAGTTAACACAGCTTGATCCAATAAAAGAGTCTATAAAAATTGTTACAGATTTAGTTAGAAACCTAAAAGCAATTAAAATTGAATTATCATTTGTGGATATTGGTGGTGGTTTAGGTATTGTTTATGATGATGAAAAACTAATTGATACAAAAGAGTATGCTCAATCAGTTTTAGAAAATATGTTTGGTTTAGATATTACAATTATTTGTGAACCAGGTAGGTTTATGGTAGGTAATTCTGGAACATTTGTAACAAAAGTTTTATATGAAAAAGTAAATGGAAATAAAAGATTTGTTATTGTTGATGGTGCTATGAATGATTTAATTAGACCATCTTTATATAATGCATATCATAGGATTGAAGTTTTAAACGATAATAAAGATTTTTCAGACTGCAATTTAGTTGGTCCTATTTGTGAAAGTGGAGATTTTTTTGCTAAAAATGTACAATTACCAAAAACAGAACACAATGATTTAGTCGCTATTTATAGTGCAGGTGCTTATGGATTTACGATGGCTAGTAATTACAACACAAGAGGCCGAGTTGCTGAAATTGCTATTGAAAATGGGAATGATAGATTAATTAGAAAAAGAGAAACTTTTGAAGATTTAATTGCATTAGAAGAAGAGTTTATTAAATAAATTGATTAAAAAGGCTTTATATGAGTGAAGAGGGATTATTAGACTTAAGAAATAAGCTTGATAATATTGATAATAAACTTTTAGAACTAATAAATGAACGAATGCATATTGTACATCAAGTTGGAGCTTTAAAAGCAAAAAGTGGTGGAGCAATTTATAGACCTGAAAGAGAAAAAGCAATAATTGATAGACTTGAAAAAATTAATAATGAAAAAAATGGATTATTAAATAGAAGTGCTATTGAAGCATTATTTTTAGAGATATTTGCAATTTCTAGAAATATTGAGTTGCCTGAAAATATTGCATATTTAGGACCTGAGGGAAGTTTTACTCATCAAGCAGCTGAAGGTCGATTTGGAGCTATGAGTTCATATATTTCAATTAGTTCAATAAAAGGTGTATTTAGAGAAGTTAGTACTAAAAAAGTAAAATTTGGTGTAATTCCAATTGAAAATTCATCAAATGGAATAGTTACAGATACAATTACATGTTTAAGTGAATATAATTTAAAAATAATTGCAGAAGTTGTATTAGATATTCATCATACATTAGCTAGTACTTGTGATAAAATACAAGACATAAAAAGAATATATTCAAAAGATATTGCCTTTGATCAGTGTAGAAAATTTTTGACAAATATGGGACTTGATGAAGTTGAACAAATTCCTGTTGAATCAACAACAAAAGCAGCTAAATTAGCAGCACGAGAACCAGGAACTGCAGCAATTTGCGCCCATGTTGGAGCAAAAATACACAATCTTCCAATTTTATTTGAAAATATTGAAGATAAAGATAACAATAAAACAAGATTTTTTATTATAAGTGATTTTGAAAATGCTCAAAGTGGAAATGATAAAACATCAATTTTAGTAAAATTACCTGATAGACAAGGTGTATTAGTTGAATTTTTAACAGATTTTAACAATGCTGGAATAAATTTAACAAAAATAAAATCACATATTGTCGAGGGAAATTCAATTTTCTTTATAGATTTTGATGGACATAAAGACGATGAAAATGTTAAAAATATCCTACAAAAATACACAAATAGTGTTAAAGTATTAGGATCATATGTTAAAGAGATAAATGATATTTAAAAATTAATTAATTTAGGAAATATAGATGAAATTTAATAAAGTATTAGAAAATGTTACAACTTATGAAGCTGGGAAACCAATTGAACTTGTTGTAAGAGAGTATGGTGTTAAACCTGAAGATGTTATAAAATTAGCTTCGAATGAAAATCCTTATGGAACAAGTCCTAAAGTTACTTCAAAAATTCAAGAATTAGCTAAAAATATGTTTGTTTATCCTGATGATTCAATGTATGAATTAAAAGAAGCCTTGGCAAATAAATTCGAAGTTGAAAGCTCAAATGTGATTATTGGTTCAGGAAGTGACCAAATATTAGAATTTTGTGTGCATGCAAAATGTGAGAAAGATTCAAAAATCTTAATGGCAAAAACTACATTTGCAATGTATGAGATTTATGGAAAACAAACAGGTGCAACAATCATAAAAACTGCTGATGATCAACATAATCTTGAGCAGTTTTCAAAACTTTATAAAGAGCATGGAGCAGATGTAATATTTTTATGTTTGCCAAATAATCCATTAGGAGAGTGTTTAGATAAAGATGATGTCTATTCTTTTTTAGAAACAATTGATTCAAATACTTTAGTTGTAGTTGATGGAGCTTATCAAGAGTATGCAGCTTTTAAAGATGAGAAAAAAAGAATTATCGCAAAAGATTTAATTGCTAAATTTCCAAATGCTATTTATTTAGGAACTTTTTCAAAAGCTTATGCCCTTGGTGGAATGAGAGTTGGTTATGGTATTGGTGAAGCTTCTATTATAAAAACACTTTATAAATTAAGAGCTCCATTTAATATTACAACTCTAACACTTGCAGCTGCTATTGAAGCTCTAAAAGATGAAGAGTTTGTAAATGAGTGTATTGCTAAAAATTTTGAAGAGATGACAAGATATGAAGAGTATGCAAAAGCAAAAGGTTTTGAATATATTCCTTCATATACAAATTTTATCACTATTAAATTTGGTGACAAGTTTGTTTCAAAAGAAGTTGCTCAAAAACTACTTGAAATAGGTGTAATAGTAAGAGACTTAACAGGTTATGGTCAAAATGCAATTAGAATTACAATAGGAAGAAATGAACAAAATACAAAAGTATTTGAACAGTTAGACAAAGTATTAGAAAATTTAAAATAAAGTATTGAAGAAATGGAAATAAAAGACAAATCATTAAAAGAGTTAGAAGCACTATCACAAGAAATAAGAGATAGAATTATTGATGTGGTATCAAGGAAGGGTGGGCATTTTTCATCTACACTTGGAGCTGTTGAATTAACTCTTGGTATGCATTATGTATTTGATGCATATAGTGATCCTTTTATTTTTGATGTATCTCATCAGTGTTATCCCCATAAATTATTAACAGGACGTTGGGAAGAGTTTGAAACTATAAGACAATTTGATGGTTTAAGTGGTTTTACTAAGCCAAATGAGAGTGATGCTGATTATTTTGTAGCAGGACATAGCTCAACCTCTATTTCTTTAGCTGTAGGTGCTGCAAAAGCTATAAAATTAAAAAAAGAAAAAAGAGTTCCAATCGTTATGATTGGTGATGGTTCTATGACAGCTGGTATGGTTTATGAAGCATTAAATGAATTGGGTGACTTGAAATTTCCAGTTGTAATTATTTTGAATGATAATGAAATGTCGATTGCAAAACCAATTGGTGCTATTTCAAAATATTTATCAAAACTTCTTGCTGGTAAATATTATCAAGGGTTTAAAGGAAAAGTTGATAAATTTATCAAAAATAATATGCCCGAGGGAACAACTTATATAGCAAAAAGAATGGAAGAAGCTCTAAAGCTTATCACTCCTGGGATTTTGTTTGAAGAGATGGGAATTGATTATATTGGTCCAATTGATGGACATGATATACAAGAAATTATTGAAACATTAGAAATTGCAAAAGCTATGGGAAAACCAGTTATTGTTCATGCAAGAACAGTAAAAGGAAAAGGTTATAAAGTAGCTGAAGGTCAACATGAACACTGGCATGGAGTAGGTCCTTTTAATGTAGAAGATGGAGCATTTGTAAAAAAAGAAGCTCCAAAAGCAGCAACTGCTGTTTTTGCAGATGCCTTATCAGCATTAGCCTGTAAATATGACAATGTAGTTGGAGTAACAGCTGCGATGCCAAGTGGTACAGGGATAAATAAACTTATGGATAAATTTCCTGAAAGATTTTGGGATGTTGCAATTGCTGAACAACATGCTATTACTTCAATGGCAGCAATGGCAAAAGAAGGATTTAAACCATTTATTACTATATATTCAACTTTTCTTCAAAGAGGTTTCGATCAAATAATACATGATGTTTGTATTATGAATCTTCCAGTTGTTTTTGCAATGGATAGAGCAGGAATAGTAGGAAATGATGGAGAAACTCATCAAGGTGTATTTGATATTTCTTTTTTAAGATTTATCCCTAATATGATTTTATTTGCACCTCGTGATAATAAAACATTAGAACAGGGCTTAGAATTCGCATATGGTCTAAGTTCTCCATGTGCTATTAGATATCCAAGAGGTGCTTTTAAAGAGTTAGAATTTACTTCAACACCATTTACTTTGGGTAAAGCAGAGCTTCTAAAAGAGGGTAGTTCAAAAAAACTATTTATTGGATATGGAGCAGGAGTTAGTAGAGCTATTGATACAGAAGCATTACATAATGATGATATAGCTATTTTAGATTTAAGATTTATAAAACCAATTGATAAAGATATTTTACTTGAGCTTTCAAAAAAATATGATGATTGGTATGTATTTTCAGATTCACAAAAACAAGGTGGAGTTGCAAGTGCAATTTTAGAAGTTCTAAATGATGAAAATATACAAAATATAAAAGTTACAAGCTTTGAATATGATGATAGTTTTATAGAACATGGTGATACTAAAATTGTTGAGAAAAACTTAGGATTATTAGCAGAACAACTTGTAACAAAGGTAAAATAATGAATGATAATTTCACAAAAATGCTTCAAAATTCTTCTATAGAAGATATTTTAGAAGTATTAAAAGATAAATTAGACAAAAGTGAAGAACCTGATTTCTGGAAAGAAAAAATTATTCCTTTTACTGAAGCTATTCTTTCAGTTTTAATGCCTTTAAAAGAACAAAACTTACTATTTAATCCAGAAGGTCAAATAGTAGAAGAACTAAATAGTGAAATATTTTTTAGATGGAGTGATTTAGTTTGCTTAAAAACACTTGCTTTTATTCTTCAAGAAAGCAATGAAAAACATAAATTACTTAGAACTGATTATCTTGATGTTAAATATAAAGAGATAGATCTAGAAAAATTAGGAAGCTATTTATCTTCAAATAAAGTAAATATAATTGATGAAGATAGTTTAGATTTTCCCATGTCTATTTATAACCTTCATCAAGGAATGATTACAATAATCAAAAATCTTTTAAACTAATCTTTCATAAAACTTATACAAAACAAGACAAAAAATATCCTATTAAATTCCAATAAATCCCTTTAAATAGGACATTTTTTATCTACTATTATAAGTAAAATTTATAAAAAAAATCATAAAAAACTATAAATTTAATATTCAATTAATAATTATTATCCTAAACTTAAAATTATAATTTAAGGAGTTTAATATGAAATTAGTAGTTTCTTTAGCGGTTTGTGTTTTAGGTGCAAGTTCTTTATTTGCTAATACATCTTTGATTGAAAAAGCTAAAACAAATGGTTTACAAGCTATTCCTTCAAGTGAAGTTGAATTAATGAAGTTAATTGATGATAAAAAAGATCCAATTACAAAAGAAAAAGTAGAACTTGGAAAAAAACTATACTTTGATCCAAGGATTTCTAAAAGTGGAATTATCTCTTGTAATACTTGTCATAATTTAGGATTAGGTGGTGCAGATGGTATTCCTGCTGCTATTGGTCATGGTTGGACAGCAAATCCTCATCACCTAAACTCTCCAACTGTTTATAACTCTGTGTTCTTTAAAGCACAATTCTGGGATGGTAGAAGTCCTCACTTAGCTGATCAAGCTCAAGGTCCAGTTCAAGCAGGTCCGGAAATGGCAGCACCTCCATCACTAGTTGAGCAAAGAATAAACTCAATTCCTGAGTATGTAAATGAATTCCAAGTTGCATATGGAAAAGATGTGAAAGTTGATTTTGCAAAAATTACAGATACTATTGCAACTTTTGAAAAAACTTTAGTAACTCCATCTAAATATGATAAATTCTTAAATGGTGATGATAATGCATTATCTAAAGAAGAAAAAGAAGGATTAAATACTTTTATTGATAAAGGATGTGCTTCTTGTCATACTGGTATTGCTTTAGGTGGAACAATGCAACCATTTGAATTAGCTGCTAAATATAAATTTACTGCTGTAGGTGACTTTAAAGGTGATGCTCAAGGTATGGTAAAAACTCCAACTCTTAGAAATATCACAGAAACAGCACCATACTTCCATAATGGACAAATTTGGGCTCTAACAGATGCAATAAAAGAGATGGGATCTGTTCAATTAGGAATAAAAATTTCTGATGATGAAGCTAGTAAAATCTTGACGTTCTTAAAAACATTAAAAGGTGATAAACCAGCTATTTCTTATCCTCAACTTCCAGAATCAACAATAGATACTGCAAAACCTGAATCTAACTAAAAGATTATGGGATTTTTCCCATAATCTTAATTTGAAAATATATTTAAAGAAAAAAACTTAATTTTTCAACGCATAAACCCATAGCCGTACTTTCATAGCCTTTAACATTTTTTATATAAGGTTTACAAAATCCTTCAACCATAATAGCACCTGCTTTTCCAAAACATTCACCTGAATTTAAATACTCTTGCATATGCTTTTTACTAAAGGGTAAAAATTCATATGTTGTAATAGAAATATCAATAAGTTCTTTTTCTTTTGATTTATAAATCATACAAGTAATTACAGAAGTTTTATTTCCACTTTGAAGTTCTAGCATATTTCTTGCATCGTCTAAGTTTTTTGCTTTTCTTAAGAGTTTACCATCACAAGTTACAACTGAATCAGCTACTAATAAAGGCATATCTTCAATTCCATATTTTTTATATAACTCATCAAACTTACCTTTTGTAGCATCATAACAAAAAGATTTTGGATTTGTAGTTTGAATTGAGTCTTCATCAAATTCGCCACCATTTTGAATAAAATCAATTTCAAAATTTCTAAGAATTAGTGCACGAGTTGGAGAATTTGAACCTAATCTAATCAATTTAAGCCTTTTTTATTTAGATTATACTCAATTTGTATATAATAACTTTTTAAAAAAATACAATAAATTATAAAAGAAATTAATTAAATGAAATATTATATATTCTTAGTTTTAGCGGTTTTATTTTGGTCAGGTAATTTTATATCTGGAAGATATATCTCAAATAGTATTGAACCCATGCAATTATCATTTTATAGGTGGTTTTTTGTTTTAGTATTATTATTACCCTATATATTTATGAACTATAAAAATTTAATTATTGGATTTAAAAAAGACTCCTTGCTTTTAGTTGTTTTTGGAGCATTTGGAATTGCTGGATTTAATACATTTTTATATTATGGTTTACAAACAACAACAGCAACAAATGCACTTTTAATTAACTCAAGTACCCCAATTTTTATAATACTTATAACAAGTGTTATCTTTAGAATTGCAATTACTAAAATACAAATATTAGGAGTTGTTCTTTCCACATTGGGAGTTTTGTATCTTATATTAAAAGGTGATATAAATCATATTTTAGAATTACATTTCACTCCTGGTGATTTGTGGATAATAGCAGCTGCACTTGATTGGGCTATTTATTCAGTGTTATTAAAATTTAAACCAAAAGAGTTGAGTTCATTTGATTTTTTAACTATTACTACTATTATTGGTGTTATTATTCTGTATATTGCGTTTGTATTACAAGGTTATAAAGTAGGATTTAGCTTTTTATCAAATAAAGATGTATTATATTCACTTATTTATATAGTAATCTTCCCTTCAATACTATCTTTTTATTTTTGGAATATGGCAACTATTGAATTAGGGGCAAATAAAGCTGGTCAATCTGCTCATCTAATGCCAATTTTTGGTGCTTTCTTAGCTTATATTTTTTTAGATGAAGTATTAGAATTTTATCATATAATTGGAATTATTTTAATTGCAATTGGAATATATTTAACAATGTTTTTTAAAAGAGGTAATTTAAATTGAATAGATCAAATTTTGCAGGGATATTAATCTTTTTATCATTTATTCTTAGTATATATTCATATTTTTTCCAAAAAAATTTATTAATAGTATCTGGTTTATTTGCTTGGATTGCTTTTATATTATTATTTTCAAGTTTAAAAAATAAGAAGTTTCTTTACACACTTTTTGCTTTAAGTTTTTTATCATTTGCAATTTGTATTATAAATGGTTATAAAATTGACTTCTATAAGGTTTTTACTGTAAATCAATACTTAATAACGCTTTTAATTGCAGTTGGTTTTTTAAGATTAATAGCCACTCCTAAAATAGCAAAAATAAAAGAATTACCACAGGGTGAAAGTTCATTTTTAAAAACATATTTAGGTGTACATCTTTTTGGTTCAGTAATTAATCTATCATCACTTATATTAGTTGCAGATAAAATGTATAAAAAAGCATCCTTAAGTAATACTCAGATTGTTTTACTCACAAGAGCATTTGCAAGTGATGCTTATTGGTCTCCTTTTTTTGTAGCTTTTGCAGCTGCGATTACTTATGCACCAAAATTAAATACACTAATAATAGTTTTAAATGGAATTGTTTTAGCATTAATTGGATTTATAATTACATATATTGAAGTAAAAAAGAATAAAAAGTTTAATTTAGCTGAATTTAGAGGTTATCCAATTTCTTTTGATACAATTTATTTACCTATACTTCTAGCTTTTTTTGTTTTACTTACACATACATTCTTCCCAAATATAAAAGTTATAATTTTAATATCGCTATTTTCATTTCTATTAACTATTTTTGTAATACCACTTAAATATAGTTATTTAAAATCTAAAATAAAATTAAAAAACCATATTTTAGAAGAATTGCCAAAAATGAAAACAGAATTATCTTTATTTTTAGTTGCAGGTATGTTCGGTATTCTGGTAGGCTCTATTCTTTTAGGATTAAATCTTAAACTTCCTTTTGAAATTTTTGATTGGTTTATAGCTTCCATATTACTAGGAGTATTTATAATATTAGGATTTGTAGGAATTCATCCAATTATTACAATTGCAATCATTGGAGATTTTTTAGGTGGAGTTAATCATACTTTATTAGCAATTACATTTTTAATGGCTTGGTCAACGACAGTTTCAACTTCGCCTTTTTCTGGATTAAATCTTACTATAGTGGCTAGATATAATTATGATGCAAAAGAGATTCTTATCTTAAATATTTTTTATGCAATAAAAATGTACTTAGTTTGTACATTTTGTCTATTTTTATTATCAAAATATTTATTGATGTAATAAAATCATACAATTATCATATATCTTTTGTAGAATTAATTCAAATAAGGCTTAGCGTATTTCATTTGTATCCTTTCTGCTTCCTAAGTTATAAATTATTTGCGTTACCTTATTTATTATAAATCTCTTTCTATATTCTATTTTTTATATAAATCAATCAATTTTTCTTATATTATGTGATTTAATTTTGATGTTTTAATTTAAGGGATTGTGAAGTTTAATTTGCTTGGAATAAAGTTTAAAAATGGAGACTTAAAAAAGTCTCTTAATATTTAGAAAGAAGAATTATTCAATAATTCTTCTAGAAGTCCAGTAGTTCTTTTTATAAAAAGGTTTATCAAGACTTGTATATTTAACACCTTTTATTGAAGAGTGTAAGAATTTACCATTTCCAACATAAACACCAACATGTCTATCTGTTTTTCCTGTTTTAAAGAAAACTAAATCTCCAGGCTGTAAGTCTGATTTTGCTACTTCTACCCCTTCATTAACTTGAGTTCTTGTAGTTCTTGATAACTCTATTCCAAATTTATCTTTATATATTTTTTGTGTAAAAGCAGAGCAATCTATGCCGCTCTTTGATTCTCCACCCATTTTATATTTTACATTTTTCCATTCATTATAAAAATCTGTAAAAGCTTGTTTTTTAACTGGTGCTTCAATATTATTTGAAGAAGTAGCAGTAGTAGTTTCTTCTTTATCTTCTGTTAATATAAGTTTTTTGTACTCATCAGGTGTAATGATAGGTTCATATTTAGCAATAGGTTTGTTTTTTACTTTTTGATTCTTTGACTCATATAAGCTTTTGTATTCATTATATGTAAGAGTTATTTCATTTGTTTTAATTTCATTAGAGTTCACTTGAACATCTTTATTACTACATGCTGTAAATAGTAAAACTACAGGTAAAAGTAGAAAGGTTTTCTTGGTCATTATTACTCCTTGAGTTAATTAATTTAATATTCTTTTGGCTTTCCAGTAATTCTTAGCGAAGTAAGAATTGTCTAAGTCAGAAATAGTTACACCGTTACTTGTTGATGCATGCATAAATTTACCATTTTCCATGTAAATTCCTACATGTTTAGTTTTTCCAGTTTTGAAAAAAACTAAATCACCAACTTCTAATTCATCCTTGCTTACTTCTTTACCAACTTTCGCTTGTAACAAAGTAGTTCTAGGCATTTCTAAAGCAAGTTTCTCTTCAAAGGCTTTTTGAATAAAAGCAGAACAATCAATGCCAGTCATTGACTCTCCTCCTAATTTATATCTTACACCTTCCCATTTAGCATAGAAATCATATAAGTCACTATTTAAATTGTGCTTGGGTTCTATAAAACTTGAATAATCGTAATTTTCAAAAGTTTCATTTTCAGCTTGAGTTGTTGGGTTTGTTTTGTATTTATTATACTTTAAATCTTTCTGATTTATTGTATTTTCTAATGAAGCACTTCTAAAAGTAGAATTTGAATTGTTATCTGATATATCTATAGCATCTTCTATATTTTTATATGAACACCCGGTAAACAGGTAAATACACATAGATATTATTAGTAAATTTTTAAAATTCATACGAACATTAGCTCCTCAAAGACACAATTTTTTTCTTATATTAGTAGAAAATAAAAAATATGTCAAGTCTTAATTGTATTAGGAGTATAATATTTTTTTGTTTAAAAGGATTTATTATGAGAAATTTTTTTGTCATTTTTATATTAAGCCTATTAATTTATGGCTGTAATTCAATTAATCATTTTGATAATAATATTGAAAAATTTAATGGAATTATAAAAAAAAATACCTCAGATTCTTGTGCAATTTCTTCATATATATCTAATATAAATGATAAAGAATTTGGTAGATTATTTAGTGAATATATTTATTTAGATAGTTCATGTTCATGGAATAGTTTTCAAAGGGGTGATTTTGAATATTTATTAAAATCAACTTTAAAACTAAAATCTATGAAAGTTGTTGAAAGAGTAGATTATGAAAATTATGAATTTACTACATATATAATAGATGATAAATATTATGTGGATTTAATATATAAATACTCAACATATGAAGATTTATTTATTTTGGATTATGAAGGAAAATATTATTCATTATTAAGAACAAAATTTGATAAAACATACACTAATAGATATATAGATAAATTAAGATTTAAAAGTGATTATTCAAAAAGCTTAGTTAATATGAATTTTATAAATTCATATTTCTCAAGAGAAAGAGAAACTATGTATGATAAGTAAAAAATGAAGATTTAATTTAAATCTTCATTCTTTTGTTTAATAAATTATTCTTTGTGCTTTCCAATAATATTTGTCAAAATAAACATTATCTAAATAAGAAATTGTAACACCAATACTTGTTGAAGCATGCATAAATTTACCATTTTCTAAATAAATTCCCACGTGATTTGAACTTGAACTAGTTTTAAAAAAAACTAAATCACCCATTTCAAGTTGTGATTTATCTATTTGCATTCCTGCATTAGCTTGAGAATCTGTTGTACGAGGTAAAACTATACTAAAGTTATCTTCATAAGCTTTTTGTATAAATGAAGAGCAATCTATGCCACTTTTAGAATTACCACCATATTCATATTTTACACCAGACCAATCTTTATAAAATTCTATTAATGCGCTATTTAAATCTGTTTGTTGAGCTTTATTAAAATCTACATATTTTTTATTCAAAACATAGTTATTGTTTTTTAGCATATTTAAATATCTCTGTTGAAGAGTATTTTGAGTGTTGTTATTTCTATAATCAATATTTTGATCTTCATATTTTTGAGAACAACCTGTAAAAATGATAATTGAAAAAATAAATGTAAGTAAAATTCTAAAATACATAGTTTTAAGTCCTAATATTAAAGTATATTTATTATGATAAGAAAAAATAACAATTATGTCAAGTTAGAATTTAATATCTTAAATAAAGATTTATTTAAAATAAATCTTTATTAAAATCCTCTAAGAGTTATTCCTAAAAAGATTGCAATTAATCCTAAGATTATATTTGCAGGTATAAAATAAGTTGCAATTGGAAGTAAATTGTTTTTTGCATTTGCAAAATCACCATTGTTAAAAGCTTTTTGTGCTTTATTTCTCTTTATATATATAGTTATAAAGATTACAGTCATTATAGACCATATAGCTTCTTTTATAATTACTATATTATAAAGTTCAGTACCTTTAAATCCAAGAGCTATTATCATTATAATAGCAGTAATTAGAAGAACCAAGATAGCAGGAATAACCATATTAAAAAATCTTCGTAAATTTTCTAAGGTTCTTCCTAGTTTTATTTTAGGCTCTTCAATCTCTTGAATAGAGTAATGTACAGCAAATCTAATTGCTATCATTCCTCCTACCCAAATTACAGCAGAAATAACATGTAAAAAAACTATTAAAGATGAAAAACTATTAAATAATTCAGTCAAAATTATTTCCTATAAGTTTTCTTTAGCATACGCTAAAGCTGCAATTTTTGCATCTTCAACTTTTGTTACATCTTTTCCACCAGCTTGTGCGAAGTCAGGTCTTCCTCCTCCACCACCACCAACAATTGGAGCAATATTTTTAATCCAATCACCAGCTTTTATTTTTGTGTTTTTACTTCCTGCAACGATTAATACTTTGTCATCTTTTGCTTGTAATAATAAAATAGCTAGTTTTTCATTTGCATTTTTCATATCATCAACAATTTTCTTTAAATCACCATTTTCAACAATAGCTACTACAACTTTTGTATCGCCAATTACTTCTTCATTAATTGGTGCACTTGTTTGACTTTGTGCAGTTTCTAATTCTTTTTTAAGATCTTTGATTTGATCTTTTAATTTTTTGATACCTGTGATTACATCATTATTTTTTATTTCAGATTTTATTTCATTCATTGAATTTATAATATCTTTAGTATATGCAATAGCAGCAGCTCCACAAACAGCTTCAATTCTTCTAACACCTGCACTTACACCTGATTCTTTTACAATATAAAAACTTCCAATATCAGCAGTGTTTTTTACATGAGTTCCACCACAAAATTCAACAGAAACATCAGAGAAGCTTACAACTCTTACCATATCACCATATTTTTCACCGAACATAGCAATAGCACCTTTACCTTTTGCTTGTTCAATTGGTAGTTCTTCAACATTTCCTGCAATTCCTCTTGCAATCATAGAGTTAACTAAATCTTCAACTTCATCGATTTGTTCATTTGTCATAGCTTTTGGATATGTAAAGTCAAATCTTAATCTTGATGCATCATTTAAAGATCCAGCTTGAGATACAGTTTCACCCAAAACCATTTTTAATGCACTTTGTAAAAGGTGAGTAACACTGTGATGTTTTGCAACTTCATATCTATTTACAACAACTGCGTCAACTGATTCACCTTGATTTATATTTGAGTGCTCAATTTTTACTTTTGATAGATTTAATCCATGAAATTTTGATGTATCTTCAATAATTGCAATATGCTTATTATCTTCTAATGCTCCAATATCACCATTTTGTCCACCACTTGTAGCGTAAAATGGAGTTTTATCCAACATTACCCATCCACTAGAACCTGCGTCTAATGTTTTAACTTCTTTAAAGTTTTTATCTAATAATGCAAGAATTTTTGACTTATAAGTGATATTATCATAACCTACAAATTCATTAATTCCATATTTCTCAATTAATTGCTTGAAATCACCTTCATTTGCCGTGTCTCCACTACCTTTCCAAGCAGCTTTTGCCATTGCTTTTTGAGCATTCATTAATTCATCAAATTTTGCTATATCAACTTTTAATTCTTTATCTCTTAACATATCTTCTGTTAAATCTAAAGGGAAACCATAAGTATCGTATAATTTAAAAGCAATTTCTCCTGAGAAAACTTCTTTTGTATTTGCTAATTCTTCATTAAATAATGACATACCTAATTCGATAGTTTTAAAGAATCTATCTTCTTCTAATGTTAATTGCTCTTTTATGAAGTTTTTATTTTCTACTAATTCAGTGTAATGTCCACCTAAAATAGCTATTAAAGTATCAAGAAGTTTTCCCATGAATGGTTTTCTAAATCCTAATAAATAACCATGTCTAACAGCTCGTCTAAGAATTCTTCTTAGAACATAAGGTCTTCCTTCATTTCCAAATAAAATACCTTGAGAAAGCATAAATGAAGTTGCTCTTAAGTGATCTGCAATTACTCTGTATGAACCAATATTTTCTTTAATCGCTTTTTTACCAGCTAATTCTTCAATTTTTTCAATAATTGGTTTGAAATTAGATGAATCAAAGTTATTTAATACACCTTCTTTTATTGCAATAACTCTTTCAAGTCCCATTCCTGTATCAATTGATGGTTTTGGTAGTGGATTTAGTTTTCCATCAGCTGTTCTTTCGTATTGCATAAATACTAAATTCCAGATTTCTAAAAATCTATCTCCATCTCCACCCATTTTATCTTCAGGGCTATTAAAGTGTTCTTCACCTTGGTCATAGAAAATTTCACTACAAGGACCACAAGCACCTGTATCACCCATTGCCCAGAAATTATCTTTGTCACCAAATCTAATAATTCTACTTGGATCAATATATTTTGTCCAAATATTAAATGCCTCGTCATCACTATCATGAACAGTTACCCATAATTTTTCAATAGGTAAAGCTAAATTAACAGTTATGAATTCCCATGCATAAGCAATTGCATCATCTTTGAAATAATCACCAAATGAAAAATTTCCTAACATTTCAAACAAAGTATGATGTCTTGCTGTATAACCAACATTCTCTAAGTCATTATGTTTTCCACCAGCTCTAATACAAAGCTGACAAGAAGTTGCAGTTGGATTTGCAGGTTTTGGGATTGCACCTGTAAATATATCTTTAAATTGAACCATTCCTGCATTTGTAAACATCAATGTAGGATCTTCTGGAACTAATGGCATTGATGATATAATATCGTGCCCTTTACTTTTAAAAAACTCTAAATATTCTTTTCTGATATCCATAAATTTATCCATATTAAATTAAATTGACTTATTTTAACGAAATAATTATTTAGGATTGATTAGTAATAATGTAAAACTAAATTTAAGTTTTTACAAGTTATAATGATTTAGTTTAATTATATATAAGTATATTAAATAAAAATGACGAAAATCAAAATTAATAATAAGGAAATAAAATGGGAAAATATGTTGAATTAACTCCAGCAAACTTTGAAGAAGTTACAAAAGAAGGCGTATCTATGGTAGATTTCTGGGCTCCTTGGTGTGGACCTTGTAGAATGATTGCTCCAGTTATTGAGGAACTAGCTGCTGATTTCGAAGGAAAAGCAAACATTTGTAAAGTAAATACAGATGAAGAGCAAGATTTAGCAGTAAAATATGGAATTAGATCTATCCCAACTATTTTATTTATGAAAAATGGTGAAGTTGTTGATCAAATGGTTGGAGCTTCTTCTAAGCAAGCATTCACTGATAAAATTAACTCTTTATTATAATAAATACAAATACAATATAAAAGAAGGGAGGAGCATTTTGCTTCTCCCTTTTTTATTGCCTATTTTTTTAATGATAATATTCCTAATTATAATAAAATTAAGGTTTATATAAATTATTAGATGATAAAATTTATCCTCAATCTTTAGGATTTATTTAACCTAAAACTTACAAATATTTTAGTATTATTGTGGTTTTAAAAATGCTATGGATTATTCAATTTACTAAAATAAGGATTTTATATGTTAGATTTAGCGATTATCGGTGGAGGACCTGCTGGATTAACAGCTGGTTTATATTCTACAAGAGGTGGATTAAAAAATGTTGTAATGTTTGAAATGGGTATGCCTGGAGGTCAAATTACAGGTTCTTCAGAAATTGAAAATTATCCAGGACAAGCTCAAATTGTATCAGGTATGGATTTAATGGCAAATTGGCCTGAACAATGTCAAAGATTTGGTTTAAAACATGAAATGAATCAAATTACATCAATAACTAAAGATGGTGATATTTTCAATATTACTGGTGTAGATGGAAAAAAATATGAAGCAAAATCTGTATTGATGGCAACAGGTTCAGTTCCAAGACGTGCTGGGTTTAAAGGTGAAAATGAGTTTTTTGGAAGAGGAATTTCTACTTGTGCAACTTGTGATGGTTTTTTCTATAAAGGAAAAGAAGTTGCCGTTGTTGGTGGTGGTGATTCAGCTATTGAAGAGGCTGTTTATTTATCAAAAATGTGTTCAAAAGTTTATTTAGTTCACAGACGTGATACTTATAGAGCTGCTCCAAGTACAATTGAGCATATGAAAAATACAGCTAATATTGAAGAAGTTACAAATGTAACAGTTGAAGAAGTTTTTGGAGATAATAGTGGAGTTACAGGTCTAAAAGTTAAACATAAAGATACAGGTGAAATTAGAGATTTACCAACTCCAGGTGTATTTATTTTTGTTGGAAGAGATGTATTAAATGCTCCTTTAAAACAAGAAGATGGATCTTTTTTATGTGATACAAATGAAGCTGGTGAAGTTATTGTTGATTTAAAAATGAGAACATCAGTTAAAGGTCTTTATGCAGCAGGTGATATTAGAATTGATGCTGCAAAACAAGTTGTTTGTGCAGCAGGTGATGGTGCAACAGCAGCTGTTAATATTATAGAATATTTAGGATAAGGAAAAGTTATTTATGATTAAAGTAGGTATATTAGGTAGTACGGGAAGAGTTGGTTCTTTATTAATTGATGATTTACAAACTGATGAGCATGCTTGTGTTGCAGCGGTTCATGTTTTTGATAAATTATCAAGACAAGTACCAGAAGGAACAATTGTAACAAATGATATGAAAGTATTACTGGATTCTAGTGATGTTGTTATTGATTTTTCTGCACCAGCTGCTACTGAAGCACTTCTTACACAAGTTGTTGAAAATGGTGAAGGGAAACCTTTGGTTATTGCAACAACTGGATTTAACAAGCATCAACAAAATTTATTAATTGAAGCTAGTAAAATTGTACCTATTTTATATGCTACTAATATGAGCTTAGGAGTTGCTGTTTTAAATAAACTAGTAGCCCTTGCATCAAAAACATTAAGTGATTTTGATATAGAAATCGTTGAACAACATCATAGACATAAAGTTGATTCACCATCTGGAACTGCATTAACACTTGCTGAACATGCGGCAAATGCAAGAGATCTAGATTTGGACGAAGTTAGAATTTCTGGACGTGATGGACAAATTGGTGCTAGAACTAAAAATGAAATTGCAGTTATGGCATTAAGAGGTGGAGATATAGTTGGTCGTCATACAGTTGGATTATACAATGATGGTGAATTTTTAGAATTAAACCACACTGCAACTGCTAGAAATACTTTTTCAAGAGGTGCAATAAAAGTTGCTAAGTGGATTATTGGAAAAGATCCAAAATTATACTCAATCAATGACGCTTTAGGTCTATAAGGAAAATCAATATGTGCGCAATAGTTGGAATTTATGGTAATGATAATGCAGCAAGATTGGCTTCAATCGCTTTATTTGCAATGCAACACAGAGGTCAAGAAGCTACAGGTATATCATCATCATGTAATGGTAAAATTCACACAATTAAAAACAGAGGTTTAGTTTCTGAAGTTTTTAATGAAGATGCTTTAAAAATATTAGTTGGAAATATGGCAATTGGTCATAATAGATATTCAACAGCAGGTGGTGACTCTATTTTAGATGCTCAACCTGTTTTTGCTAAGTATAAACTTGGTGAAATATCAATTGTTCATAATGGAAATTTAATTAACAAAGAAGAAGTTAGACAAGACTTAATTGATAAAGGTGCAATTTTCCAAACTGGAATGGATACTGAAAATTTAATTCATCTAATTGCAAAAAATACAAAAGATAGATTAAGAGATAGAATTAAAGAAGCATTAGAGAGAACTATTGGAGCATATTGTTTTATTGTTCAAAGTAGATCAAAACAATTTGTTATAAGAGATAGATATGGTATTAGACCTTTATCTTTAGGAAAATTAAAAAGTGGTGGATACATCATTGCGAGTGAAACTTGCGCTTTTGACTTGGTAGATGCTGAATTTATTAGAGATGTAAATCCAGGAGAAATGTTAATTTTTAGTGAAGACTATGAAGAGCCTGAATCAATTCAATTATTTGAATCTCAATACAGACCATGTGCTTTTGAATATGTATATTTTGCAAGACCAGATTCTGTAATTGATGGTAAAAATGTATATAGAACAAGAGAAAATATGGGAAGAGCATTAGCAAAAAACGATGCTAATAAAAATATTGAAGTTGATATGGTTATTCCAGTTCCAGATTCGGGTGTTCCAGCAGCACTAGGTTATGCAGCTGAAAGCGGAATTCCTTTTGAATATGGAATTATTAGAAATCATTACATTGGTAGAACATTTATTGAGCCAACACAAGAGATGAGAGATTTAAAAGTTAAAATGAAGCTAAGTCCTATGAAATCATTAATAGCTGGAAAATCATTACTTGTAATTGATGATTCAATTGTAAGAGGTACAACCTCAAAAAGAATCGTTAAGATATTGAAAGAAGCAGGAGCTAAAGAAGTACATTTTAGAGTTGCAAGCCCTGAAATCAAATTTCCTTGTTATTATGGTATAGATACACCACATAAAGAGGAATTAATCTCAAATAATATGAATAAAGATGAAGTATGTAAATATATTGAAGCTGACTCTTTAGAATATTTATCAGTAGAAGATTTAGTGAATGCAATTGGAAATGATAGAAAATATGCACTTGAAAGTTTTGACGGAGATTATTTCGTAAAAGAGTAGAATGAATGAATTAAAAAATGTATTAACAATTGGTCGATATTTAAAAAACAAGTTTGGTGAAAAAGTTTATAAAGTTCCAATTTCAATATCTGGTTTTACATGTCCTAATATTGATGGAACTGTGGCAAAGGGTGGATGTTCATTTTGTGAAAATGATTCATTCAGTCCTAATCTACAAGAAAAAAAAACTAAATTTAAATTAAATCCTAGAATAAATGAAAATCCATATTTAGATAATCAATTAAAACAATTAGAAATGCAATTTAATGCAACTAAACAAAGATTACAAAATAAATTTGGTACAAAAAAATTTATAGTATATTTTCAATCTTTCACAAATACTTATGCACCCTTTGCTACATTAAAAGCATTGTATGAAAAAGCACTTAGTTTTGATAATGTAATAGGACTTAGTATTGGAACAAGAACAGATTGTGTTACTGATGAAATACTCGATTATTTAGTTGATTTGTCAAAAGACAAAGAGATATGGATAGAGTTTGGAATACAATCTTTTTATGATGAAACATTAGTTAATATCAATCGTGGTGACACTGCAGAAAATATGAGATATTGGATAAATAGAAGTAAAGAAAAAGGTTTAAATGTTTGTGGTCATTTGATTTATGGCTTACCTAAAGAGACTCAAGAAATGATGCTTGAAACATTTAGACAAACAGTTGAATTAAAAGTTGATTCTATTAAATTTCACCCCTTGTATGTTGTTAAAAATACACTATTAACAAATGAATTTAGAAAGGGTAGATTTACTCCCATAAGTGAAGAGTTATATATAGATACAGTTGTAAAATCAATAAAAAATTTACCTGAAAATATCTCTATTCAAAGAATAACAGCTGGAATTAATGATAGTACATTATTATCTCCTGATTGGTGTAGAGATAAGCATACACAAATGAAAAATATTAGATTAGCTTTAGAAAAAGAGGGATTTAATTACTAGCAGATAAGACTAGAGTTTAACTCTAGTCTTATTTTTTTATTTCGATTTCATAGATATCAGTTCTTCTATCTTTTAAATTTGTAACACTTCCAACATTATGTAATTCTTTTAATAATTCTAAATCAACGTCAGCTACTAAAATCATTTCAGTATTTGGAGTAGACTCAGCTTTTATTCCATTTGGTGGGAATGCAAAATCACAAGGTGTAAATACAGCTGATTGAGCATATTGAATATCCATATTCTCAACTTGTGGAAGATTTCCCACACAACCTGCAATTGCAACGTAACACTCATTTTCAATAGCTCTAGCTTGGGCACAGATTTTTACTCTTGAGTAACCATTTTGTGTATCAGTTAAGAATGGAACAAAAAGTATATTCATACCTTCTTTTGCTAAGATTCTTCCAAGTTCTGGAAACTCACTATCATAACAAATAAGTACACCAATTTTTCCACAATCTGTATCTATAGTTTGAATCTTATTTGAACCTGTTAATCCCCAAACTTTTTTCTCATCAGGAGTTACGTGCATTTTCGCATATTTCTCAACTGAACCATCCCTTTTACAAACAAATCCAACATTGTATAGATGTCCATCAATAAGCTCTGGCATACTTCCTGTAATGATATTGATATTATATGCAATTGCAAGTCTTGAAAACTCTTCTTTAAATTTAGGCGTGAATTTAGCAAGTTCTCGAATAGCTTCTGCTTCACCTAAATGATTAAATGCAGCCATTAATGGAGCATTGAAGAATTCAGGAAATAGGGCAAAATCACTTCTATAGTTTGATACTGCATCAACGAAGTATTCAGCTTGTTCTAAAACTTCTTCAATATTTTTGTATGGTCTTACTTGCCATTGGATTAAACCTAATCTAATAACAGTTTTTTCTGACATAGGTTTTTTTGAAGGCTTAGCATAATAAATATTGTCCCATGCTAATAATGAAGCATATTCACAACTCTCTACATCTCCTTCAAGATAATTTTTTAAAACTCTTTTTACATAAAAATCATTTGAAAGTTGAAAGTTTAATACTGGGTCATAAATTTCTCTATCTCTTACTTTTGCAATATACTCTTTTGGTGATAAAGTTTCAGAATATTGTTTATAATTTGGAAGTCTTCCTCCAAAGATAATACCTTTTAAGTTTAATTCTTCGCAAAGTTCTTGTCTGAACTCATAAAGTCTTCTTCCAAGTCTAAGACCTCTGTACTTTTTACTAACAAAAACATCAACTCCATAAAGACTGTCCCCATTATCATCATGAGTGCTAAATGTATAATTTCCTGTAATTTCTTTATATGTATGAGAATCATCAAATTTATTATAATCAACAACAATGCTCAATGCAAAACCTGCTAATTCTCCATTAATTTTTATTCCAACTTGACCTTTTGGAAATTTTCCCAATAGTGTTGAAAATTCTTCATAAGTCCATGAAGAATCATCTAAATGTTTATATTCATCATTCATTAAACTAACAATATCTTTGTGATCTTCTAATTGAAGATACGTAAGTTCTATTTTATCAATCGTACTCATTGTTTTCCTTATTGAGTTTTATTTCATTTTTAAAAGATAATCAACAACATTTTCAACAAATGCATCATGTTTTTTATCTTTTCTATAAGCAATATATAGTTTTCTTGTCATTTTCTGATTATTGATTCTTGATTCATGAAGAGCGCCTGCTTTTAAAAGTGATTCAATAGCATTTCTTGAAACAATTGATACAGTTGGAGTTGAGTTTTTATCTGAGTGTAAAACAGTTTGAACAATTGTTGTAGCACTTGTAACTTCACTTGTAACATTGAATGTATCACAATCAGGGAAATTTGCTTTTTCAAGATTTTCTTTAAAAATTAATCTTGTGTTTGATTCAGGATTTCTACATACCCATTTATATGAAAGTAAATCTTCTGCTTTAGCACGAGCTGGTAATTTTTGATTAGAAAAAATTACAATTTCATCTTCCATCCATTCTCTATAAATAATATCATCATTTGCAACATAATTTTCAACTAATGCTATATCAATTTTTTTATCTAATAAATCTTCGATTGCTTCATGAGAAACAGATACATTTATTGATACATCATTATGAATATTTTCTTTTAAATTATTTAAAAATCTTGGTAGTATATAATTACCTATAATAAATGATGCACCAAAAACAAAAGTAACATTTTTATTCATAATTTTTAATAACTCTTTTTCAGCATTTCCTACACACTTTTCAATTTTTAAAGCAATAGCATGCAGCATTTGACCTTCTTTTGTTAGTCTTATACCATTTTTCTTTCTATCAACAATTTGAACATCTAAATAATCTTCAATAAATTTCATTTGCTGTGTAACTGCTGGTTGCGAAATGCCAAGTTTTGCTGAAGCTTTCGAAAATGATTTCTCTCTTACCACTGTAAGAAAAGTTTCTAGTTTTGCAAAATCTGTAAGCATTATAACCTCCGTAAAATAAATTATGATTATCATAACATTTATTTATATATAAAATAATTAAGAGCAATACTGAATTTATCTAATATATGATATAATAATTTAATATTGGAGAAAATATGTCTGAAAATTTATTATCATCATTAAACGAATCACAAAAAGCAGCAGCCCAGCATATAGATGGACCGCTATTAATCCTAGCCGGTGCAGGTTCTGGTAAAACAAAAACTATTACTACAAGGCTTGCATATTTGATATCAATTGGTATTGATCCAAGGTCAATTTTAACTCTGACTTTTACAAATAAAGCAGCGACTCAAATGAGAGAACGTGCATATAATATGATTGATCCTTCTATGATAAATACTCCCCCACTATTATGTACTTTTCATAAATTTGGTTTATTGTTCTTAAAATTTCATATGTCTGAATTAAATAGAAAAAACAACTTTATAATAATAGACACAGATGATAAAAAAAGAATTATAAAATCAATAGATAAAGATATAACAACAGCATTATTAGTATCAGAAATATCAAAATACAAAAATTCACTTTTATCTCCAAGCGAAGCAATAAAAGCAGCTCAACTAAAACTTTATCAACAAATAGCAGAAGTATATGAAAAATATGAAGATTATTTAGAGAAAAATAATCTTGTAGATTTTGATGATTTACTTCTTCTTCCTTATAAAATATTGAAAAATAATGCGAAATTAGCTGAAGAAATTAGTCAAAAATATCAATATATAATGGTAGATGAGTATCAAGATACAAATGAATTACAATATAGACTTTTAAGACTTCTATGTACAAGTCATAATAATCTTTGTGTAGTTGGTGATGATGATCAATCTATTTATGGATGGAGAGGTGCAACTATAAAAAATATATTGAACTTTTCAGAGCATTTTGATAACACCATAGTTGTAAAGCTTGAAGAAAACTATAGATCTACAGATATTATTTTAAATCATGCAAATCAATTAATCGAACATAATCGAGATAGACTTGGTAAAAAACTTGTTGGAACAAGATTAAAAGGTGATTCAATAAAAGTTTATGAATCACATGATGAAAATGAAGAAACAAGAAAAATTGTTGAAGATATAAAACAATTAATTGATGCAGGAACTAGTCCTAAAGATATCGCTATTTTATTTAGAGTAAATGCTCTTTCAAGATCTCTTGAAGAAGGTTTTAACAAAGCTGGTCTTCATTATAAGCTTGTTGGCGGCATGAAATTTTATGAAAGATCTGAAATAAAAGATTTAATTGCATATTTTAGAATATTAACAAATTCAAATGATAATTTTTCTATAAAAAGAATTATTAATAAACCAAAACGTGGAATTGGTAAAACAACAATAGATAAACTAGAAGCTAAATCTATAGAAACTCAAAGATCAATTTTTGATTTAATTCAAAATTTAGATTCCTCTGAAATTACTTCAATAGTCGGTAAAAAAAATTCAAGAACTTTAAAAGTATTTGAAGCTTCTGTTTTAGATTTAAAAGAATTATTGAATGAATCAAAAATGAAATTTTTAGATAGCTTTGAAGAAACATTTGATTATCGTGCATCTTATGATAATCTACCTGATGGTTTTGAAAGACAGGCAAATATTGATGAGTTCTATGGATATTTAAGAGATTTTTTTATTCAAAATCCACATTTAGATTTAAAAGATTTTTTAAATGAAATTGCATTAGATAGTGAAAATGATGATTATTATGGTGAATCAGTTTCTATGATGAGTATTCATGCATCAAAAGGTTTGGAATTCAAAAAACTATTTATAATTGGTTTTGAAGAAGGATTTTTCCCAATTACAGGGGATGGAAGCGATTTAGAAGAAGAAAGAAGATTAGGATATGTTGCAATTACAAGAGCTATGGATAATTTAACTTTATCTTTTGTTCATTCACGATTTTATAAGGGTAAGAGAACTATATTAACTAAAAGTAGATTTTTGAGTGAAAGTGGATTGATAAAAGGTTGTTTAACTATTGAAAAACAATCTGGTTTTAAAAAAGGTGATTTAGTTTTACATAAAATTTTTGGAATGGGTAGAGTTCTAAAAGCCACAAATGCAGGGAAAGATTATAAATTATCAATAAACTTTGGTGGAACTCATAGAGATATTTTATCTTCATTTGTTCAAAAAGCATAACTGGGAATTAGCTTGCAAAAAAGATTTTATGACAAAGAATCAATTAATAAATTGATAGTAGTAAATAAACCAATTTTTATGAGTTCAAATTTTTATTTAACAAGAATTAAAAAGAAATATAAAAATAAAAAAGCAGGATTTAGTGGGACTTTAGATCCATTTGCAAAAGGATGTTTAATTGTAGCTTTTGGTCAATATTCAAAACTTTTTAAATATTTAGCAAAAACTCCAAAAACATACCGAGCTGTTGTTTGGCTTGGAACTCAATCTAACTCTTTAGATATAGAACAAATAAGAAGTATTGAAATAGTAGATAAAGTAGATATAAATTTAATTAAAAAAGAGTTAGATTTATTAAAAGGTGATATTGAATATACTCCACCAAAATTTTCTGCAAAAAAAATAGATGGTAAAAGAGCATATGAGCTTGCAAGAAATGGTGAAGAAGTTATTATGAAAAAATCAACTATGCATGTATATGATACAAAATTTATTTCATATAGACATCCTTTTATTACAATTGATGTAACAGTTAGTGAAGGTTCTTATATTCGCTCTTATGCTCAAATCTTACTTGAAAAATTAAATAGAGTAGGAACATTATCTTATTTAGAAAGATTAAATGAAGGAAAATTCTTTTTTGATAAGGAAAAAGATTTAGATCCTTTAGATTATATTGATTTACCAATTAATAAATATTTAGGTTCAGTTGAATGGTTAGATACAGGAAGAAGAATTTCACTTGATTATTTAGAGTTAAAAGAAGATGGAAAATATTTAATTATATTAGATAAATTTTTCTCAATAATAGAAATAAAAAATAATGAAGTATCATACATATTAAATAAGGTAAACAAATATGTCAGAAATGTGTGAAAAATCTTATGCAAAAGTAAATATTTTTTTAAAAATTGCAGATAAAAGAGATAATTATCATGAACTTGTATCAAGATTTGTACGAGTTCATAATTTATATGATATTGTATCTTTTGTTAAAACTAGCAGGAAAGCTTTTAACATTATAGGAGATTTTGGTTGCAAATTGGAATCAAATACTGTATATAAAGCATACAAATTAATAGAACATTATAAAAATGTAAAAGAATTCTTTGAAAATTATAGTGTAAAAATAGAAAAAAATATTCCTGAGTTTGCTGGACTAGGAGGTGGTAGTTCAAATGCTGCAACTTTTTTAATAATGGCAAATAAATATTGTAATTTAAATTTATCAAAAGATGAATTATGTGAAATAGCAGTAAAAATTGGAGCAGATGTACCATTTTTTGTTTATGAGTATGACAGTGCAAATGTAAGTGGAATTGGTGAAGTTGTAAATAAATTTGACGAAGAAGTCTTAAATATAGATACAATTACACCTAAAATAAAATGTAATACGGGTGAAATATTTAAAATATTTAGAGAAAAATTCTACAAGCAAATTTCAAAAGAAGAATCACATAGATTATTAAATATGAAATCTAAAGATATATTGAACAAATTTAATATAAAAGAAGCAAATGACTTATACGAACCAGCTCTTAGTTTATATTCTGAATTAGAAAATTATAGTAAGAAAGATTGGTATTTTAGTGGAAGTGGAAGTTCATTTTTTAAGGTAAACAATGTCAAATAAAAAAGATGTAAAGAAAAATTTAGTTTTTAAAAATAGAAAAGCATTTCATGATTTTACTATTTTAGAAACATTAGAAGCTGGAATAATACTTGAAGGTAGTGAAGTAAAAGCTATAAGAGAAGGAAGAGTGAATTTAAAAGATTCATTTGTAAGAATTATTAAAGGTGAAGTATTTTTATTAAATATGCATATCTCACATTTAAGTACAACTCACACAACTTATAGACCTGATGAGAGAAAAGATAGAAAATTACTTTTACACTCAAAACAAATAGATAAAATGTATTCAAAAGTTACCAAAGATGGTATCACTTTAGTTGCATTAAAATTATACTTTAATGATAAAAATATGTTAAAAGTTCAAATAGCAACTGCTGAGGGTAAAAAATTACATGATAAACGTGAAGACCTTAAGAAAAAAACCATGTTAAGGGAAACACAACAAGTATTAAAGAATTATAAATAAGATAAAAAGTGTCTTAATTTATAAGTAAAAATTATAATTAAATTAAGGTTTTATTGTTAATTTTCTGTTAATTTTTTTGTATCTTTTAAGTTTCTCTTAGCTATGATTACTTCAATGAGTGACATTTTTGTGACTTGTATATAAAATTAGTAGGAGGAGATTGATGCAAAACGGTGCACAAATTGAGTACGATTACTCAGTTGCAAAAGCGTTTACATTTGCAACAATTCTGTTTGGTATCATAGGTATGACTATTGGTGTTGTACTTGCGTTGCAATTGGCGTTTCCACAGTTAAATCATTTAGCTGGAGAATATGGTACATTTAGTAGATTAAGACCTTTACACACAAATGGTGTAGCTTTTGGTTTTACACTAAGTGGTATTTTTGCTGCTTGGTATTATATTGGACAAAGGGTATTAAAAGTTTCATTAAAAGAGTCACCTTTTTTAATGGCTATCGCAAAATTACACTTTGTACTATATTTTATCACAATTCTATTAGCTGTTGTTACACTTTTTATGGGTATTACAACTTCAAAAGAGTATGCTGAATTAGAGTGGCCATTAGATATTTTAGTTGTTTTATGGTGGGTTTTATGGGGTATTTCAATTTTCGGATTAATCGGAATTAGAAGAGAAAGAACTTTATATATTTCTTTATGGTATTTCATTGCTACTTTTATCGCAATTGCAATGTTATATTTATTTAATAATATGGAAGTTCCAACAGCTTTAGTTTCAGGTTATGGTTCATGGATTCACTCTGTATCTATGTATTCAGGAACAAATGATGCATTAGTACAATGGTGGTATGGACATAATGCTGTTGCATTCGTTTTCACAACTCCAATTATTGCTATGATTTATTACTTTTTACCAAAAGAATCTGGACAAAATGTTTATTCTTATAAACTTTCTATCTTAGCATTCTGGGGATTAATGTTTGTATATTTATGGGCTGGTGGACACCACTTATTATATTCAACTGTTCCTGATTGGATGCAAACTATGGGTTCTGTAATGTCTGTTGTTTTAATTTTACCATCATGGGGATCAGCTATTAATATGCTTTTAACAATGAAGGGTGAGTGGCAACAATTACAATCAAATACACTAATTAAATTTATGGTATTAGCTTCAACTTTCTATATGTTATCAACAATTGAAGGACCAATTCAAGCTATTAAATCTGTAAATGCTATTGCACACTTTACTGACTGGATTCCAGGACACGTACATGATGGTGTTTTAGGATGGGTTGTATTTATGGTTATGGCTGCATTATTCCATATGGTTCCAAGAATGTACAAAAGAGAAATTTACTCTAAATCATTAATGGATACACAATTTTGGTTACAAACTACAGGTATCGTTTTATACTTTACTTCTATGTGGATTGCTGGAATTACACAAGGTATGATGTGGAGAGCATACGATGAATATGGTTCGTTAGTTTACTCATTCATTGATACAGTTACTGTATTACATCCATATTATACAATCAGAGCTGTTGGTGGATTATTATACCTAATTGGATTCTTTATGTTCGCATATAATATTTATAAAACTATTAGATGTGGAAGAGTACTTGATAAAGAACCTGTTAATGCTACACCAGTAGCTGCATAAGAGAAGGAGAAATTATGTTTCATTGGTTTGAACAAAGACCGTTTTTCTTTGCGGTACTAGTATTTTTATTTGTTGCATTTGCAGGTATTATTGAAGTTATTCCTGATTTTGCAAAACAATCAAGACCAACTGTTGGTACAAAACCATACAGTGTTTTAGAATTAGCTGGTAGACAAGTTTATATTAAAGATTCTTGTAATGCTTGTCACTCTCAATTAATTAGACCTTTTAAAGCTGAAACTGATAGATACGGTATGTATTCTTTATCAGGTGAGTATGCTTATGATAGACCATTTTTATGGGGATCAAAAAGAACAGGTCCAGATTTAATGAGAGTTGGTAATTATAGAACTACTGATTGGCATGAAAATCATATGATGGAACCATCTGCAGTTGTTCCTGGAAGTATTATGCCAGCATATAAACACCAATTCTCAAATATTGCTGATTTAGATACTGCATATGCTGAAGCTTATACTGTAAAAACAGTATTCTCAACTCCATATGATCAAGATTTAAATGGTGATGGTAAAATTGATGTTGAATTAGGTGCATATGAAACTGCAATTGCAAAAGCTAAAGAAGATGCTAAGTTAATTGCTGCTGATATGAAAAATCAGGCGATAAAAGATGCTGTTGCAAATGGTCAAATTCCTGAAATAGTTGCATTAATTGCATATTTAAATTCTTTAAAATAGAGGTTTTTATGGATTACGAAACACTTTTGACAGTACAAGGTTATGCTAAATTCTTTTTGATTTTAACAGTTTTTGTATTATTTTACTCATATGCTTACTCTATATATAAAAGGGATAAAACAGGTGAGAGAGATTATGAAAAATACTCTAATCTTGTGCATGATGATTCAAGTGTTTCTGCCCCTCTTGAAGAAAGAAAAAAAGATAAAGATATAGATAATAAGGAGAAATAAGATGAAGTCTATGGTTATAGGTGGAATAATTCTTATCATCGCTTTATTAGCAGGAACTTACTTTGTAGCAGGTGATGCTTTTAACGGGGATGATTATATTAACAGTTTAACAATGTTAGGTGCAGCAGCTATTATTACAATTACTGTATTTGTTGCATTAAAATATGTTAATCAAATGAAAAATGATACAGCAAGCGGTGAACTAGCTGAAGAAAAATGGGATGGTATTGGAGAGTATAGAAATCCAGTTCCAACAGGATGGGCGATAGCATTTATTGGTACAATTCTTTGGATGTTCTGGTATTTTACTATTGGTTATCCAATTAATAGCTTTTCACAAGTTGGTCAATGGAATGAAGAAACATTAGATTACAATGCTAAGTTTGAGAAAAAATGGGAAAATCCATCTGAAGAAACTTTAAAAGCAATGGGTCAATCAACTTTCTTAGTAAATTGTGCACCTTGTCATGGAGTTGATGCTGAAGGTATTGATGGAAAAGCTCAAAATTTAACAAAAAGAATTTCTAAAGATCAAGTTGTTCATGTTATCAAAAATGGATCTAATAGTTTAGCTACTGCGTATCCAGCAGGAATGCCTCCAATGATGTTAACAGAAGATGCTGATATTGAAGCTGTTGCTACTTATGTTGCTGGTGGATTTAAAGGTGAACAACCTGCTGCTTATGGTGTTTGTGCTGGATGTCATGGTGTTGATGGAAACGGTATGGAGTATGTTGCACCAAATATCAGAGCTTATGATGATGCATTAGTTACAGCTGTTCTTAAAGATGGTAAAAAATCAAATATTGGTACAATGCCAAGTTTTGATGGAAGACTAAATGAAACTCAACAAAAAGCACTAGCTGCATATTTAAGAAGTTTAGGAGAGTAACATGGCTGGAAACACGCAAATGAACGAAAACGAAAGAGGTGTCTTTAAGTTAAATGGTATTACTGGGATGTTAATAGCAACTGTATTGTTATTGACTATTCTTGTAGTTTTAACTGTTAATGCTATTAAAGTTCAACAAAATGAATCAGTAAATTTTTATAAAATAAACCAAGATTTAAATGGTTTAACTTCTGGAAGTGTTTTTTCTGATAAAAAACAAAACACTCCTGAAGAACAAAATAAAAATTATATGCTAGCTAAATAAGGAGTTAAAATGGACAGAATTATAGGTTTATTACTAGTAGTATCTGCAGTTATGACTGCGTATTATGGCTTCTTTGATTCAACAAAGATATTCATAGGTTAATATGAAAAAAATTAATTTTTTGAAAGTAGGAGTGATTTTTTCACTTCTGCTTTTTTTATGCTCAAATTTAAGCGCTCAACAATTTATCTTAAATGATGATAAACTAATAGATGATCGAGCTGCTGTTAAAATCAATGAAATAGGTGCTGAAGTTAAGTCTAAATTAGGTGTTAACATATATGTATATGCAAAATCTAATTTAGGTTTAGATGAAAATGTTAAAACAAAAGAAAAAATTGATTTTATCAAAAATAGTGAAAATCAAATAGTTTCGACTTTAGAATCACCTTATGTTTTATTAACTATTGCAGTTGAAGAAACTCATGTAAATTTACTTTTCTCAGATGATTTAAAAGAAATTATTGATAAAAATGATATTTTAGATGGATATATTGTTCCATTATTAGCATCTCAAGATAAAAACACATTATTTGCAAAAGTAAGTGCAGCTACATTGAATGGATACGCTGCTATTGCTGATACAATTGCTGAAGCAAATCAAATTACATTAGAATCAAGTATTGGAAATGCAGGAAAAGTATCAAGTACTATTTGGCGTGTTCTTATGTATACATTGATTGTTTTAGGATTATTAGCATATACTTACGCAATTTTAAGAAAAAGAAAATAGAAATATGAAAAGAAATTATTGGCCTTTATTATTTATTGGGATTTTTAGTTTTACATTTGGAATGATCATTTGGACTATTAAAAGTGCAGTTTCAGTTCCTGTGATAGAAGATAAAAGTTTTATGAAAAAATATCAAGACGTTGAAGAGCATTATAATGATATGATGGATTCAAATGTATTATTTAGATCGAAGTATAATTTTGCTTTAACAATAAACAATAAACAGTTTGATTTAACCACTGAAGATATTAAATATGCACAAAGAGTTATAGAAAAATTTTCTGTTAATAAAAATTTATTAACAGTTGGAAAAAATAGTTTAAAACTTATTGTTACTGATAAAATAACAAATGAAAAAAAAGATGTTAAAATTGATTTGACTCTTAGTAAAACTATTTCAAATGATAGTGACAAAAATTTAACTAATAATGATTTTATTGTAAATGATAAAACTTACACTTCTGATTTTGAAATCAAGGAAGCAAATAATTGGATTATCACAGGAAGTTTTGTTGTTGATGGAATAACTGGATATCTTTATATTAAAACAAATGCAATTTAAAAAAAAACTTTTAGTTTTCCCAACATCAAGGTCAATTAGAAATTTTATTTCAACACAAAAGAGTAGCAATACTCTTTTGCCTTTTACACTAACTATAGATGAGCTTTTTAAAAAATCAATCAATCTTAATAATATGAAATATTGTGAAGAAGAACAAAGAGTTCTTTTTTTAAGTGAAGCTATAAAAAATACAAATATCCAAAAACTTGGAATTTCAGATAATTTTACAAAATTTTTAAAACAAAGTGATTATATTTATAGATTCTTTTTAGAACTTGCTAGTGAAAAAGTAGAAATCAAAGATATACAAAATGTTGATACCTATGATTTTTATTTAGAACATTTACAAATTCTTGAAACTATAAAAACAAATTATATAAATATTTTAGAGAAAAACTCTTATGTAGATAGAATAAATTTAGATAATCATTATAAAATAAATGAAAATTTTTTAAAGAAATTTGAAGAAATAGAAATACATTTTGAAGGTTATTTTACAAAAGTAGAATTTGAAATAGTAGAAAAAATATCAGAATTTATTAATGTTAAAATTCATTTTTTTTCAAATATATATAATCAAAAATCATTAGAAGTTTTTAAAAAACTAAATATTGATTTAAAAATAGATTTTAACTATACAATTGATTTAACAAACAAAGTAATTTTAGAAGAAGAAAAAAATGAAAAAAATCTTCAATCTTTAGAAATAAAAGGTTTTTCTTCAAGATTAAATCAAATTGCATATATAAAAGACTCAATTGTAAAATCGGTTCAAAAAGGTGTAAATCCTTCAGATATTGCACTTATATTACCTGATGAAACTTTTGCCTCATATATACAGTTATTTGACACAGAGAAGTACTTTAATTACGCAATGGGTAAAACTATTAAATATACAAATCTCTATCAAGTTGCCTATGCTATCTTTTCATATTTAAGTGAAGATGATATGAAACATATTTCAAATCTTGATTTCTTGAAATTAGATAAAAACTTTATTGATAAAAATATAAAACCAATTTGGAATAAAAGAGCTACAAAAGAGAGTTTTGAGTTTATTTCTGAGTTTATAAAATCAAAAGAGAGTAGTGTAGAGTTACTAGAAAAGTATGATGAACTTCTTTATAAACTAAATATCATAGTTTTTTCAAATGATAATGTAATTTTATTAAAAGATGTATATAAAATATTTTTGCAAAGATTAGTAAAACTTACCCTTGATGATGTAAATTCAGGAAAAATTACAGTTCTTGGACTTTTGGAAACTAGAGCAGTTGAGTTTGATACTGTTATTATTTGTGATTTTAATGAATCATTTATTCCAAAAATTTCTGTAAAAGATAAGTTTTTATCAACAAAACTAAAACAACTATCAAATCTTCCAACTCAATTTGATAGGGAATCATTACAAAAATACTATTATAAAAGATTAATTGATTCTTCAAAAAATGTTTTTGTAACTTATGTGAACTCTGATACAAATCAAATATCAAGATTTGCAAATGAACTTTTTGATAAGTATATAAAAACAGATACAAATGACAATGCATATAAGCATATACTTTATGATAATCATAAAATAAAACATATTGAAGAAGAGATAATAGCAAAAATAGATTTATCGATGTTTACATGGTCAGCAACGTCATTTAAAACCTATTTACAGTGCAAAAGAAAGTTTTATCTACAGTATATATTAAAACTCAAAGAACACAGCATATCGCTCAAACCTAAGGCTTATGAGTTAGGTGATATTATTCACTCTATTTTAGAAAATTTCTACACTTTAGATGAAAATAGTACTGAGTTAAGTTTTGAAAAAATTGAATCTTTATTTAATAAATACAAAAGTACAAATCCATTCTTGATTTTGGATTTAGAAATTTGGAAGAAAAAGTTATATGAGTTTTATTTACTTGATAAACAAAGACTTAAACATAGAAAAATTATAGCCTTAGAAAAATCATTTTCATGCGAATTTGAAGGAATAAAAATCAAAGGTGTAATTGATAGGATTGATTCTTTTGAAGACAGTTATGAAGTTATTGATTACAAAACATCTTCAACTTTGAGTGTTGATACTTTAAAAAACTATGAAAAAACCGATGATTTTCAATTAGAGTTTTATTATCTTGCAATGAGTGAAATGTACAAAACAGACAAAATAGAAGCTTATTATTATGATTTAAGCAACACACAATTAATAAATGAAATTGCACTTGATAAAAAACTTGAATTGTTGTGCGAAAAGTTTAATGAACTAAAAGAAATCTCAAAAAATGAAATCTCTTTTTCTAAATGTGAAGATAAAAATAACTGTACTTACTGCCCTTATATTATTATTTGTAATAGAGAATAAAATTTAATTTTTCATGTCTAAATAAAATTTTTCAAAATCTTTTGCATTTAAAGGTTTTGAACAATAAAATCCTTGATATTCATCACATTTAATTTTTTTCAAGTACTCAAGTTGCTCAACTTTTTCAATACCTTCAGCAATGATTTTTATATTTAAAGTTTGTCCAAGTTTTACAATTGTTTCAATAAAAACTGAACCTTCTTCTGTGTCAAAATCATCTAAAAAGCTTTTATCAATTTTCAAATAAGTAATAGGAAATTTTTTTAAATAGGAAAGAGAAGAGTAACCTGTTCCAAAATCATCCATTGAAATACTAATTCCATAATCATATAGTTTTTTTAAATTATTTTTTGTAGTATTAGAATCCTGCATAAATATATATTCAGTAATTTCTAAATCAATTTTTGATGCATTTATTTTATTTTTTTTCAGTTTAGAAATTAATTTATGTGCAAAATCAGGAATTAGTAATTGTTTAGCTGATATATTTATTGAAATTACAATATCAATACCTATTTCTCTCCATTGTACATATTGTCTTACTACATCATTTATAATCCATTCACCTAATTCTTGAATGAAATTATTCTCTTCTGCAAGTGGAATAAAACTTGATGGATTGATTAGCCCATTTTTTGGACTTATCCATCTTATTAATGCCTCCACTCCAATTATATTTGAAGATTTAATATCAACTTTTGCTTGGTAAAAAAGCTGATAATTATTGTTTTTTAAAGCAAGTCGCATATTTTTATCTAAACGAATTGATTCTTGAACAGTTTCATTTAACTTTTCAGTATAAAAATGATATTGGTTTCTCCCTAATTTTTTTGCTTCATACATTGCAATATCAGCATTTTTCATTAATTCTATTTGAGTTTTTCCATCTTTTGGGAAAAAAGAAATACCAATACTACATGATATAGTTATTGGATTGGTTTTAATCGTCCAATTTTTTGATAATTCTTTTTGAATTCTATCTATAATCATTGATAAATCAAAATATGATTTGTAATCTTGAATTATAATAACAAATTCATCTCCACCAATTCTTGCAATAAAATCATTTGGTCTTAATATATTTTTAAAAAGTGTAGAAATGCTTTGTAATAATTCATCTCCAATATTGTGGCCCAAAGAGTCATTAACAGTTTTAAAATGATCGATATCAAGATATAAAAATGCAAACTCTTTTTTACTTCTTTGAAAATTTAGAATTAATCTTTCGAGATATTCATTAAGTGAGTTTCTATTTGATAATCCACTTAATGAGTCAGTTCTTGCCATTAAATATAGCTCTTTTTTCTCTGTTTCTAATCTTGAAAAAGTATCTACCATTGAGTATCTTATTGATTCAAGTTCTCTTACTTTAAAAGCTTTTGGTACTATATTATTATAATAAGCATATTGTCTTAACTCTTCTAATGGTTTTGTTACATATTTCCTTAATAATATAAATATAATGATAAATATAATAATTGGAGGAATTCCAAAATATGTTAGATAATTAATTCTATTCTTAGTAAAATGTGCATTTAATTCATCCTGTTCTAAAAAGTAAATAAGTCTTAGTTTTTTTATATTTATGCCTTCATAAAATTTAATTTCATCTTCTAAATATTTTTTATTAAGTAATTTATAATATGCATTGTCGTATTTTTTATTTAATTGTGTTTCAGCTTTTATATAATCTGGATCAGTAGTAAGCAAAAGATTATTATGATTATCAAAAATAGCAATAGCAGCAATAAAATCATCATTTGCAGAGTTTCTATCTAGTTGAGCTTTGAATAAAAATATATCATCTTGGGTTTTCAAAGTTTTTGATATAGTATAACTAGTTTCTATAATATTGTTATTTAATATTTTTAATATTACATTTGCAAGTTTATTTTCTTGCTCATTAAAATAGTGTGTAAATATAGTGTATAAAGATACAATTACAAAAGTAAAGAATAGTAATACAAGCCTTTTTATATTCATAATCATTTGATTAAATCTTTTAGTTTAAATTCTGAATCATTAAGCTTATGTAATATTTCTTTAGAAATATCTTTATTTAGCCAAATAATTTCATCTAAAGAAGCTATAAACTCTTCATAAGTACTATTTATTAGATAGGGTTTTATCGTTTCATAATACTCTTTTGGGTTATTTTTCAAATTTAGAATAGCCTTATCAATTAATTTTTTCAAGCTTATAAAAGTTTCTTGGTTTTCATAATAAAAATTTTCACTAGTATAAAGTCCATCAATAATAAGTAAATTATTATTATTTTTTGTTGATGATACTTCAATAAATAAATTCTTTTCTAAAATATTATTATATGGAATATATGTAATTATCAATGTTGGATTGATTAAATTATTTGCTTTTAATCTTGAAATATTTGATTGATCTTCATTTATATAGTTAATAGTTTTATTTTGTAAATTATTGTTTTTTAAAAAATCATTAAGTAATATGGAATTAATTGAATCTATTTCTAAATAAGCATCAATTATTTTATCTGTTTTTACTAATTTATCAATAGATAAATTTGATAGTATTACATCTCCACCATTTGATTTGTTAAAAATCATTATTGGAATTAAATTTTTATTATCTTTGAGTAAAAGAGTATATTCATACTGTGTCCCAACAAAAGCATCAGAATTTCCAGACTTATAAAGATTTACATTTTCGCTTAAAGATACTACATTTAGTAGTTTTATGTTAAGAGGTTCTAGCCAATTTTTTTCTTTAGCATATAATAATGGAGTATAGCCAAGCCATGTTGTAGTAGAAATTTTTATTTTTTTATTATTATATTCACATGAGTTAAAGAATAACACTACAAATAGTAAAAAGGCAATGTTTCTAATCATTATTAATCCTTATTTTAAACTTCAATTTTACTATAAAATGCTTTAATATATGTTTTTATTATTAAAATAAAAAATAGGAAAAAGAGTAAGCTAAATGCTTCTCTTTTATTTTGCAGTTGCTATTAATACGTCTTCTATTATTTTTGTAATATCACCATCTAAAATAGCATCAACATTTGAGTAACCAATATTGCTTCTACTATCTTTTACTTGTTGGTATGGCTGAAGAACGTATGATCTAATTTGATGTCCCCATCCATTATCACTCTTTTCAACACCATCTTTAGAAGCTTGTTGTTTTTCTAGTTCTAGCTCATATAGTCTTGATTTAAGCATTTTCATAGCACTTGCTTTATTTTTATGTTGTGATCTATCATTTTGGCATTGAACTACGATATTTGTAGCAATATGTGTGATTCTAATAGCTGATTCTGTTTTATTAACATGTTGACCACCAGCTCCACTTGCTCTATATGTATCTATTCTTATATCTTTATCTTCGATTACAATATCAATATTATCATCAACTTCAGGACTTACCATTACAGATGAAAATGATGTGTGTCTTTTTGCATTTGAATCAAATGGAGAGATTCTAACTAACCTATGAATACCATTTTCAGCTTTCATATAACCATAGGCATTTTCACCTTTGATTATAAAAGAAACATCTTTGATACCAGCTTCTTCACCATTTTGATAATCTAGTAATTCGATTTTGAAATCATTTCTTTCAGCCCATCTTAAATACATTCTATAAAGCATTGAAGCCCAATCTTGAGATTCTGTTCCTCCAGCTCCTGGATGAATAGACACAATAGCATTTGATGCATCATCAGGATTACTTAGCATTACAGATATCTCAGTTGATTTTATAAGTTTTTCTAGCTCAGGAGCTTCTTCGTAAAGCATTTCAAAAGTATCTTCATCTTTTTCATCGCTTGCCATCTCATAAAGCTCATTTGTACCTTTTAGTGAATCATTTGCTTTATTAAATTTATTTAATTTTCCTAAGATTCTATTTTTTTCAATACCGATTTTCGTAGCATTTTCTACATTGTTCCAAAAATCTTGTTGAGCTTCTTCTTCTTTTATTTCATCTAATCTTTTATTTAATTCATCAGGTTTTAAAATACCTTTTATGTTTTTAAGTTTAGTATTTAGAAGTTTTAATAGCTCTGAATATTCGTATGCATCCATTTAGTGTAATCCTTTAAAAAAAAGAATTATACTTTAAGTTTGTATAAAAGTTGGTTAGGAAGCAATACCAGGGGAGTGATTAGTTCCCCCTTTTATTAATATGCTCTTATTGCAAAAATAAGAAATATTAAAAGTAGTATTGCTATACGATATGACATTTACTTACTCCTTTAAATAAGCACTCCCGCCCTCTCTGGCCAAAAAAAAAGGGAAAAGGTATAAACCTTTTCCCTCGATACTTATTTGTAGGTAATCACTCCTACAAAAGAAGTAAATGTCATTCGTAAAAAAATTATATCTAAATATTTTTTTCATGTCAATAATTTTAAAAATAAAAAAAGTGTTGAAGAAAATCTCCAACACTTTTATATTTTGTAGTTTAAACTTTCAGATTAGAAAGAGTATTGCATATGAAATCTACCCATGTTTGAAGTATCTCTATCTTGATTCTTGTCCTTTGATATTGAACCAGCGTTTAAGTCAGAATAGTTAATTGATACATTAAAAAAAATCAAAGTCTTGTATTTTATTTTGGATTAATAATGATATCTACATTGAGCTATGATTATCAAATCATCGATTATTTTATATACTAGTCTGTGTTCTGATGTTATTCTTCTTGAAAAGTATCCTTGAAAATTTTCTTTTAGTCTTTCTGGTTTTCCAAGTCCATTAGCATCAGATGGATTTCTTTTTATATCTTTGATTAATAAATTTATTCTTTTGAATATATTTTTATCATTTAAAGACCAATATTGATAATCTTCCCATGCTTCATCTGCAAATCCAATAATCATAAATCAATTTCTTTTTTAAGAAATTTTGAGTTTTCTATTTGTTCTACGGCATCATTTAATCTATCTCTATTATTTTTTGAAGATAAAAGATATATTGTTTCTTTCATTGAACTATACTCTTCATATGAAATCAAAACTACAGATTTCTCATCTTTTGTAGTAATAATATATTCATCAAAATCATCACATACTTTATTTATAATTTCTCTTAGATTATTTCTTGCTTGTGAGTAAAAAACTGCTTGCATTTTAAATCCTTTTGTCAATATATTGTCATTTTAAAGATTTTATCAGAATTTATAAAGTAAGTCAATTAAAAAAAAAGGCTTAGAGTTTAACTCTAAGCCTTTTTTGTTTTATAATTTAAACTTTCTGATTAGAAAGAGTATTGTGCGTGAAGTCTACCCATATTTGAATTATCTCCATCATACTCATATTGTCCAAATCTTGCAAATGTTTTGAAGTTTTTAGACATTTGATAACTAACTTGTCCATAAATTTCATTTTGATCTTTGTCATTTGACATTGATCCAGCATTTAAGTCAGAATAGTTAATTGATACATTAACTGCATCAGTAACTTGTGTATTAACAGAAGCATAAACAACAGAAGCATCTGAAATTCCTGTTAATGTTACTCTCCAGTGGTCATCCATTCCTGTATCTGAACTATAGTCTAATCCAGTTTCTCCACCTTCTTCATCAGTTTGACCGTATGCTACATAAGCTCCGAAGATTCCCATTTGTGCATCTGTACCAATTTTCCATAAAGTATTATCTTTTGCATAGTTATCAAAGTCAATTGATGAATATCTTGCATATGGGTTTAAAGCAACACCAGCAACATCAAATTTAGCTTTAGCTCCAACAGTAAAACCATCTAATGTATCTAATAAGCTAATATAAGTTGCATCTAAAGTAACATTTTCAACTGTAAGATTTGCAGTTGCAAAGTATACATCTTCTCCACCAGTTATAGTTCCAGATGTTATAGGTGCTTCACCATCAGTACTGCTTAAATTAGTTTGATTAAAATATCCACCAGTTAAAGAAACCATACCTAGATTTGTAGTTGCTACAAGTCCTGTTCCTGTTTGCTCGTTACCCATTGCATCTCTATCAATAGTAAATGGAGTTGCAATTCCTTGTTTACCTGCAGTTATAATTGTATTTTGAACACCACTATATGCAAAGTTTACTTCTGATAAGCTAACATCTGCTTGTGTATCTGCTCCATTTGTAGCTAAAGATGCAGGATTAGTTGCATCACCAATAATTACTCTTGAATTAAAAGTTAAATCATCATTAATACTTGATTTCAAATTTGTAGCAATTTTATAATTATTATTTGCGTCACTTGCTCCTTCATAATCATTATATCTATAAGCAGCAGTTCCTGAGATTTCTACGTTTTTAATTGCATCTTCTAAATTTTGTGCATTTGCACATGAAATACTTCCAATTGCAATAATTGTAGCTAAACTTAATTTAGTCATTTTCATTTATTAATCCTTTTTTATTTTATATTGATATGATAAAATTATCTGAATGTTACTTATAAGTTACTTATAAATCGTTAATTATTAGTTAATACTTCATTAATCAATGACTAAAAAGTAAACATTCAGATAAAATATTAGTATTTGCTATTTAATTGAATCTAAATAAGCGCTTATTTTTTCTAAAGTCACATATGTTAAAGTTGAAGTTATTGGTTGCATTGTTGCTGCTCTTCCTCTATCATAAGTTCCATTTGTATATCCATTAATTGAGTGTCTCATATCTTCAGATGTTAAGGTATTAAGAGGTCTTGAATATCCACCAACAGTTGATTCACCTTTTTCTCCATGGCATGATTGACATTTTCTAATATAGTTATCTTTACCTTCTTCTGCTAAATTCTTTTTAACTATAATTTCTTTTTCTTTTTTCTCTGCTTCTTTTTTCTTTTCTAGTTTTTCTAATATTCTAGCTTCCATATCAGCTTGATTTCCTGAAAAATTTGATGAAGAAACAGCCTGAGTTACAGGAGTTTTTAAAACATATATAAAATTCATACCATTTGCTGATTGTGAGATTTTTATATCATCTACATTCCAACCTTTTGCTTTCATATCTGAAATTGTATTTTTACCCATACAAAGTCCACCATCAAGGGGAGTATTTTCAATAGTTGACATAGATTGGTGATTTTCTTTGAAACACATAGTTGTATCTGCGAAAATAGAACTTGCGCTTAATAATAATATAGATGAAAGAATTGCTTTTTTCAAGATAAAATCCTTTTTTTAATTTTATAGATTTTATCATAAATAGTTTAAGAGTTTAGTAATAATAAGAATTTTAATCATAAAAAAAGGATTGAAGAAAAATCTTCAACCCTTTTTAAGTAAGTTTAGTAGTTAAATACTATCTTTCAAATTAGAAAGTATATTGAACGTGTAATCTTCCTCTTGAATCTGTATCTTTAGAAGAATCATCATAATCAACTTGACCAAGTCTAGCATATGTCATGAAGTTTTTACCCATTTTATATGTTAATTGACCATAGTACTCAGAAGCATCAGCATTTGCAGCTGAATCTACAGATAAATCGGCATAAGTTGCAGATAAGTTAACATTAGATAATACATCAACACCTAATGAAGCTTTGATTAATTGAGCATCATTTTTATTTAAATTTAAAGCCCAAGCTTGTAAGTTAACATCTGCATCAGCATCCCCATGTACTCCACCAACTAAAGTACTATAACTATCAGAATCATTTGATTGACCATAATCTAAAGAACCAGTAACGATTCCTAATTTAGCTTTTGCTCCAACTTTCCAGATTGACTCAGTATCTACTCCAGTAGCTGAAGCATCTACAGCTGAATATCTAGCAGTCAAATCAACCATTTCTACCTTAGCTTTTGCACCAAGAGTGTATAATGAAGCTGCATCATCAGCTGCAGAACTTGTTTCCATTGTTTGTAAATACCAAGCATCTAAAGCAACAGGACCAGCGTTACCCATTAATCCTAAACCTGCGATATCTTGACCAGTTGAAACTACACCTAAGTTAGTTTGATTTAAATAAGTAGCAGCTACAGTAACTGGACCTACAGTTGTTAAAGCAGTAATACCAGCACCTGTATCTTCATCACCAGCAGCATCTGCTTGAACAGCGAAAGGAGATGGAACAGCTTGTTTACCAGCAATAACAGTTGTATTAGCTAATCCTGTATATGCAAAATTTACATGAGATACTGTAATATTAGCGTTACCATCTGCAGTATCAGTTTTTAAAGAAACCATATCTGTAGCATCACCAACGATAGTTCTTACATTAAAAGCTAAATCGTCATTAATTGAAGATTTTAAATTAACAGCAAGTTTATATGAGTTACCTGCATCATAACCAACATTACTTCTATCATCATATCTGTATACAGCTGTACCAGAAATATCTACACCTTTAATTGCTTCTTCTAAAGCTGTAGCGTTAGCTGAAGTTAATCCTGAAACTGCGATAGCAGCTACTAAACTTAATTTTGCGATTTTTTTCATTTGTGTTCTCCTAAAATTTCGAAATCTTTTTTCAGTATATCGGAGCGCGCGAACTCATCTAAAACTTTTGGTTTTAAACCTTTTCCGATATTCCGTTACGGCCATTCTACACCACTAAATTTTAAAGTTTTCTTAAAGTTACAATTTGACTGTTAATTCTCTGTTAATTTAAGGTAGTATTTAGTTAACGCCATATTAATGCTTCGTTAATGCTATGAAGAGACAAAAAGTGTCCTATATTAAAGGTAAAATAGTTTGCTAATAATTACTTAACGTAACTATACAATCTTTTAAAATATCTGGTTTTGAGATTTTGATTTGTAGATTTGTTATTTGGTATTTATTTAATAGAATATTTTCTATATATAAAATAGCATCTTCTAGTAAAAGAAATTTTTGCTCTTTCATTGTGGATTTTAAAAGCTTTGATACTTCTGCATAGTCTATAAAAATATCTTTTGTAAATATATAATTAAAAGAGACATTTAAAATAACTCTTTGTTTTTTAATACGTTCGAAATCAAGTATTCCAATGATACATTTAAATGTTAGGTTGTTGATTTCTATTTTCATATTATTTATATCTTAAAGAGAAGAAAGTTATATAACTTTTTTCTCTTCTCCTTTTATCATTCTGATAATATTTGGAATATGTTTATATATAATGATAAATGCGATTATATACATAGGTATATTTGAACCTACATTTAAACCATTATTTAAAAAACTAGCACTTATTACAACTGCCACAAGTCCAAGAAGTGATGAAAGTGATGATATTTTTAAAACCTTTGCACATACTATCCAAACAACAGCTCCAATAATAGTAGGAATTGGAATAAGTACTAAATAAACTCCAAGACCAGTTGCAACACCTTTTCCACCTTCAAGACCTAAGTATATAGAATAACAGTGTCCTAAAACTGAAAGAATTGCAACTCCCCAAAGTGTAGATTCACTAAGACCATAATACATAGCAACTAATAAAACTAAAGTTCCTTTTAATGCATCTAAAATCACAGTTGCAAGACCTAGCTTTTTTGCAAGAGCAGGGTTTGTTTCTTTTACGACTCTCAGAACATTTGTTGCCCCAATTGATTTACTTCCTGCTGCTGTTATATCAACTCCAGCAAATGTTTTAGCTAATATTGAACCAAAAGGAATAGATCCTATTAGGTATGCTGCTAAAAAAAATAAAATGTTTGTATTTGTGAAAAAATCCATCTATTACCTTTTATAATGCTCCTTATTTAAAGGAACTTAAATTGTTTATTTTACTTAATTAAATGAGATTATAACTAAAATTTTGTTATATTCACATTTAATAAAAATTTGAAGGCTTATTTTGAATTTAAAAAATGAAATAATAAAATTAAAAGAAGAATTAGATGTAACTTTAGTTGCTCATTTCTATCAAAGAGATGAAGTATTCGAGTTAGCAGATATTACAGGTGACTCACTAGAACTTGCAAAAAAAGTAATGCTTACAGACTCAAAATATGTTGTATTTTGCGGTGTTGGTTTTATGGGTGAGAGTGTAAAAGTTATGAGTCCAGAAAAAACTGTTCTTATGCCAAAAATTGCTTGTTGTGCAATGGCTAGAATGATTGATGTTGGATATTATGAAGAGAATCTAAAAAAAATAAATGAAGCTGGAATTTCAAATGATGAGATTTTACCAATTACATATATAAACTCAAGTGCAGCTGTTAAAGCAAAAGTTGGACAAATGGGTGGAATGGTTTGTACTTCATCAAATGCATATAAAATTATTGAAAAAGGTTTAAAATCAGGGAAAAAGATATTTTTTGTTCCTGATAGATGTTTAGGTCAAAACTTTGCAAAATCATTAAATTTAAAATCTGCAATTGTAGGTGATGGAACAGATTTAAAGCAAGCTGATATTATATGTTATAATGGATTTTGCTCAGTTCATCAGCAATTTACTGTTGAAGATATAGAATTTTACAGAGAAAAATATCCAGATATTTTAATCGCTGTTCATCCTGAATGTGATCCAAGCGTTTGTGATGCAGCTGATTTTGTAGGTTCAACTTCTCAGTTGATAACATATATAAAAGAATTAGACCCAGAGCAAAAAATTGCAGTTGGAACTGAATTTAATATGGTAAGTAGATTAAGAGATAAAAATACATATATTTTAAGTTCAACAAAACCTGAATGTCCAACAATGAACGAAACAACTTTACAAGATGTTTATAATACTTTAAAATCTATAAAGGATAATAATATATCAAAAGAAACTGAAATTACAGTATCACAAGATACCGCTAAGTGGGCAAAAGTTGCATTAGAAAGGATGTTTGAAGTATGATAAATATAAAGAAGTTTGTAAAAAATGCCATTATAGAAGATAATGGTAGAGGGGATTTATTCTTCGATGTTGCTCCAAAAGGTAGATTTACAGCACGAGCAATTTGTAAATCAGATGGAATACTAGCAGGTGTTCAATATGCTAAAGTATTAGCAAGAACAGAAAAATTTGATTGTAAATTTTTGAAAAATGATGGTGATGAAATCAAAGAGGGTGATATTATTGCTGAACTTGAAGGTAAGGCTTCTATTTTATTATCATCTGAACGAACATTTTTAAATATGCTTCAACACGCATCAGGAATTGCAACTATGGCAAACAAGTATGCAAAACTAATTGAGGGTACAGGTGTAGTTTTACTTGATACTAGAAAAACAAGACCACAATTAAGAGATTTTGAAAAATATGCTTCAAGGGTTGGAGGTGCAATAAATCACCGACTTGGGCTTGATGATTGTTTAATGCTAAAAGATACTCACTTAAGAACTATTGAAAATCTTGAAGAGTTTGTAAAAAAAGCTAGAAAAAGAATTTCTTGGGTAACTAAAATAGAAATCGAGTGTGAAACTTTTGAGCAAGTTAAAGAAGCTATGCATGCAGGTGGTGATATTATTATGTGTGATAATATGACAAGTGAGCAAATAAAAGAAGTTGTTGCTTTTAGAAATACGAATTATCCTCATATTTTACTTGAAGCTAGTGGAAATATCAATCTTGATACTATTAAAATGTATGCTTCAACGGGTGTTGATGCTATTAGTAGTGGCAGTATTATTCATCAAGCAACTTGGCTTGATTTTTCTATGAAGTTTGATTAGGATTTATTTTGAAAAAAGATTTTATAATAAGTAATAAAGTTGATATGGCAGAACATACTAAAGCTCTAGCACTTATTGAAAAAAGTAGATATATATTAATTGTTACCCATGTAAATCCAGATCCTGATTCTATTGGTTCAGCCTTGGCTTTATCAAATTTATTTCATGAAAATAAAATAAAACATAAGGTATTTAACATAAGTGCTGATTTACCTCAGAATTTAGATTTTATATCTAGATTTGATAAAATCACAGATCAATTACCAGCTTTTTATGACCTGATTATTTCTGTAGATTGTGGTACTTTTAAAAGATTAGGCTTTACTCCTGATCCATCAATTCCAATTATAAATTTTGATCATCATAAATCAAATAACCATTTTGGAACGGTAAATATTGTAGATCCTATGAAAAGCTCAACAGCTGAATTAGTTTTTGAATTTTTTAAACACAATGGTTTGTACATCACAAAAGATTCAGCAACTGCACTTTATGTAGGTATTTATGATGATACATTAGCATTTTCATTAGGAAGATGTGATGAATTAACTTTTGAAAAAACAAATTTTTTAGTTGAATGTGGTGCTAGCCCTTCTGATATTGCTAATAAGCTTTTAAGAAGAGATTCTCTGGCAAAATATAGAATTATTCCAAAAGTTTTAAATAGTTTAGAACTTTTCAAAGAGGGTGAAGTAGCCTCTATAATTGCAAAAGAAGAGTGGTTTAAACAAACAGGTGCTCATAATAGAGATTGTGAAGATGCCTTAGATATGATTATGAGCATTGCAATAGTTAAAATTGCTTTTTTTGTAAGAGTTGTAAATGGCGTTTCACGGGTGTCATTAAGATCTAAGGGAAAAATTGATGTTGCTAAGATTGCAGGTGAATTTGATGGCGGTGGTCATTATAATGCAGCTGGATGTACCTTAGATATGATAGATGTAGAAAAAGCAAAAGAAATAGTATTAAAGGAAATTTTTGAAGTTTACAAATAATAAATACAGTATTAAAGGTTTAGGAATATATATAGGCCTTATTATTTTTTTATCAGCAGTTGTGTTTTTGTTATTCTCTAATATGTTTGAGAGAAACGCTCCACAAATTAAAGTGCAAAATGAAATTTATTGGAATTTTCAAAAACCAATAAATGTAGCAATTGCTGATGATACACAAATAAAATCTTATGATATCTTTTTCATAGATGGTGAAAAAAAGATAAAACTAGAAACTAAAGTTGTAAAAAATGAAAACGGAATCATAGAATTAGATGTAATGCCTCCTGCTTCTGATGAATTTTATAAACCAAAAGAAGCTACTTTACAAGTAGATGTTTATGACACAAGTAAATGGAACTTTTTTAAAGGAAATCATGCTGTTAGTAATTCTAAAATAGTTATTGATAAAAAAAGTCCAGTTGCCAATGTAATTTCAAATTCATATTTATTAAGACAAGGTGGAAGTGGAGTTATTATTGTAGAGATTAATGATGAAAATATAAAAGACTACTATATTTCATTTAATGATGAAGAGGTATTTGAATTATTTCCTTTTTACAAAAAAAACTATTATATTTCTATAATTACTTGGCCTATTGATATTAAAGAATTTAAAAGAGTTAATGTTGTTGCAGTAGATTTAGCCGGAAATAGAACAGAAGCAAAAGTTCCTTTTTATATCAAAAGTTTTAAAGAAAAAATTGATGATATAAAAATCTCAGATGATTTTGTAAACAATGTAAGTAAACATGTTTTAGAAAATAGTGAAATGAGTGTACCTAATAATATAGTTGAAACTTTTGTTAAAACAAATAAAGAGTTAAGAGAAAAAAATGTTAAAACAATAAGAGATGTAGCAAAGAAAAATCTTATGAATAATATGAATACATCATTTGACATTAAACCTTTTGTTCGATTACCAAATGCTGCAACTTTTGCTAAATTTGGAGAAAGAAGACACTATTTTTATAATGATATAAAAATTGATGAAGCATGGCATTTAGGTATGGATTGGGCTAGTGTTAAAAGAGCTGATGTATATACTTCAAATCCTGGGAAAGTTATATTTAAAGGTTATTTAGGAATTTATGGGGATTCAGTAATTATAGATCATGGTTTAGGAATTGGATCATTATATGCTCATACAAGTAGTATAAATGTAGAGCTTAATGATGAAGTAAAAGCTGGACAACATATTGCAAATACAGGTTCAACAGGAGCTGTTTTTGGGGATCATTTACACTTTGGAATGTTAGTTCAAGGTATTGAAGTAAATCCAAATGAATGGCTTGATTTTGACTGGATGAAAACAAATGTAACAAAAACTATAAATGATGCTGTAAAAATAATAAATGGAAGCGGAAATACAAACGCTAATGGAAGTGCAAAATGAAACAAAGAACAATAGCAAAAAGTATAGAAATTGTAGGTATTGGATTACATAAGGGTGTTCCTGTAAAAATGAGACTAGAACCACTTGATAGTGATATGGGAATAGTATTTTACAGAGTTGATGCAGGTGTTACAATTCCACTAAAAAGAGAAAATGTTGTTGATACAAAAATGGCAACAGTTATTGGGAAAGATGGTGTAGTAATATCTACAATAGAACATCTTTTATCTGCTGTATATGCGTATGGAATAGATAACTTAAGAATTGTAATTGATAATGATGAGGTTCCTGTATTAGATGGAAGTTCAGCTGGATATTGTATGTTAATTGATGAAGCAGGAATAAAAGAACTTGATAAATCAAAAAAAGCTATTAAAATCAAAAAACAAGTAGAAGTTACAACGCCTGAGGGTAAAAGAGTTACTTTAAAACCTTCTAATAGAATTGTATATGATTTCGAAATTACCTTTGATCACCCTGCTATTGGAAAACAAAATTTTCATTTTGATTATTCAATTGCTGAGTATAAAGAAAACATTAGCCGTGCACGAACATTTGGATTTTTACACGAAGTTCAATATTTAAGAAGTATTGGCTTAGCGCAAGGTGGATCAATGGAAAATGCTATTGTACTTGATCAATCAAAGGTTTTAAATCCTGAAGGTTTAAGATATGATGATGAGTTTGTTAGACATAAAATTCTTGATGCTATTGGTGATATGGCACTTTTAGAATATACGCTTGTAGGTGAATATGATGCAGTTGCGGGAAGTCACCATTTAAATCATTTACTAACAAAAAAACTTTATGAAGATGAATCAAATTATGAAATAATTGATTTAGAAGAAGCAACAAATGAAGCTGTAGTATTTGAGATGGCTTATTCAAAAGTTGAAAGTTAAGATTTAGAAACTTGATAGAAGTTTTAGTTATAACTATTTCAAACCCTTTATTAATAGGTGTTTATGAAGATAAAAAATTGTTAAAAGAGCATAAACTTGATGGTAAAACTTCTGATTTACTACCAGGTTTATTTACTGAATTATTAAAACAATTCAATATAAAAAGAATCACTTACGTAAACTCTCCTGGCTCATTTATGTCAATAAAAGTTGCATATATTTTTTTAAAAACAATTAGTATTACTAAAAATATTGAATTAAGAGCTGCATATGGTTTTGAATTTAATGAAAATTCTCCTATTAAAGCGCTTGGTAAAAAATATTTTATAAAAGATGGAGATGAAATTAAAGTAGATTTTTTAGAAAAAGATAGTATAATTCGCGACTTTAAATTACCTATGTGTATAGAAAAATATAATTTTAACGAAGAAACACTGCCGATATATAATTTACCAGCTGTTTAAGAAGGAAATAGATGAAAGTAAGCGTTCCCGCTACAAGTGCAAATTTAGGCCCAGGTTTTGATTGCTTAGGTTTAGCAATATCTATGAAAAACCAAGTAATAATCAGACCATCTAAATTTCATAGTGTATCTTTAAAAGGTGAGGGTGCTAATAATCCTGCTTTAAAAGATAATAATATGTTTATATCAATATTTAATGATTTTTATCATAATTTATCATATAAAAAAAGACATTTTAGATTTGAATTTCAAAATGAAATTCCATTATCAAGAGGATTAGGTAGTTCATCTGCTGTTATAGTTTCAGCAATTGCCAGTGCATACGCAATTGAAGGAATAAAATTAGAAAAAGATAAGTTACTTAACTTAGCTTTAGCTTATGAAAATCATCCTGATAATATTACACCTGCTGTTATGGGTGGATTTAATGTAGCTTGTGTTCAAGAAAATGAAGTAAGATATATAAACAAAGCAATTCCAAAAAATTTAAAAGCAGTAATTGTTGTACCTAATAGAGCAATTTCAACACAATTGTCTAGAAAAACACTACCTTTTAAATATTCAAAAGAAGATGCTGTATTTAATATCTCTCATTCATCTTTATTAACTGCTGCATTTATGGCTGAAGATTGGGAGATGTTAAAACATGCATCACATGATCAAATTCACCAAAAATATAGAATGAAACAAATGCCAGAGCTTTTTGATGTTCAAAAAACTTCTTTAAAAGAGGGTGCTTTAATGAGTACCTTATCAGGTTCTGGTTCTACACTTTTTTCTATGTCATATGCAGATGATAGTAAGAATTTGGAAAAAGCTTTAAAGCTTAGATTCCCTCATTTTAAAGTATTCACAGCTGACTTTGATAATGTCGGTGTAAGAATAGAAATTTGATTATTTTTGATATTAAGTATATTTTAGGTATAATGCTTGGCTAATTCAAAAATGATCTTAAGAACCTGTGTCGTTTGCAAAGGCAAATTTGAACAAAAAGAGTTACTAAGACTAAAATGTGAAGAAAAAAAATTATTGTTTTACAATAATTACGGTAGAAGTTTTTACATTTGTAGTGATTGTCAAACAATGTTGCAATCAGATATAAATGGAAAAGATTTTAAAAGAATTGAAAAATCACTTTGTAAAGAGTGTAAAAATAAAGATAAGTATGTCACACAACTTAAGGAGATGCTAACAGATGTCAGATAAAGTAAGAGTTTATGAGATTGCAGAAGAAGCGGGAGCAACTAGTGCAGAAGTAATTGCAAAGGCTAAAGATTTAAAAATAGAACTTAAATCACCCCAAAGTGCAGTATCATTTGAAGATGCTGAGGAAATAACTAATTATATAATGACTGGGAAAAGTCCAAAATTAGAAGTTAAATCAGTTGCTAAGCCTAAAAAAGTTGTACAAAAAGCAACTGAAAATAAAACAGAAGAAATGGAAAGTAAAATAACTGAAATCAAAAAAGAAGTAGTTATAGAAGAAAAAACTGAAACTATTGAAAAGAAAGATACAGAAGTTAGAAAAAAACCAGAATTAAAAAAAGTTGTAATTTCAAAGCCAAATATAAAGCCTGCACCTTCTAAATCTCAAGAAGAACTTGATAAACCTGATATTAATCCTGATAATGCTAATAAAATTGTACCTAAAAGAAGAGGTTTAGTTATTATTAAGAAGAAAAAACCAAAAATTGAAGCACCTGTTGCAAAAACTTTTGAATCTGAAGCTCAACCTAAAAAACAAATGAAATCTTTAAGTGAAATTCTTGGTGGAAACGAAGAAGAAACAGTTAGTGAAAATTTAAAAAACAATTTTGATGATATGAAAAAATCAAAACCTAAAAAAGAGAAAAAGAAAACTATAGTTAAAGCTCAAGATCATGGTAAAAAGCTAGATAGAACATATAGTGATGAATTTTCAAGTTCGGATGATTCATTATTAGGTGAAGAAGTTGTTTTACTTGATATGGGATTAAATGATAATCTTAAAATATTCGATGAGCCAAAACCTCAAAATCCTGCAAAACAATCAAGAAGCTCTAGACCTGCTGCTTTTGGTAATGCACCACAAGGTTTAAAAAGAGGAAAGAGAAAGAAAAGAATTGCTAGAACTCAAGAAACAGTTGAAATAACAGAAGTTACAATCCCTGAAGATATTAGAGTTTATGAATTTGCAGAAGCTTGTGGTAAATCTCCAGCTGAAGTAATCACTGTATTATTCTCATTAGGAATGATGGTTACAAAAAATGATTTCTTAAAACAAGATGAGTTAGAAATTCTTGGTGAAGAGTTTGGAATTGAAGTAACAGTAAGAGATGCTTTAGAAGATGTGAATTATGTTGGTGATTACCATGATGGTGATGAAGATATAGATGATTCTCATTTTGTTACAAGACCACCTGTTGTTACTATTATGGGACACGTTGATCACGGTAAAACATCATTATTAGATAAAATTAGATCTTCAAAAGTTGCATCTGGAGAAGCTGGTGGAATCACACAACATATCTCTTCTTATACAGTTGAAAAAAATGGACAAAAAATCACATTTGTAGATACTCCTGGACATGCTGCTTTCTCTGCTATGAGATCAAGAGGAACTGCAATTACAGATATTGTAATTATTGTTGTTGCTGCTGATGATGGAGTTAAACCTCAAACTGAAGAAGTTATTGCACATGCAAAAGCAAGTGGTTGTCCAATTATTATTGCAATGAATAAAATCGATAAAGAAACTGCAAATATTGATATGGTAAAAGCTCAAATGGCTGAAAAAGGTATGACACCTGTTGATTGGGGTGGAAATACTGAATTTATTGGTGTATCTGCGAAAAGTGGAGAAGGAATTGAAGATTTATTAGAAAATATCTTAATTCAAGCAGAACTTTTAGAGCTTAAAGCGGATCCTACAGCAAAAGCAAAAGCTGCTGTTATTGAATCTTCACTTGAAAAAGGAAGAGGTCCTGTTGCTACTATTATTGTTCAAAATGGTACATTAAAAATTGGTGATAATATTGTTTGTGATACTACATTTGGTAGAGTAAAAGCAATTACTGATGATAATGGTAAACCAGTTAAAGAGTTAGGTCTTTCAGAAACTGGAACGGTTTTAGGATTAAATGATGTTCCAACTACAGGTTCTGTAATGGTTGTTATGGATACAGATAAAGAAGCAAGAGATATAGCAACAACAAGAGCTGAACATGCACGTGCTAAAGAATTATCAAAATCTACAAAAGTTTCTTTAGAAGAGATGAGTGGATTAATTGCTGAAGGTAAAATAAAACAACTTCCAGTAATTATTAAGACAGATGTTGGTGGATCATTAGAAGCTATTAAAGGTTCATTAGAGCAAATAGCAAATGAAGAAGTAAAAGTAAAAGTAATTCATGCAGCAGTTGGTGGAATCACGGAATCTGACTTAATTTTAGCAAGTGCATCTGAGGGTTGTATTATTTTAGGATTTAATGTAAGACCAACAGGTTCTGTTAAAGCTAAAGCAAAAGCTGATGGTGTTTCTATTAATACATATTCAATCATCTATGACTTAATTGATGATGTTAAAGATGCATTATCAGGTATGATGAGTGCAGTAATTAGAGAAGAAAATACTGGTCAAGCTGAAGTTAGAGATACATTCGTTGTTCCTAAAGTGGGAACAGTTGCAGGATGTTTAGTAACTGATGGTAAAGTAATTAAAGGTGGACACGCTAGAATTATTAGAGATGGTGTTGTTACATATACAGGAAGAATTTCATCATTAAAAAGATTTAAAGATGATGCTAAAGAAGTTGCTAATGGTTATGAGTGTGGTATTATGTTTGATAAATTCAATGATATTAAAGTTGGAGATTTCATCGAAACATTTATTCAAATTGAAGAGAAAGTATCAGTAGATAAGTAATAATGAAAAGCATAAATTTACAAAGAACAGAATCATTACTTATGGAGTTAATTCCAGAAGCTTTATCAAACCTGGTTGATAGCAGAATTAACTCTTTGCCTATTACAGCTGTTAACTGTAAAAATGGTAAGTATGATGCAATTGTATATTTTGATGGTTCTGATTATGATAAAAATGAAATAAAAGAGATTATTTCTTTATTGAATAAAGCAAATGGAAGATTAAAGACACATATACTTGCAAGCACAGGTTGGTATAAGTGTCCTAACTTTACATTCTTAAATGATACATCATTAGAAAAATCAAAAAATATTGAAGCATTATTTGCTCAAATAAGAAAAACAAAAAGTGAAGAAGAATGAGTTTAGAACAATCAATTAAATTAGCTGTAGAGAGTTTAGGTGCTAAACTTTATGATATCGTAACTACAAAAGAGCATGATAGAAATATCTTTAGAGTTCTAGTTACAGCAGAAGGTGGAATAAGTTTAGATAAATGTGCAGAAATTTCAAGAATGATTTCTCCAATTTTAGATGTTGATGAGCCTATGAATGGAGAATATATTTTAGAAGTTAGTTCTCCAGGAATTGAGAGAAAATTGAAAAATAAAGATCATTTCAAAGCATCTATTGGTGAAAAAGTAAAAATTAAGAATTTTGCCACTGAAGTTTTCAAAGGTGAATTAATTTGCGCAGATAATGAAAAAATAGTTGTTAAAACTGAATTTGGTGAAGATGAAATCACTTATGATAATATTTTAGCAGCAGCCACTTACTACGAATGGTAATAAAACAATAGAAACTTTCTATTGTTTTTAACGCCAATTAAAACTTCTTCTTATATACTACAATCTCAAAATTTTTAAATAAAAGCGAATATACAATGAAAATAGATGATAATTTTTATATGAAATTAGCTATTGATGAAGCATGGAAATATCAAATTTTAACATATCCAAATCCAGCAGTTGGGTGTGTAGTTATAAAAAATGGTAAGTTGTTATCAGTAGAAGCTCACAAAGAAGCAGGAATGCCCCATGCAGAAGTAAATGCATTAAAAGCTGCATACCTACTTGAACATCCAAATTCAATATTAAAAATGAAAAACAGTTCCCATGATATTCATACTTTTCTTTTAGAAAATCATAATGGATATTTTAATGATTGTGAGATTTTTGTAACACTTGAACCTTGTAATCATGTAGGCAAAACTCCATCTTGTGCGAACTTATTAAAAGAATTAAAACCAAAACGAGTAATTATTGCCCATGAAGATATTAATAAACTTGCAACAGGTGGCATACAAACTCTTAAAAGTGTAAATATAGATGTAGCCCTAGGATGTATGAAAAAAGAGGCCTATGATCTTTTATATCCATTTATAAAATGGAGTAGCGGAACATTTATATTTTATAAAATGGCGCAAACTTTAAATGGCTGTATTGATGGAGCTGTATCTTCTAAAATGAGTCAATTATATGTTCATACATTAAGAGATAAAGTTGATTTAATGCTAATAGGTGGAAATACAGTAAGAATTGATAAACCAACATTAGATGCCAGATATATAGCAGGACGAGCACCTAAAATTATGATATATAGTAAAAATAAAATATTTGATAATAATATACCACTATTTAAAGTAGCAAATAGAGAAGTTATAATCAGTGATGATTTATTTAAACTACTTGATCATAAGCTTGTAATGGTTGAAGGTGTTTATAATTTAATGAATATTTTAAAAGAAAAAATTGATTATATAATATTAATCGTAAGCCCAAAAATCAGAAATGGTATTAATGCTTTAAATGAAATTGATATGGACTTTGAAATAATACATGAGAATTATATAGGTAAAGAAAAAATAATGTACCTAAAAAGAAAAGTATAATTATATTTTTATATAGTGTAAAATGTGAATATTTGTCGATAGAAACAAGATAGAGGTTTTTTTGATAAAGGAGCTAACGTAGGTTAGTGACTGAAGAAAAGAAATCTCTATCGCAGTTTATAGCGATAAAGATTTACATTTTTATTTTACTTTTTCTAGGTATTCACCTGTTCTTGTGTCACATTTAATAATGTCACCTTCAAGAATATGGAAAGGAATTTGTACAACAGCACCTGATTCTAAAGTAGCAGGTTTTCTACCACCTTGAGAGTCACCTTTAAAGTTAGGTGGTGTTTCTACAATTTTTAATTCAACAACCATTGGAGGCTCAACTGTGATAGCCTTACCATTATAGTACATCATATCACAAGTCATACCATCAATAATCCAATCAAAAGCATCTCCTACTTGATCGTAAGTTAAACCTTCTTGTTCATAAGTTGCATTATCCATAAATTGTAATAATTCACCATCATCATATAAAAATTGCATTTGTTTTTGTTGTAAATTTGGAACTTCACACTTATCACCAGCATGGAAAGTTTTTTCGATTACTTTACCATTTAAAAATGATTTAATTTTACATCTAACAAATGCAGCACCTTTTCCAGGTTTTACATGTTGATATTCAGTAATTTTGTAAGGAACTCCATCTACTTCGATTTTTAATCCCTTTTTTAATTCACTCATACCAATTGCCATATTTTCTCCTTAAATTTCTGCGTAAGCAACTGCAATTGCAGCTTCTAAACTATCAAGTTTTTTTAATACATCTGAACAAGCTTTTTCATCAATTAGAATAACAGCTAACGCACCATCTTTCCCTCTTGATAATCTAAAGTCAGCAATATTAATATTATTATTACCTAAGATTTTTCCTACTTCACCAATTACACCTGGAACGTCATGATTTCTCATTATGATCATTTTACCTTTTGGCTCAATATCAAGAGGGAATCCATTAATTTCAACTATTCTTTGAACATCTTCATTAAATACTGTTCCAGAAATAGTTTTTACTCCTTTTGAAGTAGTTATTTTAATTGAAACTTTATTTTGATATCCACTATGATTAGAGAATTCAGAAGTTGTAAGTTCAATTCCTTTTTCTTTTGCTATAAAATTAGCATTAACATAGTTAACTTCATCACCTGAAGAAACTGATAAAACACCAACAGTTGCAAAAGTTTGTAAAGAATCAAGATAATCTGATATTTCACCTTCTGCTGTAATATTGATTGATCTAATTTCACTTTTACTTAATTGTGCAAGTAAAAATGCCATTTTTTGAGTTAATTCTATATATGGTTTAACAAAGTGAGGAATTTTACTCTCATCAATTGGTAAATTTAAAGCATTTGGATATGCAATACCACGTGCAGATTCAATTGCATTATTTGCAGCTTGAACAGAAATTTCTCTTTGAGATTCTTTTGTATTTGCTCCTAAGTGAGCAGTTACAGTTACATTTGGTAAATCTAATAATGGATGATCAATTGCAGGTTCTTTTATAAATACATCAATACCAGCCATTGCTACTTTTCCTGATTTTAGGTTTTCATATAATGCATCTTCATTATATAATCCACCCCTAGCACAGTTAATTAAAACTACACCATCTTTCATTTTTGCAATTTCTTCAAAACCAATCATATTGATTGTTTCTTTATTTTTTGGAGTATGAATAGTTATAATATCACAAGCTAAAATATCTTCAAAATTAGTAGTATACTTAATACCTAAATCAGTTGCTTTAGTTGAAGGAATGTATGGGTCGTAAGTCATTACGTCCATTTCAAATGATTTAGCTCTAAGTGCAACTCTATGACCTATATTTCCAAAACCAATAACACCTAGTTTTTTCCCATAAAGCTCATTACCATACCAATCTTCTCTTTTCCAAACTCTATCAATTTTTAATTGATTATGAGCATATGGAAATTTTCTCATACAAGAAAGCATGTGAGTCATTGTTAATTCAACAGCTGCTATAGTGTTTGCAGTAGGAACATTCATTGCAATTATTCCTCTTTTACTACAACCTTCCATATCAACATTATCATAACCAACACCAGCTCTAATAACAGCTTTTAAATTAGTAGCTGCATTTAAGAATTTTTCATCAACATCAGTTGAAGATCTAGTGATTGCTACTTGAGCATCTTTAATAATATTTAAAAGTTCTGTTTTATCTACATCTGCTGCATATACGTAGTTTACATCTTCAGTATTTTGAAGAATTTGTAAACCAGCGTCGTGTATATGATCGCAAACTACAATTGTATGTTTACTCATTTAAATAAATCCTATTATTTCATTTGATCTTTTATAATGTCACCTAAAGTCATAGATGAATCATCATTTACAGATTTTAACACTTCTCTTTCTTGTTGTTGCTCTAATCTTCTTACAGATAATCTAACTCTATTTTTTTTAGTGTCAATATTTACAACAACTGCTTCGATTTCATCACCATTTTTTACTTCATCAGCTTTTAATGGACCAAAATCTTCATTTCTAATTAAACCATCAAGATTGTTTTCTAATTTAATGAAAATTCCGAAATCTTTTGCATCTTTAACAGTTCCTTTTACGATGTCACCAATTTTGTATGCATCTTGGAATTTTTTAGCAGGAGAATCAGCAATTTCTTTAATAGATAATGAAATATTTTCTTTTTCTCTATCAATTTTAATGATTTTTACTTCTACTTCATCACCTTTTTTGAATAATGCTTTACATTTTGCATTTGGCTCCCAAGAAGCTTCTTCATTATGTAATAAACCATCAACATCACCAATGCTAACAAAAGCACCAAAATCAGTTAATGTAGCAATTTTACCAGTGATTATATCACCAACTTTATGATCGTTTGTGAATTTAGTAAAAGGTTTTTCTTGTAGATTTTTTAAAGATACTCTTAATCTTTTTTGCTCAATATTTAATTCAATAACTTCAACATTGATTTCTTCACCGATTGTTAAAAGCTCTTTTGGATTTTTTAAGTTTTTATTCCATGAAATTTCAGATATATGTAATAAACCTTCGATATCATTTCCTAAATCAACAAATGCACCATAAGATTCGAAGTTAGAAACTGTTACAGTAATTGTATCACCAACTTCTAATTCATCTTTAATCTCTTCCCAAGGATTTGATAAAGCAGCTTTAATTGATAAAGATAAGTGTTGTTTTGTTTTGTCATAAGATAATACTACTACAGAAACAGTATCACCTTCATTGTAATAATTAGCAGGATTTACAGGACCTTTGTATGAGATTTCATTGTAGTTTACTAAACCATCAATTCCACCTAAATCTACAAACATTCCATAAGAAGTAATTTTTTTGATTGTTCCAATAACTGGTTCTTTATTTTCTAAAATTTCAGTTACTTTATTATCTTTAACAGCTTTTGATTCTTCAATTAATTTTTTTCTTGAAACGATAATTGAATTTTGAGCTTTGTTTACTTTGATAACTTTTGCTTTTACAGTTTTACCAACTGCACCAACAGTTTTTAAGTAAGATTGAGCCATTGGCATGAAATATTCACAACCATCAGCATCTTCAATTATAAATCCACCTCTTTGTTTTACAGAAACGATTTTACCTTCGATTGTTACATCTTCGAAGTTTTCACCATGAGCTTTTTCAAAAGCATCAAATTTTTCTTTTTGTAAAACTTTTTTATGTGAAATACTTGGTCTCTCACCTCTATTTCCCATTAACATAACAGGAATTGTGTCACCAACTTTATATTTTACTTCACCACCAATTGTAATTTCAGAAATATTTAACTGACCTTCTATTTTTTGACCAACGTCAACTAGAACTCTTTCACTATTAATTTCAACAATTACACCATCAACCACAGAATTATTTTCTGCATTCTCAAAAGACTCATTAAGCATTTGCTCAAAATCAAAGTCTTCACCTAAATCAATATCTTCGATACCCATTTTATTCCTTCATATTTACCAGTTTTATTAAATAGAACGATTATACAAAAAATAGGCTTAAAAAGAGTTAGTTTAGAGACTCTACTTTCTTCACAACTTGTTGAATAATCCAGTCAGGAGTGCTTGCACCGGCTGTTATTCCACATAAATTTTTATTTAAAAACCATCTATTTTCTAGCTCAGTTTCATTTTCAATTAGATATGAATCAGTACAATTCTCCAAACAAATAGAGTGTAATTGTTTTGTATTTGATGAATTTTTACCACCAATTACAATCATAACATCAACTTCTTTTGATAGATCTCTTGCAGCATCTTGGTTCTCAAATGTTGCATCACAGATGGTATTAAATACTCTTACTTCTTTATTTTTTAAAATTAAAGCATTTACAATTTCAAGATATTTTTCTTTCTTTTTTGTTGTTTGAGCAACTGTCGCAATTTTGTTATTTTTAAAAATTAAGCTATCAATATCACTTGGTTCTAATATTATATGTACATCATTTTGATCTTCACCATAAGATTGAACACCTTTTACTTCTGGATGATCAGCATCACCAAAAATTAAAATAGAATAACCTTCATTTGACATCTTTTTAACTATTTGTTGAGGGGTTGTTACAAATGGGCATGTTGCATTTATGATTTTAGCTTTTTGGGCTCTTAAATTTTTTAGATCATCTTTAGGAATACCATGTGTTCTAATAATAACTGTATCATTGTCTTTTACATCATTTAAATTTGTATATAAACCTACATTAAAATCATTTCTTAATCTATTTATTTCATCTTGATTATGAATTAATGGTCCCATTGTTGAAGAGTTTTTATAATCTTCTGCAATTTTAATTGCTCTTTTAACTCCAAAACAAAATCCATAATTAGATGCTAATTTTACTTTCATAATAATTTGCCTTTATTTATATAAAGAGTCTAATATCTCTTTAAAATTAGGGAATGAAGTTTCAATACATTGAATATCTTCAATATCCATATCACAATTAAGTCCAGCAATTGCAAAACTCATTGCAATTCTGTGATCTCCATGTGAATTTATTGTAGCTTTATTTATTGTGCCACCAATTATTTCATATCCATCTTCAAACTCTGTATATTCTACTTTGCAAAGCTTAAGATTATTTACAACGCTTGAAATTCTATCTGATTCTTTTACTCTTAATTCTTTTGCATTTGAAACTTTTGATTTTCCATTTGCTAAACTCATTGCAATTGATAAAGCTGGTAATTCATCTATTAGCCATGAGATATTTTCACTTACTTCTACACCATTTAATTCATTATTAATTACTTCAATATCACCAATTGGTTCATAAACATTCTCTTTTTCTATAAAGTTTACAATTACACCCATTTTTTTAAGAACTTGATATGCTTCAATTCTTGTAGGATTTAAAGTAACATTTTTAATTAAAACTCTTGAACCTTTTGTAATTGCCGCTGATAATGCAAAGAAAAATGCTGAAGAAGGGTCCGTTGGAACGGTAATATTTAAAGGTTTTAAATGACTTGTTAATGGATGTATATTAATAAAACCCTCACTATCATTTTCTAAAGTTGCTCCCATACCTTTTAGCATTCTTTCTGTGTGATCTCTTGTTAATTCATTCTCTTTATATTTTGAAATTCCATTAGCTCTTAGTGCTGCTAAAATCATTGCTGATTTTACCTGTGCTGAATCAACAGGTGAATGATAAGTAAAAGGTTGAAGTTCTTTCACTCCTCTTATAAACAATGGAGCTTTATTTCCATATTCTCTTCCATCTATAAGTGCTCCAATACTTCTTAAAGGATCAGCAACTCTTTTCATAGGTCTATTTCTAAGATATTTATCACCTGTCAAAGTAAAAGCTCCATCAACAGAAGCTAATAATCCACAAAATAGTCTCATGGCAGTTCCTGAGTTTCCACAATCAAGCACATTTGAAGGTTCACATAATTTATCAGTTGGTGTAATTTGAACACTGCTTCCATCTCTTTTTACAATGGCACCTAATTGTTCAACGATACTTAATGTATTTAAAGTATCTTCAGCTGTTAAATAATTCTTAATATATGAAGTTTCATTAGAAAAAAGTGAAAACATAGCACATCTATGAGATATTGATTTATCACTTGCAATTGAGTCTATTTCTATATCAAATGCTTTTGTTAATTTTTTTATAGTAAATTTTTCCACTTTTTCCCTTTTTTATTATTGTCTTAAACCAATAGATAATTTTTCGTTTAAAATATCTAAAATGGCGTTCATAGTTGTAGTAATATCTTCGTCTTCCATCGTTTTTTCATTATTTTGTAAAACAAATCTGATTGTTAAACTCTCATTATCTCCTAATTTTTCATCATTATAGATATCAATCAAATTGAATTGTTTAATATTTGGATTATTTAAAGAATTTATTGCTTTTTTAATCTCTTTATATTCCATTGATTTAGGTACTATAATAGTTAAATCTTTTTTTGAAGATTGGAATTTTGAGTATGATGTTGTTTTAATAATATCATTAGAAATTGCTTCAAAATCAATTTGTGCTATAAAAGTATCATTTAAATCATAATCAGCACATACACTAGGATGTAATTTACAAATATATCCAACTACATTTCCATCAATAATTACATTTGCATTTTGAAAAGGATGAATAAATGAATTATCAATTTGTGTCATTGCTTCTAAATCAAATTTTCCAATTGTATTTAATATTTTTTTTGCAAATGTAAAGAAATCAATATTTTTAGGTTTTCCAGCATTTGCTACATCTTCAGCTTCTGAAAAGCCAGTTTGAATAAATGATATTTTTTTACTTTCAGCTCTATTTTCGTCAAAAATAGTTCCAATTTCAAAGAATGCAGATGATCTAACTCCAACTTTAAAGTTATTTGCACACGCTTCTACTAAATTTAAAAGCATAGTAGTTCTATATGTATTTAACTCTTTTACAATTGGATTTATTAATTCTAATTCATCTTTTACTGTTTTAAATCCATATTTTTGTAAGTTTTCTTTTGATGAGAACACATAAGTTAACGTTTCATAAAAACCATTTTCAATTGCTTTAAATCTTAATTTATTCTTTTTAATTAGATCATTTGATGTTTTATTTACTCTATTTACTTCATCAATTTCTAAAGGTTTTGCAATAATATTATCAATTCCAATTATTCTTACAATTTCTTCTGTAATATCTGCAACATTCTTAATATCATGTCTAAAATATGGAACTTTTATAACTAAAACATTATTAACCATATCTTTAACTTCAAATCCTAGTGATGTAAGAATTTTTTCAATTTCAATTTTTGGAATTTCTTGACCAATTATTGCATTGATTTTCTTTACACTTATATCTAATGTTAATTTTTCACTATCTTCTATAAAAGTTTCATTTCCTCTATATATTGATGCTCCACATTTTGATACAAAATTAGAAAAATAATCAGCACCAAATGCAATATTTGGTTCACTTCCTCTTGATGCTTTATAGTAAACATCTCCAGTTTTTATTTTTGTATCGAAAACTTTTTTAGATATATATTCAGGATTAATATAAGAAGCTTCAAGTATAAAATTTGTATCATTAGGATTAATATCATTATGTTCTATGCAAATTTTACTTAATTGTTCAATTCCATAAACATTATCAAATCCTAATTCATCTTTTTTAATACGCAAAATACTTAAATTATTTCCTTGTATCGTTTTTTCTTTTGAATATGCATTTAAAATAACACCTGTTGTGTGTGTAACATATGTTAAAACATTTTTGATATCATTGTTTTCTTGATATTTACCTAATATAGAAGTTCTTAATTTATGTAAAACTGAAAATTTAAAATTTGTAAAATCAACTGCTTTAAATAATAATGATGAATCGATACTACTATCACATTCAACTTCTAAAACTTGTCCAATCCCTAGATCATTATATTTTAGTTGTTTTTCACATTCAATTAATGGAATATTATAATAAGCACTTAGCTCTCTAGCTATTCCATAAATATTTAAACAATCGCCCCTATTTGCAGTTAATCCAATCTCAATAATATCATCATTTAGTTTTGGATATTCACTTAATTCTTTACCAAGAATTAGTTTTCCTATAGCGTCATCAAGTTCTAATATTCCATCATTTAGTTTTGCAAGTCCAAGTTCAGTTGATGAGCAAATCATTCCATTTGATTCAACACCTCTTAGTTTTGCTGCTTTTATAATGAAGTTATTTCCTAAATCACATCCTACAGTTGCAACTGGAACAAATTGATCTACATCTACATTTTTTGCACCACATACTATTTGTACTATTTGAGATCCAATATCTACTTGACAAACATTTAATTTATCTGCATCTGGATGTTTAACTTTTTCTAATACTTTTCCAACAACAACTTTAGGTGCAATTGATAATCTTTCTAAACTATCAACTTCAAGTCCAATTGAGTTTAATGTTTTGCAAATTTCCTCTGTTGAAATTTTTGAAATATCAATAAATTCTTCTAACCAAGTTCTAGTAATTATCATTTGAATTGTCCTAATAGTCTTGTATCACTTTCAAATAGTGATCTTAAATCTCCAATATTATGAATTAGCATTGCAAATCTTTCAACACCTAATCCAAAAGCATATCCTGATTTATTTTCATAACCAACAGCTTTAAATACGTTTTCATCAACAATACCACAACCTAAAACTTCAAGCCATCCTGTTTGTGAACAAACTCTACATCCGTCACCTTTACAAAATACACATGAGATATCAACTTCAGCTGATGGTTCAGTAAATGGGAAAAATGAAGGTCTAAATCTTACTTCAACATCACCAAACATATGTTGTAAAAACTCAACTAAAACATGTTTTAAATTTGCAAATGAAACTTTATCAGCCTCATCTACAACTAATGCTTCAATTTGGTGAAACATTGGAGTATGAGTTATATCAAAATCTCTTCTGAAAACAGTTCCTGGAGCTATCATTCTAATTGGAGTATTTTGACTTAACATTGTTCTTATTTGAACAGGTGAAGTATGAGTTCTTAATAATGTGTAATCTTTATTATAAAAAGTATCTTGCATATCTCGTGCTGGGTGATATTTAGGAAGATTTAGTGCCTCAAAATTATGAAAATCATCTTCAACTAAAGGACCCTCTTCAACTGCAAAATTTAGATTTTGAAAATATTGAATAATTCTATCCATTGTTTCAACTACAGGATGAGTTGCTCCACATGATAATTCATTATTAAATCTTGTTACATCAATTTTTTCAGCTTCTAGTTTTTTGTTTAAAGCATCTTTTTCTAAAATGACTTTTTTAGCTTCAATTGCATCTGTAACTAATGCTTTTTGTTCATTTAGATTTTCAGCAAATGCTTTTTTTTCTTCATTTGGAACACTTTTCATTTTCGCAAATTCTAAAGTTAAAACACCTTTTTTACCTAAAGTATCAATTCTTAAGTTTTCTAACTCTTCAAGTGATGCTGCATTGGTTATTTTTTCAATCCATTGTGTCACTTTTATCTCCCTAAATTTTCTATGATTTTTTTAATAGATTATTTTATTTCTGTATTTTGGGGATTATACTTAAAGATTTATTAGAGTTTGGTTATAATATTTTACTATTTAATTTGAAGGAAAAATAATGTGTATATTCTGTAAAATTGTAAAAGGTGAGATTCCAAATCAAACTATTTTAGAAGATGAAAATTTTTTAGCATTTAATGATATTAATCCAACAAGAAAAATTCATGTTCTAATTATTCCAAAAGAGCATTATGATTCTTTTGATGTAATGCCTCCAAAAGTGATGGCTTCAATGACTGAATTTATTCAAAAAACTGCATCAAAATTAGGAATTAGAGAAAGTGGTTATAGATTGATTACGAATATTGGAGATGATGGTGGTCAAGAAGTACATCATTTACATTTTCATTTAATTGGTGGAGAGCCAGTTGGAAGATTAGTAAGATAAGAAGAAGTTTTATACTTCTTTCTTACTTTTCCATAGTTAAATTTATTTTTCTAAAAAAGAACCTAAATTCATAATTTTTTCATATTTTTTTTCATATCTTTGAGCTGGAGTTAAACTTTTTAATTCATTTAAAGATGTTAAAAAATAGTCTTTTAATGCTTTTATTGCTTCTTCTTTTTTTCTATGTGCACCAATTAATGGTTCGTTTATTACATCATCAATTAGTTTTAATTCTTTTAAGTTTTCAGCTGTAATTTTAAGTGCATTTGCAGCAGTTTCAACTTTTGTTGGATCATTCCATAAAATTGCACTACATCCTTCAGGTGAAATAACTGCATATACAGAATATCTCATCATCGCTAATTTATCTGCAACAGAAATAGCTAAAGCTCCACCTGAACCACCTTCTCCAATTACAACTGAAACAGTTGGAGTTGTTAAGTCCGCAAACTCATATAAGTTTCTTGCAATTGCTTCAGATTGATTTCTTTCTTCTGCTCCAATTCCTGGATATGCACCTGGAGTGTCAACTAACATCAAAATCGGAATTTGGAATTTATCTGCCATTTTTGCAGCTCTTAAAGCTTTTCTATATCCTTCTGGACTTGGCATTCCAAAGTTTCTATAAAGTTTGTCTTTAGTTCCTCTACCTTTTTGTTCACCTATTACTAATACTTTTTGTGGACCAATAAATCCTAAGTAACATACTATTGCATGATCATCTACATAATGTCTATCACCATGAATTTCATATGCATTTGTAAGTAATCCATTTATATAATCAAGAGCATAAGGTCTATCTGGATGACGTGCAAGTTGAAGTTTTTGATAATCACTTAAATTTTTGAAAGTTTTTTCAACTTCTTTTTCAAGTTTTTTTTCTAAAATTTCAACAGCATGTTCATCTGCCTTTGTTTTAGCAATTATAATGTCATCTTCAATTTTTTTGATTTTGTCTTCGAATTCTAAGTAAGCTGCCAATGTATTTCCCTTTTAAAAAAAAAGAGCTAATATATTATTAGCTCTTTTATCTTAGGTTTATTTTTTAATTATTTTGTATATTTTTTAAATATAACAGAACCGTTAGTTCCACCAAAACCAAAGTTATTACTCATAACTGTAGTTAATTCAACTTTTCTTGCAACATTTGCAATATAGTCTAAATCACATTCTGGATCTTGGTTTTCAATATTAATTGTTGGAGGAATTATTCCTTCATTTAATGCTTTTATAGTGAAAATTGCTTCAATAGCACCAGCTGCTCCTAAACAATGTCCAATTTGACCTTTTGTTGAAGAAACTAATGGTACATTTTTACCTTCAAATAATGCTTTAATAGCTTTTGTTTCATTTTTATCACCAACTGGAGTTGAAGTACCATGTGCATTGATATAATCAATTTGTGGATATTCACCAGTTATATTTTTTGCCATTTCAAATGCTGCTTGCATTGCTCTTAATGGACCATCCATAACAGGAGCTGTGATATGATTTGCATCACCTGATTCACCAAATCCAATGATTTCAGCGTAAATATTTGCTCCTCTTGCTAGGGCTAATTCTAAGTCTTCAACAACAAGTGCTCCTGCACCTTCACCCATAACAAATCCATCTCTATCAATATCAAAAGGTCTTGATGATTTTTTAGGATCTTCATTTCTTGTAGATAATGCTTTCATCGCTGCAAATCCTGCAACTCCTGCTCCACAAATAGCTGATTCAGCTCCAACAACTAAAATTCTATCAGCTCCACCAATCATAATAGTTTTTACAGCATCATTTAAAGCATGAGTTGATGCTGCACAAGCTGTTACGTGTGCTAATGAAGGTCCTCTTAAATTATGTTCAATAGAAATAAATCCACTTAACATATTTGCAAGTGAAGAAGGAATAAAGAAAGGAGAAACTTTTCTTGAACCTTTTGTTTCACAAACAACTGAATTTCTTTCGATTGTAGATAATCCACCAATTCCTGAACCTGAAATAATTCCAAATCTATCAGCAATTGAAGGATCAACTTTTATATTTTCAGCTGTTACATAACCTGAATCAATCATAGCTTCATGTGCTGCTTTAATACCTAACTGAATAAATCTATCAGCTTTTTTTACTTCTTTTTTATCCATTACAGTAGTAGGATCAAAATCTTTCACTTCTCCGGCAATTTTTACAGAAAATTCACTTGCATCAAATAGTGTTATAGTATCAATACCACAAACACCATTTACAACAGCTTCAAAAGAATCTTTTACGTTATGTCCTGTAGAATTAATAGTACCAATACCCGTTACAACAACTCTTCTCATTAAATATGCTCCATGTTTTTATTATTTGAATTATTCAATCTTTTGTATAAAAAACTCAATAGTTAAAATGTATAAATAGAAGAGATTAATCTTCTATTTAACTTTATAAATTACGCGTTATTTTCAATATATTTGATTGCGTCTGCAACTGTTAAGATTTTTTCAGCATCTTCATCAGGGATTTCGATATCAAATTTTTCTTCTAAAGCCATAACTAATTCAACTACGTCTAAAGAGTCAGCACCTAAATCTTCAATAAATTTTGAATCTTCTTTTACTTCTGCTGGATCACAATCTAATTGTTCAATAACTACTTCTTTTACGTCATCTAATAATGCCATATTTATTCCTTTTATAAAATTATTCTTGTATTATAACAAAAAAGTTTTTAAAAACTCTTTTAAATTTAATTTTTTAATTTCAATTAAGAAATTAAACGTACAACCCACCATTAACTTTTAATATTTCACCTGTAATATAAGATGAATGGTCACTTAATAAAAATGCCACTGCATCAGCTATTTCAGAAGGATTTCCAAATCTTGAAAGAGGGATGTTTTTTTCATATTCAGCCTTAACTTCAGCTTTTAATTCATGAGTCATATCTGTTTGTATAAATCCAGGAGTTACTGCGTTATATCTAATTCCTCTAGAAGCTGCTTCTTTTGCAAATGATTTTGTCATAGCATTTAATCCACCTTTTGAAGCTGAATAATTAGTTTGACCAGCATTTCCCATCTCTCCAACAATAGAAGAAATATTTACAACAGCACCAAATCTTTTTTTACTCATTACTTTTAATGCTTCTTTACAACCAATAAATCCAGATGTTAAGTTTGCACTAATAACATCATTAAAATCAGCAACACTCATTCTTAAAGCTAATTTATCTTTTGTAATACCAGCATTATTTACTAAATAAGCTAATTCTCCATCTGCATCAATTATTGTTTTAATTGCAGCTGCAAACTCTTCTTCACTTGTAACATCAGCTTTAATAATTGCTGCTTTCCCACCTGTTGCTTCTATCTCTTCTTGTATTTTTTGAGCAGCATCAGCGCCACTTCTATAATTTATCCAAACTTTTAGTCCAAAACCTGCAAGAGTTTTTGCAATCTCTGCTCCAATCCCTCTACTTGCACCTGTAACTAATACATTAGAACCTGTAAATTTCATTTTAATCCTTTTTAATTTCTCATTAATTGTTTATTATATCAACACTTTTATAAAAAAGTATCAAGATAGCTAAACACCTCTTTTATTGTCCCAAACTCTTATATGTAATCTATCGCAATATTTAAAACCATTTTCAATAGCCATATTTATAACATCTTCACAATTTTTATTAATCTGTTCAGCTGTATCACCTAATGGCATTAGATAAACGTCACATTTTGGAATAGATGAAAGTATTTCATTTATCTCTTTTTTTGCATCATTTAAAAAATCTTTTCCAATTACAAATTTTAAATATGATTCTTTAGTATTCGTTAAAACAGTTGTTAAAGTATTTATATTAATTCTTTTTTTTATAGGTTCAAGTGAATTACTTAATTTTACACTCATAGAAAAGAGTAGTTTTTTTTGATATTCTTTATCTATATTTAAATTTAAAGAGCCATTTGTTTCTATAGTAACTTTATGACCTTCTTCAATATAATGTTGTAATAATTTTTGAAACTCTTCTTTATTCCAATATAAAAGTGGTTCTCCACCTGTTATTACTATATCAATTTTGTATTTATATGGATATATTGAAATTAATTTATCAACTTCAATTACAATCTCTTCATAAGATTTATATTTAGTCCATGTATCTTTAAATTCTGTGTCCACTGCATAATATGTATCACAAGCACATTTTTTTATTCCACTAGGAGTTTCATATTCAACTGCAAAACCCTCACATTTAAAGTTGCATTTTCCAAATCTAATAAAAACAGAAGGAGTACCTACTAGTTTGCCTTCTCCTTGAATTGTTGGGCCAAAAATTTCATTTATTTCAAGCATAAAAAGTACTTTTGCTTTTTGGAGTTTCTAGAAATTCTACATGGGAAACTTTTATATTTAATTTATCCATCTTTTTTTGAACTATTTTTAAAAACCAAGCTGATAAATTTTCACTAGTTGGAATAAAATCAACTATTACATACCCTTCATATAACTCTTTTATATGAATCTCTTTATCTATAAATTTTGTTAAATCAGCTAAATGGTAACCTTCATCAAATTTTATTAATTCATTTTTATTAAGATGAGGAAGTAGGGTTGAAAATAGTGGATCATTTATATCTAAAATAAATTTATGATCAAGTACGTCATCAATAAACTGTTTAAACCAATTAAGGTGTTTAAAATCAGTAACCATTCCATCATTTAATTCACTAGCTTCTAAATAAACTAAGATTTTTCCTTGATGTCCATGTAGATGTCTACATTTCAAACATCCATCTAGTGAAAATTCTGTATTTAAAGTTTGTGACCAAACTCTATGTCCATAACAAAATTCAAACTCTTTTGAAATCTTCCAATGCATTATGAAGCCTTGTAAGGTATTGGATCTTTTGAACCTGCTTGAGCAAATCCATTTAATCTTAATCTGCATGAATCACAAACTCCACAAGCTTGTTCTTCTTCTTTATAACAAGACCATGTATGCTCTAAAGGTACACCAAGTCTCATTGCTTCTTGGACAATTTGAGCTTTTGATAGGTGTACTAAAGGAGTTATAATATCTATATGAGTATCTTCTTTAGTTCCTTGATTTATAGCTTTTTTCATATCATTAATAAATTCATCTGTGCAATCAGGATATCCTGAACTGTCCTCTTGAACAACACCTATGTACATAGCTGTTGCTCCTTCTTTTTCAGCAATTGCAGCTGTAATTGAAAGGAAAATACCATTTCTAAATGGTACATATGTTATGGGAACTCCAGCTTCAACACCACCTGTTGGAACATCAATATTTTTATCAGTTAAAGCACTAGCTCCAATTTGTGTGAAAAATGGAATATCAATTTCATATTTTTCTAATATTTTTAAATCATCACAAATATCTCTAAATGCTTTTAACTCTCTATTTTCTGTTCTTTGTCCATAATTAAAATGAACAGCTATTATTTCATAGCCATCATTTTTAGCAATATATGAAGCTAGTGTTGAATCCATTCCACCACTTAAAATACATATTGCTTTTCTAGTAGATTTGCTACTCATGTGTAAAAAAATCCTTTTCTATAGTGCTTAAAAATTTCCAATTTATTGGTAAAATTTTTACTAATTTTTCTTTTTCTATTGTTTCAACTTCTTCATCAATAATTATCATTGAATTACATGAACTTAAAACTGATACCATTCCAGGTGATCTATTTTGTGAGACAGTAAAATATTCTCCATTAAACATTCCAGGAATTATTGTAGCTCTTCCTTTTTTTGTTTTAAATGTTTGATCAATTTTACTTAAAATATAATTTGGATAAATTTCATTTGAACCAAGTAGTTTTTGAACTATTAGTTTACCAAATAGTTCAAAAATTAATGCTGATGCTAGTGGATTGCCTGGAAGATTTAAAATGTACGAGTTTTTTATTTTTCCAAAAACAGTGGGTTTCCCTGGTTTAATTTTTATACCATCAAAAATAGTTTCAAAATTAAGTTCAGCAAAAGCAGCTTTTGTAAAGTCAGCATCCCCAACTGAGACACCACCTGATGTTATAATTAAATCAGCATCTAATGAGTTATTAATAAGTTCTTTTATTGCTTCAATACTATCTTTTGCTTGACCAATAAATGTTACTTCACAACCTAATTCTTTAGCTCGTGCTATAAAAGTTGGGGTATTAGAATTGTAAATTTGATGATCTTCTATTTTTTGATAATGAAGTTTTAACTCTTCTCCACTTGCAAATACAACAATTTTTGGTTTTTTAAAAACTTTTATGTGTGAATAACCTTGAGAACTTAAAAGAGTTATTTTAGAGAAATTTATCTCATCACCTATTTTTATTAAAATATCATTTTTTTTAATATCTTCACCAATATATCTTATATGTTGAAATTCTTTAACATTTTGTGTTATTCTTATTTTATTATCATTAAGTTCTTGAGTATCTTCTTTGGGAATAATAGCACTAGTATTTTCAGGTACTCTTGCACCCGTCATTATTTTTATACAAGTATTTTCTTCTAATAATTTTGTATTATTATCACCTGCAAAAATTGTATCAATTATTTTTAATTCATTATTTTTATTTGCATAGATTATTGCGTAACCATCCATTGCAGAGTTGTTAAATTTTGGTAAAAAACTATTTGCGATTACTTCTTGAGCGCAGATTCTTCCTAGAGCATTTTCTATTGGTATGATTTCGAAATTTGTATTAATATTTAGATTTGAAATTATATCTATAGCCTTTTGTACTGCAATAGCCATATTATTCCTTTTGTAGTTAAAATAAAAACTTATGACAAGTTAGATATAATACCAAAATTTTTTAAAAGTGAGATAAACATATATGGAATTAATGCAAAGTGCGGTTCAAACCCACGTTTATACAATATACTTTTTTTTAGCAATTATGTTATTTAATTTATATTCAGTTACAAGAGAAAGAAATTTTATTGTTTTAGCAAAAAGATTAAAATTTATGACACCTTTATATCATTTAACAAATGCTATAGTTATTTATACAGGTACAATTGTTGCTTTTTATGCAAAAACTTTTAGTTTTACAATTGCTTTAATGATCCCTGCTTCAATATTTTTATTAGTTATTGAAATAAAAAGATATAAAAAAATGAGAGTTATTAAACATGATCAGAGTGAACTTCAAAATGATTTTTTTGCATATTCAAAAAAAATTTATACAATTGAAATATCTGTAATTATTGCTGTTTATATTATTTCTAAGGTATTTTAATGCAATTTACTTATGATGAATTTTGTGGTGGTAATATTTTAGAAATAAAAGATGATGTTTATAATTACTTAATAAAAGCTAGACGACATAAAATTGATGATGAGATTTATTTTAGAAATTTAAAAGATAATAATCTTTATTTATATAGATTAAATAATATTGATAAAAAAAGAGCGATATTAGATTTAATTTCAAGTGAAGAAAAAACTCTTTTAAATAAAAGAAGTTTACATCTAGGATGGTGTGTTGTTGATCCAAAAACAATAGAAAAACATATTGCATCTTTAAATGAAATGGGAGTTGATAAAATTACTTTCATTTATAGTGATTATTCTCAAAAGAATTTTAAAATAAATATAGAAAAACTAGAAAAGATATTAATAAACTCTTCTTGTCAATGTGGAAGATCAAATATCATTAAGCTTGAATTATGTAAAAATATAGAAACATTTATAAAAGAAAATAAAGATATTTATTTTTTAGATTTTTCAAATATTTCTATTGATAAAAAAAGTGATGAAATCAAAACATTAGTTATTGGTTGTGAAGGTGGTTTTTCTAATAAAGAAAGAGAATTATTTACAAAAGATAATGTTGTTGGATTTAATTCTAATTTAATACTTCGTTCAGAAACTGCAGTTATTTCTGCTGCTTCAAAAATACTTTTATAGTATTTTATAATTTGTACATAAAAAAAGGATAGATATTCAATCTATCCTTTTTTTTACTAATTTTATTTTGAAGAAATGTTCTTAGTGAACATCTCTCCATTTACTTGCTTTCCATAAGAATCCGAAGATTGCAAAGATTACCATATAAATTAAGAATTTAGGTCCTAACTCTTCTCTCTCTGCTTTTTTAGATTCACCAATTTCTTCCAAGTAAGAAATAGCTTGAGCTTGAGATTCTTCATTTAATCCAACTCTTGGCATTGCTGTACCTTCAAGGTGTTTTTGAGGGTCGTTAACAAAAGTTTCTAAATACTCATGTCCTCTTGATTTAATATATTGAGATAAATCTGGAGGTAATTTCCCCATGTAGTGTTTAATATCAGCATTTGGTGTAAATGCAGCCATTGAACCACCTTTCATATCAGCATATTTAATAGCGTGACATCTTTGACAAGCATCAGTGAATACTTCTTTGTTTGTCATTTCTTTTGGCGCAATAGATTTTAAATATGCAACCATATCTGCAATCTCTTGTGGTTGCATCCAGTCATAACTTGGCATTGGATGAGCTCTTCCATCAACGAATTTATGAGCAACTTTAGATGCAACTGCAGGATTTTTAATAAATGCAGCTAAATAAGTTGCATCATATAATTTCCCAGCAGATCCTAAATCAGGAGGTGTAACACCATAAGCAGCAGCTGAACTTGCATTATCCATAACTTGTGGGAAACCTTTAGACTCAATTGAGTGACAAGCTGTACAGTTTGCTGTTACTAAAGCCTCTCCATTTGTTGCATCACCTTGTAATGCTGTAACATCTTCAACATCTTTTTTCACATCTGAGAATGTAAAATCAGCAGCTGCTACATGAGGATGCATTTGAGAGTGAGCAAATGGCTCAACTCCCCAGTAAGTAATAAGCGTTAATGCTACTACTACTGCTAGTATTTTTAATTCTCTCATAGTGATCCCCTTTTCTTAGCGTCAATTTTAGTAACGATTGGAAGTACAACAAATAATACAATAAATGCTACTGCTGCAAAGAATCCAACCCATGCATTAGTACCTGTTGGAGGTAATTTACCATAAACAGTTAATACTATTAAGTCAACCATTAATATCCAGAACCAAATAAAGAACGCAGGTCTTTTATGTGCTGGTAAAATTTTTGGATCTCTATCTAACCATGGTAATACTAAGAAAATACCATTAGCAAATGCAAATGCGATTAATCCAATATCAAATGCTTTAAATCCAGCAATATCAAAGAAGAAACCTCTTAATACTTCATATGACCATAGGAAATACCACTCAGGATAAATATGAGCAGGTGTAACCATGTTATCAGCAGGATCGAAGTTAACTGGATCCATAGCAAAATTGTAATGGAAGAATACTAAGTAGAAGTAGAATATTAAGAATACACCTAATACTGCTAAATCTTTAGAAATAAATACAGGCCAGAAAGGAATAACTTTTGACTCTTTTTTATTTCCAGCTAAATATTTTTCAGCTTCTTCATCAAAATCAAATTCTTCAGAAGATTGATTATTTACGTGAGGAATTCTTAATGTATAGAAGTGAACACCAATAATACCCATAATTGTAATTGGTAATAAGAATACATGTAACATAAAGAATCTAGTTAAAGTAGCATCAGCAACGTTAAAGTCACCTCTAATCCATACAACTAAAGCATCTCCAATAACTGGAACTCCACCAAATAAGTTAGTAATAACCATTGCAGCCCAGTAAGACATTTGTCCCCATGGTAACATATATCCAGAGAATCCAGCAGCAGAGAATGTCATAAATAATAACATACCTGAAATCCAAATCATTTCTCTCCCTTGTTTATAAGAACCATAATAGATACCAGTAAACATGTGAATATAAATAATTAAGAATACAACAGATGCCGCAACACCATGCATATGTCTAAATAACCAACCAAAAGCAACTTCTTGCATAATTGTGTAGTTAACAGAATCAAATGCTAAATTAATATCTGGTTTGTAATACATCATCAAGAAAATTCCTGAGATAATTAAAATACCAAAAGTAGTAGCAAGTAATACTCCCATTGCCCATAAGAAGTTAATATCTTTTGGAATCCAGTATTCAGTCATCATTACCTTGTTGAAAGTAGTTAGATTAAGTCTTTGGTCTAACCATTCTCCAACAGAGTTAGCTTTTTCAAATTTTGCCATTTATTACTCCTTATGCCATCATCGCAGCAGCGATAGCTTTGTATTCTGGACCTTCGTTTCCTAAAACGATTGTAGTTCCTTTTACTTCAAATGGAGGTAAATCAAGAGGTCTTGGAGGAGGTCCAAATGTTTGTTTAGCACTAGCATTAAACTCTCCACCATGACATGCACATTTCCATATATCTTTTTTCCACGCAGGAATACATCCTAAGTGAGTACAAAGACCAATAGCAACAGTGTATCTATCTTCTCCTACTACTAAATCTCTATCAGCTTTCTCCATATCAGCACTCTTTTTAAGTACAAATATTGGTTTCCCTCTCCACGTAAAAGTTTCTGGTGTCCCAGCTTTTAATGGTGCAAGATCTATCTCAGTAAATCCACCTGCAAGTACGCTTGGAAGTGGATCCCAAGCTTGTTTCATACCAACAAGCGATGCTGCTCCACCTACTGCAGCAACTGCAGCAAATGAGTAACCAATAAAATCTCGTCTATTTGTTTCTTTAGACATATTTGGCTTCCTTTTTTTTAATTTAGAATTTGGTCATTATATTACTAAATTACTTAAATTGAATTGACTTATGTCACGTTAATGCTATTTTTTAAGATTAGTTTGAGAATAAATGACACAATCTATCATTTATGTAGGTATTTTTAGTTCTTAATATAAATATTAGAGAATCTTATGATTCTCTAATGAATTTTACAATTTCTGTTTCAATATCTTTTTTGTCAATAACTAAAGAGTGATTAATTTTAGCACTAAATAAATCTTTTATACTTTGCGGTAAATTAGCATCGTATTTTGAAGAAACTTCTTCTAAAGCTTCCTTATCAGCGTATTTTGTATCATTTTCATTTAAAGCATTTAAAACTGTTGGTGAGAATTTTGTCCATTCAGCAGTTGAGTAAATAACTGTTTTTAAGTCTTTTTTTCTTAATGTATTATATGCTTTTATACAAGTTGCAGTATGTGGATCCATTAAGTAACCAATATCTAAGAATTCTTTAATTGTTCTTGTTCCAAATGTATCATCTGAATTAACTGCAGAAAAATATTCTTGAAGTTTTTTTGTTTCGTTTTCACTCATATGGAAAACATTATTTTTATTTAAGTCTTCCATTAATTCTTTTGTTCTTTGTGCTCCATAAAGAGAAAAGATAACTCTTTCAATATTTGATGATTTTAATATATCCATCGCAGGCGATTTTGTAAGCTTTAATTCTTTATCTCTTATATCATAAATACCTGTGTTAATCCATTGTGTAAGAATATTATTTTCATTTGATGCTACTAAAAGTTTTTCAATTGGTACTCCCATTTCTTGTGCGTAGAATCCACCCAAAACATTCCCAAAGTTACCACTTGGAACAACTAAGTAGATTTTATCACCATTTTTAATTTCATTTTCTTTAAGAAGTTGGATATAAGACCAGAAGTGATAAATGATTTGAAATATAATTCTTCCAAAATTCACAGAATTTGCTGCACTTAATTTAATATTGTCTTTTTTTAATTCATCTTTAAAAGTTTGAGAAGCTAATAATTGTTTTAATGCATTTTGTGCATCATCAAAATTACCTTTTATTCCAAGTACTTTTAAGTTTTTACCATCTTCACAAACCATTTGAAGTCTTTGAACATCGCTAGTTCCACCATCTGGATATAAACAAGCTACTTGAATATTTTCTTTATTCTTAAAAGTATTAAGTGCTGCTGGTCCTGTATCACCAGAAGTTGCTGCTAAAATTAAATATTTTTCATCTCTTTTTTTTGCAATTGAAGAAAGAATTGAACCAAAAGGTTGTAATGCCATATCTTTAAAAGCTCGTGTTGGACCATGATATTGTTCATGTACAAATAAATCTTTTTTCACTTTTATTACAGGACATGGATTTAAAGGATTATCAAAGTTATCATATAAAGCTAATGCTTTATTTATTTCAGATTCATCAATATCTATTTCAAAAGCTTTTAAAATATCATAAGCTAATTCTTTATAAGAAGAGTTAACATGATTTTGTAAAAAGTTATCTTCAAGTTTTGGTAAATATGCAGGTACATATAATCCTCCAAATGATGTACTTGGATTTAGAATCGCTTCACTAAATGGTACTTCAACTGGTTTAATACCGTCATTTCCTCTTGTTTCTATAAAATTCATTCATATTCCTTAAAATTATCCCAAAATAAGGGAATTTTTATTTATTTAATTTAGTCGTTTAATAATTTATCCAAATTAATATCATTGTTTGGATTATCTCGTCTTACAAATTGAGTACCAATTCCATCACTTGTAAATAACTCAAGTAAAATAGAATGCTCAACTCTTCCATCAATAATGTGTGCTTTATTTACACCATTATAAATAGCATCAATACATGAATCAACCTTTGGAATCATTCCTCCTGCTATTGTTCCATCTAGTTTATATGCTTCTACACTTTCTTTATCTAATGAAGTAATTAAATTACCCTTCTTATCTAAAACTCCAATAGTGTCTGTTAAAAATAAGACTTTTTGAGCTCCAACAGCAGCTGCTATTTCACAAGCTGCAACATCTGCATTTATATTAAATCCAGGATGGTTAGGTTCAGCACTATCAGCAATTGGAGCAATAACAGGAATAAATCCTTCTTTGATTAGATTAGTAATCATTGTTCCATTTACTTTTGTGATTTCACCTGTGTATCCAAATCTACCACCATCTTTTGGAATGGCATTAATAATTGCTGAGTCTTTACCTGAAATACCAATAGCTTTTGCACCATGATGATTTAGTAAAGAAGTGATATTTTTATTAATTTCACCACTTAATACCATTTCAACAACTCTCATACTTTCTTCACACGTAACCCTATGACCATCCACAAAACTTGATGGAATCTCTAGTTTGTTTAGAAGTTCAGTAATTCTTGAACCACCACCATGAACAATTACAGGTTTTATTCCTAGAAGTGAAAGAAAAACGATATCTTGCGCAAATTTTTCTTTTAAATCAGGGCTTGTTTGAGCTGATCCTCCATATTTGATAACAATTATTTTTCCGAAAAACTTTTTAATATATGGAATTGCGTCAAGTAAGGTTTGAACTTTTTGATGTTTTGTTTGCATATAAACTATCCTAAGTATTTTTTGAGACTAGATTATATCTAAAAGAATCTTATTAATTTAATAAAAAATAATTAATCTAAAGAAATATAGTAAGTTATAATTGTTACTTTAGTATCATTCGTTTATGAAAAAATACTTAGCCCTAAAAGCTAGTGCAGGAAGTGGAAAAACTTTTGCACTAACAGTTCGATATATATCATTGTTATTACTTGGTGCAAAACCAAATGAGATTTTAACTCTTACATTTACAAATAAAGCGGCAAATGAAATGAGTGAAAGAATTTATAAAACACTTCTTACTTTAGGAGATGATGAAGCATACTTAAATGCAATTGTTGAGCAATCAAATTTATCAAAAAAAGAAATTCTTGGTAGAAAATCTTTTTTAGTAAAATCTTTTTCAAATGCTACTTTATCTATTTTTACAATTGATAAATTTATTAATAAAATTCTTAGAGAATTTTGTGGATATATTGGAATTTCAGATGATTTTGAAATAAAAGAAGATGATATTGAGACTTTAAGTATGAAGTTTTTAGAATCTTTAGATTCTAAACAATTTGAAATATTAATTGATTTTTCACACTATGAAAAAAAGAAGTTTAACTCTATTTTTGATCTATTTAAAAATTTACTTGAAAAAAATGAAACTATTGATATTTTAAATATTGATGCAAAATTAATTGACTTACAAAAAGATATGGTTTTAGAAAATGCTTTTAAAATAAAAGAAGCGATTTTAAATTGTAGTGTTGCAAGTAATAGTGCAATAAAAGCTGTTGATTTTGAAAAATTTGATGATCTATTTGGTAGAACTTGGCTTGAAAAAGATACATTAGCTGATTATTCATATTTTAAGAAATGTGCAAATGAAACAATTGAATCTTATTTTTCTACATTAAAAGAACAAATCGCTATTTATTATAAATTAAGAGCAGGTTATAGTCTTAGTAAATTATTTGAGTTGTATTTAATGTTTAAAGATTTTAAGTTTTCATTTAATAAAAATAAAAACTATTTAGAGTTTAATGATATTTCAAATTTAGTTTACGAACTATTATCAACAAAAATTGATAAAGAGTTTTTATATTTTAGATTAGATTCGCAGTTTTCACATATATTAATGGATGAGTTTCAAGATACTTCACTTTTACAATATAAAATTTTAGAGCCTTTAATAAAAGAGATACTTTCAGGGGATGCAACTAAATTTAAAACATTTTTTTATGTGGGAGATACAAAACAATCAATTTATAGATTCAGAGGTGGGAAAAGAGAGCTTTTTGATTATGTTGCAAATACAAATAAACTTCTTGAAGTTGAAGTCTTAAATACAAACTATCGTTCATGTGAAAATATAATTTCTTACGTAAATTCTCTTTTTTTAAAATTACCAAATTATGAATACTTTGAACAAGAATCAATAGCAAAAGATGGTTATATAGAAGTAATTGAAGATAGTGCTTTTGACGAAGATGAAAAATTTATAAATGTTGCATCAAAAATTGCAGCACTTTTACAAGAGGGTGTAAATTCAAATGATATAGCAATATTAACTTATACAAATGCTGATGTTTTAAATCTATACTACTATTTAAAACAAAAATTTCCATCTTTGAAAATCTCAACTGAGATGACTTCAAAACTTATAAATCAACAAAATGTAAAAGCAATTATAAATGCAATTAAATATATCTATTTTAAAGAAGATATTTATAAAGAGAATTTAAATGCACTTATTGGAAAATCAATATTAAATGAATTAGATTTACTCGTTTCTTTAGAAGAAAAATCTATTCAAGATTTAATAAAAGAGATAGCTAGTAATTTAAAAATAATAGATGAAAATATCATCAAACTTATTGAAGTGAGTTCTAGCTTCAATAATATTGTAGATTTCGTTTATGAAATAGATAAACTTGATGCAAATATGGTTAATAGTGAATCTATTGGTCTTCAAATACTAACTATTTTTAAATCAAAGGGATTGGAGTTTAATACTGTAATTTTACTTGATAGAATAAAAAGAAAGAATGTAGATAAATCATCACTTCTTTTTGAGTATGATAGTGTGGAATTAAAAAATATTTTTTATAAAATAAAAGGCTATGAAAACTACAATAAAGAGTATGAAAAAGCACTTGCTAAAGAAAAAGCTTTAAGTTTAGAAGATGAGATAAATATTTTATATGTTGCATTAACAAGGGCTAAAAATAATATGATAGTATTTAAAAAAATAAAATCATCAGTATTTGATATTTTAAATATGAGTACTTGTAAAATTGGAACTATAAAAGAGAGTATAAATATTTCTAAAAATTATGACAAGGTTGAGAAGGTTATTTATACACCTATGAATTTAGGAACTCAAGATAAACAAATAGCAAAAGAAAAAGAGTTAGATGAAAATCATCTACATGCAAAATACTTTGGAATTACAACTCACTATTGCTTAGAAATGATGAATGAATTTAGCCTTGATTGTTTGGATTATTCACTAAAACTTGCTAGAAGTAGATATTCAAATTATCTAAATGAAGTTGATTTTATTGATATAGAAAATAGAATTTTCTTGTTAGTTCAAAATGATGCTTTTAAAAATATTGTTAAAGATTCAGAATTCATAACAGAGCAGTCTCTTATATATAAAGAAGAAATAAAAATTATTGATTTACTTCTTTTTAAAAATGGCACTTATTATATTATAGATTATAAAACTACAAAAGATAGATTACCTGAACATATAGCTCAAGTATCTTTTTATAAAAAAGCAATAAAAGATATATTTAATACAAATGAAGTAAAAGCCTATTTAGTTTATTTGCACTCAAATGAAAGTTTTATAAAAGAGATCTAAATAAAATATCGAATAGAAGCAAAGGCATAAGCTTTTGTTTCTTCTACTTGCTTTACTTGCTCTTCATTTATAATTCCACCAAGAGCTATGATATTAATGTCTTTATATAAATTAATTGCTTTTTTTAGTTCTGAAACTCCTTTTGGCTCACCCTTATTTGGTGTGTGAAATATAGGAGAAAAGGTAACTGTATCACAATTTAAATCTCTTGCTTTTTTAATATCTTCTAAACTATGACAAGATATAATTGTATTTAACTTTAGTTTTTTTGCTTCTTTGATATTTTCGAATTGTGTTGAATTTAGATGAACACCTGTTGCATTTAATTCATAAGCTAGTTTATAATCTGTATTTAATAAAATCTCTTTTATATTAAAATTTTTACAAATTTTTATAAATGTTTCTGCTAATTCTCTATAATTATTAGAGTATTTATCTCTAAAACATGCAATATCAACTTTTTTATTTTCTAAAATTTTTATTAGTTTATCTTCAAATAAAGTTTTATCATTTGTATAGTATTTTGGATCCGTTATTAGATAGTGTTTTAGATTGTAATTCATATGATTTTATTTTCCTATGGCAATAAAAAAAGGGAATAAGTAAAACTTATTCCCTTTTGTGCTTTTTGTTGGAATTCTAAGAATTCTTAGTGTTCTTCGTGTTCCATCATAACTGATCCAGCAATATAAACATAAGTTAATATACTGAAAATAAACGCTTGTAAGAAACCAAACGCAGTTAATAAGAAGAATCCAGGAAGAGGTAATAACCAAGGTACTAACATTAAAAGTACCATAAGGAACATATCATCCCCTCTAATTGAACCAAAAAGTCTGAATGATAATGAAATAATTCTTGAAAAATGAGAAATAATTTCAATTGGGAACATTAAAGGAGCAAGAATTGGCATTGGTCCCATAAAGTGTTTAAAATAGTTAATAAAACCATTTTTCTTAATTCCAACATAGTTATAGTAAACAAATACTATTAATGCTAAAGATAAAGTAAAGTTGATATTACTAGTTGGAGCTTCAAAACCAGGAATTACTCCAATCATATTACTTACGAAAATAACTATAGCTAATGATGCAATTAACGGCATATAAACTCTAGCATTTTTTTCACCCATAGTATCAGCACCCATAGTAATGATACCACCAACAAATGTTTCCATTACATTTTGTGCTCCTGTTGGAACTAATTGTAATTTATTAGTTGCTGCTCTTGCTATTAAGAAAATAATTCCAATAACTAAAACGTAGTGAGATAGGATTATCCACTCTTGTCCATGTCCACCGATAGTTCCTAAGAATGTAAACAGTCTTCCTTCCATTTTCTTCCTTTATTTTTTGTTTCTACATACTAAATTATGCATGCATTATAATATTTGTTTTCTAAAAACTTTCTAAAGATATTAAATTAACTTAGATTTGTTTGAATCTATATCCACTTTGTTTCAAATTTTCTCTTATTAGTTCTTGATGTTCTTCACCTTTTGTTTCAAGGGCAATTGTAACATGAGCCTCACCAAACTCCAGCTTTACCGAATTTCTATCGTAATCTATTTGAACAATATTTGTAGAGCTTTTAGTAAAAACATCTGTTAATCTCATTAATGCACCTGGTTTATCCATAAGTGTTACGATAAGATTCATTTTTCTAAAAGATTTAACTAATCCTTTATCAATAATAAGAGATAACATTGTTACATCAATATTTCCACCACTTACTATTGCACAAACTTTTTGGTTATCCGTTTTAACTTTTTTATGCATAATAGCAGCGGTTGCAACAGCACCTGCTCCTTCTACCACAAGCTTATGTTTTTCAAGTAAAAATAAAATAGCATTCGCAGTTTCATTATCGGTTACTTCGACTATTTCATCAACATATTCTAAAATAATGTCAAGAAGCTTAGGTGTTACATCACGAACTGCAATTCCATCTGCAATGGTTTTAACAGATGCTGAATCAATAGGCATTCTAGCTTCAAATGATTCCTTCATTCCTCTAGCCCCTGATGCTACAACTCCTATAATTTTAACATTAGGATTTATAGCTTTTGCCGCTATTGCAATTCCCGAAATTAATCCACCTCCACCAATTGGTACAATTATTTGTTCCATATTATCAATTTTCTCTAAAATTTCTAAAGCAATAGTTCCTTGTCCTGCAATTACAGCATCATCTGCAAATGGATGAACGAACTCTTTATCATTTTCAATAGCAAATTTTGTTGCTGTTGCATATGCTTCATCAAAATTTTCACCAATTAAAACTACATTTGCTCCATATGACTTAACACCACTTACTTTTGTTAAAGGTGTTGCCTCTGGCATAAAAATAGTTGCTTCACAATTAAAATATTGTGCTGCATATGCTAAACCTTGTGCATGGTTTCCTGCACTTGCAGCAACTACACCATTTTTCCTTCTTTTGTCATCCATTATTGCTAGTTTATTGAAAGCACCTCTGATTTTAAAACTTCCTGTTAATTGTAAGTTATCTTCTTTTAAATATATCTCTGAATTTAAATCTTTACTTAGAATTGGAGCTTTTACTAAAGGAGTATTTAGAACAGTTCCTGTTAGTCTTCTTTTCGCATCTTTTATATCATTTAATGTAATCATGTTTTCTTTTCTTATTTTTTTTTTGAATCTTATCTAAAAATATGTTTTAGCATAATTAAGTATTTAATTGAATAATAATTTAACTAGAGTAAAAAACTCTAGTTAAATTTATTTTTTATTATATTTACAGCTTCAACCATATTTTTTAAACTTTGTTTTACTTCAGGCCATTTTCTAGTTTTTAATCCACAATCAGGATTTATCCATAATTGCTCTTTTGGTAAAACTTCAAGTAAAGCTTTTATTTGTTTTACCATTTCATCTACACTTGGAATTCTTGGACTATGAATATCATAAATTCCAGGTCCTACTTCTTGTTTATATGCAACTTCTTTAAAGATTTTTAATAGTCTATTTCCACTTCGTGCTGTTTCTATTGAAATAACATCTGCATCCATTTCTTCTATAGTTTTTATAATATCATTAAACTCACTATAACACATATGGGTATGAATTTGTGTATCAATAGCAGCTAAACTAACACTTAGTTTGAAATTATAAACAGCCCATTTTTCATAAGTTTTAATATTTTCAACTCGTAGAGGATAACCTTCTTTAAATGCAGCTTCATCAACTTGAATCATTTTTATTCCAGCTTTTTGCAAATCATCAACTTCTTTTGCAATGGCAAGAGCGATTTGTTTTGCTACTTCACTTCTTTTTATATCATCTCTTACAAATGACCAGTTTAAAATTGTAACAGGACCTGTTAACATACCTTTTACAACTTTTGAAGTTTTACTTTGGGCATAAGTTATCCAACTAACAGTCATTGGATTTGCTCTATTTACATCTCCATAGATTAGAGGAGGTTTTACACATCTACTACCATAAGACTGAACCCAAGCATTTTGTGTAAATGCAAATCCATCTAACATCTCACCAAAATACTCAACCATATCATTTCTTTCAGGTTCCCCATGAACTAATACATCAAGTCCTATTTCTTCTTGAAATGAAATACAATCATCAATATATTTTTTTATTTCTTTTTCATACTCTTCTTTTGAGATACAATTTTCTTTGAATTTTTTTCTATTTTCTCTAATTTCAGGGGTTTGTGGAAATGAACCAATTGTTGTAGTTGTTAGATAATCATAATTGAAAAACTCTCTTTGAATTTTTATTCTCTCTTTGAACTTATCTACTCTTTCAAAAAGTTTTAAATTTTTTATTTCATTTTGAATTTCTAAATTATGAATTTTACTAGATGTTTTTCTTTGGATATTATCTTCTAAATTTCTTTTGATAGTTGAAATCTCTTCTAAATTTAAATCCACATCAAAAAAATCTTTACTTACAAGTGAAAGTTCATTTAATTTTTCACAAGCAAAAGCTAACCAAGATTTTATTTCTTTAGCTAAGTTATCTTCATATTTTAAAGAAAAAGGTACATGAAGAAGAGAACAAGAGGTAGATACAATCAATTTATCTTTATTTATATGTGAAGAAATTTTTTCTAGTAAATCTATTTTCTTTTTGAAATCACTTTTCCAAATATTTCTTCCATCAATAACTCCTGCAATTAAAGTTTTATTTGAATTATTTATTTCTTCTAATACTTCTAAGTTTTTTTCACCATAAATAAAATCTAAAGCTAATGCCCAAATAGAAGTATTTACTAATATTTTTGTAGCTTCATTTGAATGTTCAAAATAAGTTGCAACTACTACTTTTATATTTGAAATACTATTTGAAAGCTCATCATATACAGGTTTAATTAAAGATAATACTTTTGTATCAATATCTTTTACAAATAATGGTTCATCAAATTGAACAATAATTTCATCATCAAGTTTTGATATCTCTTCTAGTAATTCTTTATAAATTTTTACTACATTATTAATTTGAAAAAAAACATCAGAATTATCAATACTTTTTGAAAGACCTAAATATGTGATGGGACCAATTAAATTTATTTTTGTTTTTAATCCTAACTCTTTAGCTTCATTATACTCTTCAATGATTTTTTTACTATTTAGTTTAAAAGTAGTGTTTTTAGAAATTTCAGGAACTATATAATGATAGTTTGTATTAAACCATTTAGTCATTTCCATTGCCGGACAAGAATCATTTCCTCTAGCCATTGTGAAATATAGTTCTTCATCTTTTAAATGTTCAAATCTTTTTGGTATTGCTCCTAGAAGAATAGTTGTATCAAGCACATTATCATAAAGTGAAAAATCATTAGATGATATAAAACTAATGTTAGCTTGTTTTTGGTAGTTCCAATGTCGTCTTTTTAATTGACGTGCCACATATTTAACTTCATTAAAATCACTTTGTTTTGACCAGTATTTTTCTAGAACTTTTTTAAGCTCTCTTTTTTCTCCAATTCTTGGAAATCCTATTACATAACTCTTTTGCATTTTTTTTGCCTTTTAATTTAATATTTTGTTTTGAATTTTGATTTGTTTAATTAAAATAAATGAAAGGAGGGTGAACACCTGATCTTCTAAATGCGAAGAATGTGTCATAATAAGGACATCTAGGAATAAATTTAAAGAGAGTTACTGCTAATGCAGTTTTTCTTCTAAAAACACAATCACAATGACAAGGTTTACTTTTTTGTATAAAGCAAGATATCAAGCTTTCTTGTAAAATTGGGACAGATTCATCTTCTTCATTTTCATCTTTTGAAGATATTGATAGTTTTTTATTTAAATGATTTTTATATGATGTAATTACACTATGTAATTTTGGTGCAACAGAATGTGCTTGTATTGCTGATAGTGTGAAATATTTTTTTCCAAAACCCTTAAGTAATTTCAAATAAAACCTTTTTTATAAATAAGTGCGAAGTGTAAATAATTAATGCTTAATTATAAATAAAAATAAATATGGTATGATTCCAAGAAAAAAGGAGAACATACTTTATTATATAAGGTATGTGAATTTAAGTTTGAAATTTACTTTTGTAACACTTTTCCCAAATTTGATTGAGCCATATTTCTATGACTCTATATTAAAAAGAGCAATTGAATCAAATTTTATATCTTATGAGTTTTATAATCCAAGGGATTTTACGACTAATAAGCATAAAAAAGTTGATGATCAAATGGTTGGTGGAGGAGCAGGAATGCTTCTTACTTGTCAGCCATTATTTGATTGCTTAGATGAAATAAAGAGTAAAAACAAAGATGCTTATATTGTTTTTCCATTAGCTGCTGCGAAGCCATTTAGACAAAATGATGCAAAGCGACTAGCTAAGAAAGAAAACATTGTTTTTGTTAGTGGAAGATATGAAGGAATTGATGAAAGAGTTATAGAAAAATATGCAAATGAAGTGTTTTCTATAGGAGAATTTATTTTAACAGGGGGAGAATTACCCTCTCTTGTGATGGCTGACGCTATTTCAAGAAATGTTGAAAAAGTTTTAGGAAATGCCGATTCTTTGGATGTTGAGAGCTATGAAAACAACCTTTTAGAAGCACCATCTTTTACCAAACCTGAAATTTTTCAAAAATTAAGTGTTGTTAAAGAATTCTTAAAGGGAAATCATAGTAAAATTTCCGACTTAAAATTCCAGATGTCCAATTGTAAGACAAAATATTATAGACCTAATAAGGAAAAACGATGAAAAATAGATATATAGCTAGTTTTGAAGCAGCTCAAATAGAGTCAAAAGAGATCCCTCAATTTAGAGCAGGAGATACTGTAAGACTTGGTGTTGAAATTAAAGAAGGTGAGAAAAAAAGAGTTCAAACTTTCGAAGGTATTGTTATCGGTAGAAGTGGAAACGGTGTAGACTCAACTTTTACAGTTAGAAAAATTGGTGCAAACTCAATCGGTGTTGAAAGAATTTTCCCATTATATTCTGAATCTTTAAAATCTTTTGAAGTAATTAGAAAAGGTAGAGTAAGAAGAGCTAAATTAAACTTCTTAAGAGGATTAAAAGGTAAAGCTGCAAGAATTAAAGAACTTAAAAGAAAGTAAAACTTTGGCTTAGGCCTTAGTTTGATTTAATGTCAAAGATCTTAATTCACACAACCTCGATAATCGAAGCAAATCCGATTATCAAATTTTTTAATTTGAAAGAATTAGAAAACTCTTACGAAAATAAAATATATTCCAATGATGATATCTTACTTATAATATCTGGAGTAAGTAAAGATTTAATAGTTAAGTCTTTGGATTATATTTTTAAAAACTATTCAATTTCTAAAGCATTTGATTTAAGTATTGCATCTTGTAGTGATGGTTCAATTGCCCTTGGAACACTTTTTTGTACTAATAGATTTATTGGTGGATTAAATTTTGCTAACATTACTACTATAGAAAAACCACTTGAAACTGATGAAAATTTAGAAACTTTATTAGTTGATAAACAAGCACAATTCTTCTCTCAAATTTGTAAAGAAAATATTAAAGACTTTTACGTTTTAAAAATAGTTTCTGATTATTTTGATGAAATAGAACCAACAAATGATATAATATTTGAACTTATTAATAACTCAATATCAAAATGGAAAAAACTAATCTAAAGGATCCACTTGCTTACAAGTATTGTTAATTTTATAGTTGAAACTGTAGGAAGTTTAGGCTATATAGGTATTTTTTTAATGATGTTTCTTGAAAGCTCATTTTTCCCTTTCCCTTCTGAAGTAGTTATGATTCCTGCTGGTTATTTAGCTTATAAAGGTGAAATGAATATGTATATAGCAATTGCTGTAGGAATCTTAGGTTCTCTTGCAGGTGCTTTATTTAATTACTATTTAGCTATTAAATTTGGAAGAAAATTTTTAATTAAATATGGGAAATACTTTTTTATAAAAGAGCCTACTATTGTTAAAATGGAAGAGTTTTTTAAATCACATGGACATATTTCAACTTTCTCAGGAAGATTAATACCTGCTGTTAGACAATATATCTCATTTCCTGCTGGACTGGCTCGTATGAATTTATTTGTATTTTGTATTTATACAAGTTTAGGTGCTGGTATTTGGGTTATTATACTTACATTACTAGGATATTTCTTAGGTGGGAATGAAGTTTTAATCAAAGAGTATTTACATACTATAATTATTATTATATTAGTTTTATTAGCTATTTTAGCTCTTTGGTACTATAGAAGAATTAAAAAAGTAAAAGCTTTATAAATCATGTATAAAAAAATACTAAATATAATTTTAATTGTTTTAGTATTTATTTATATAATATTTGAAGAATTAGTTTGGGAAAAGTTTGCTAAACCTCTTATTAAACTTATTTCAAGTCTTCAAATATTTACTAAACTTATTCCAAAAATCTTATCTTTAAATTCCTATGTAATCTTGATATTTTTTCTTAGCACATTTATTATTGTGGAATTAATTGGTATTTATGCAGGTATTTTATTTGTTTCTGGACATATTTCAAGCGCTGTAGTTATATATATATTAAAAGTACCCGTTGCTGCTTTTATTTTTTGGTTTTTCAATATTACTAAATCAAAATTATTAGAATTTAAATGGTTTGAGTATTCTTATAACTATCTATTATTAATAATTTCAAAAATCAAAAACTCTTCAATATATATAATGATTAAAGATAAATCTTATGAATTAAAAAAATCAATAAAAGATAGATACTTTTCAACTAGAAGCAAATTTAAGAAAAAAGCAATTTATATTTATAAATTAATAAAACAAAAAATTAAATTATAATTAAACTTTATTTACTACAATTAGATAAATTTTTTAAGGTTTAATTATCAAAAATCAAAATCAAGCATATAAATATGCACTAATCGCAATATTTTTTTGGTCAACAGTTGCAACTGCTTTTAAAGTTTCTTTACAGTATTTAAGTCCATCCGAATTAGTTTTATACTCTTCACTGTTTTCTTCAATAGTTTTATGGTTAATAATTTTTTATCAAAAAAAAATCAATGATGTAAAAATTCATATAATAAATAACTATAAATTAGTTTTTATTCTAGGTTTAATAAATCCATTTTTATACTATTTAGTTTTATTTAAAGCCTATGATTTATTACCAGCCCAAGAAGCTCAAGCTATAAATTATACTTGGGCATTAATGTTAGCTTTTTTATCTGTAATTTTTTTAAAACAAAAATTAACATTCAAAGATATCCTTGCAGGTATAATATGCTACTTTGGTGTTTTGATTATATCTACAAAAGGTGAGCCTTTTTCATTAAATTTTTCAAACATTGATGGAGTTATATTAGCATTGCTATCAACCGTATTATGGTCTATGTATTGGATTATAAATACTAAGCAAAAGGCTGATCCAATAGTTGGTTTGTTTTCAAATTTTTTAGTCTCAATTCCAATTGTTATTATTTATTTTCTTATAACTCAACCTTTAGTTCTTCCAGATATAAAAGGAATACTAGCAGCTTCTTATGTTGGATTATTTGAAATGGGAATTACTTTTTTCTTTTGGTTAAAAGCAATGCAAAGTGCAACATCAACTTCAAAGATTGCAAATCTAATTTTCATCTCACCTTTTATCTCTTTAATATTTATATATTTTATTGTAGGTGAGCAAATTTATATATCTACAATTTTTGGATTAATAATTATTATTTTAGGATTGATTTTGCAACAATTTAAAAGCTCAAAAAAGAATCCTTAAAATTACACAAAAATCGTAAAATTAGGAGAAAAATAGCATCAAAATAGCATTTTGATATTTTTTCTCAAAAAACATTAAAAATGACTATTTTATATACATTTATGATGAAAAAAATCAGATTAAATTAAGTTTCACTATGTAAAAATGACTTAAGAAAAAATAGTAGTACTAAAAGTACTACTAAAAATTTATTAGGGAAAATGGTTTAAGAAATGGCAAAACTTAAAAATAAAAGAACTATTATCAAAAAAGTTATCAACAAACATATTAATGGTAGTAAGAAAGAAATTTCTCAGCTTACAATAAAAATTGATAGCAAGTTAGATAATGCTCTAGCAATTTTGAGTCAAAATTTAAATATATCAAAAAATAAACTAATAGAAGATATTTTATTCGAAAGTGGAATTTTACAAGAAGTAGATGAAAACTATATGGAGCAAGAATAATGAGTGTTTTCCCTATAAAAGATGATGTTATAAATGCAGTTATAGCTGGTATTGAGAATGCAAAAAGAAACTATACTTTTTGGACATCTGATGAGTTGTACTTATCATATGCTCCTCCAAAATTTTTAACTATTCATGTTGCTCAAGAAATTGGTAAATTAGCTAATGCACCTGAAATTTTCATTGATGCAACGGTTTCAGATATTTTAAGATGTTCATTACCAAATAGAACAGATTATAAAGATTTCATGAGAAAAAACTATATTATGGATAGATTATTATGTCTAACTTTAGATGAAAGATTTATCCATAAAAGTGATAATGATTCCGTTTCTAAAGTTATTATGTCTTTAAAAAATGGTGTTCGAAATGTACAAGAAGAGTATAAAAATGATGTTGAGCTTATGTGTAAAATGTTGCAAAGAGATAATGCTTCAGATTCAACATTAGATTATGGAATATTTGCATTCTATTTAGATATTTCATCAAGTGCTAGAAAAAATGCTCAAGAAAGACTAGATAATATTATTGAATCATTTGATTTAATAGTAGCTTCACATAAAAATTTAAAATCAAGTTTCAAAGGGGGAAGTATAAAAAAGATAGAAAAAGTTGGTGAGTGGTGTATAGGTTGTTATGTTATAGAGCATACTTTATAAAAATTAAATAAATTTAAGGAGAGATAAATGATTTTAAAAAATATTACAAAAACAATAGCAGTAAGTGCTATCTTAGCTAGTTCATTAATGGCAGCAGATGTTGTGAAAATAGGTGTACAAGCACCAATTACAGGTGAATATGCAAATGAAGGTCAAAGTATTGATAACTTTGTAAGATTAATAGTTGAAGAAAAAAATGCCGCAGGTGGACTTTTAGGTAAACAAATTGAAGTTGTTACTTGTGATGATGAAGCAAAAGCTCAAAAAGCTGCTGTTTGTGCTAAAAAGTTATCAAATGAAGGTGTAATTGCAGTAATTGGTTCATATACTTCAGGAGCAACAGAAGCTGCTCAAACAACTTATTTTAGAAATAATATTATTCAAACATCAGATGGAACAAGTGATTCTTTAATATCAAATAAATACTGGACATTCTTTAGAAACTCATTCCCTAATTCATCACAAAGTGATTATACTGCTGAATATATGGTAAATACAAAAAAATATAAAAATATTGTTGTTTTATCTGATTACTCTTCTTACTCAGAAGGTTTAGGTGATGCAACAGCAGCATCTATTAAAGCTTTAGGTGGAAATGTTATTTATAGAGGAAAAATTAAATCTGGAACTCAAAACTTTTCTGCAATGTTAACAAAAGTAAAATCTATGAATCCTGATGTTATTTATTATTCTGGTTACTATACTGATGGTGGATTATTAAGAGCTCAACAAGCGCAATTACAAATTGATGCAGATTTTGTTGGTGGAGATTCAAATGATAATCCTGATTTCTATAAATTAGCAGGAAATGCTGCTGAGGGTACAGTTTTAATCAACTTCCCAACTCCTGAAATTTTACCTTATCCAGAAGCTAAAAAATATCTTGCAGCTTATAAAAATAAATTCCAAATGGATCCCCCATCAATTTGGCCTGTTACAAATGCAGATGGTTTAAGAGCAGTTATGGAAGGTGTTGAAAAAACTAATTCTTTTGATACTAAAAAAATTGTTGAATATATTAAAACAATGAAAGATTTCCCAGGAATCACAGGGCCATTTAATATTAGAGAAGATGGTGAAAGAATTGGTGCTAAATTTGTTGTTTATAAAATGAAAAATGACGGTACTAAAGACGTAATTAGTCAATAAAAGGTTTATTAAATGGATATCTTTTTTCAACAGTTAATTAATGGATTAACTATAGGAAGTTTATATGCATTAGTAGCTTTAGGTTATACAATGGTTTACGGTGTGATGAAGTTAATCAACTTCGCTCACGGTGACCTTGTTGCCTTTTCTGCTTATGTTGGACTTACTATCTTTACGCAGTTTTATGGTTCAAATGCCTTATCTTTAGTAAATATTGTAATAGTATTTTGTTTAACAGCAATTGTAGTGGCTTTTGTGGGTGTTCTTCTTGAGCGTCTAGCATACAGACCTTTAAGAACGGCACCGCGATTAAGTGCTGTTGTTTCAGCCCTTGGAGCCTCACTTGTTATTCAAAATGGAATCATGTTAATTTGGGGACCAAATATGGAAATCTTTCCATCAGATATTTTTCCAAGTACATCTTGGGATTTTGGTGGAGTAATTATATCATTTACACAAGTTATGATTTTAGCACTATCAGCTGTATTAATGACTGCTTTATATATTTTTATTAATAAAACAAAAATGGGTACAGCAATAAGGGCTACTGCTATTGATCAAGATGCTGCAAAATTAATGGGTATTAATGTTAATAGAATTATTATGACTATTTTTATTATTGGTTCTATGCTTGGAGCAATTGGTGGATTATTTATTGGGATTTATTATAGAGGTTTAACTTTTGATATGGGTTGGCTTTATGGATTAAATGCATTTATAGCAGCAATCATTGGTGGGATTGGTTCAATTCCAGGAGCAATGCTTGGTGGACTTTTATTAGGGTTATTTAATGCAATGATTTCAGGCTATATTTCAACCACTTGGGCTGAGACTTTTACATTTATTTTATTAATTGTAATTTTAATAATAAGACCAACTGGAATTCTTGGTGAAAAAACAGCGGAGAAAGTATAATGAATAAAACTACTATTATTGCCATACTATTTTTAGTAACAATGGCGGTTTTTCCATTTTTAGTTGATTCTGCATGGCTTAGTATTGGTATTACTTTTCTAGTATTTGCAGTTGTTGCTTTTTCTCAAGATATTATTCTAGGACGAGCTGGAATTTTCAATATGGGGCATGCAATATTTTTTGGAATGGGAGCATATACAACAGCTATTTTAAATGTAAATTTTGGTTTTGAGATTATTGAAACAATTCCATTTGCGATTATTATACCTGTGATTTTTTCAGTTTTATTAGCAGGTCCAATTATTCATTTAAGAGGTGATTATTTATTAGTTGCAACAATTGGATTTAATATCATTTTTGAACAAGTATTAAAAAACAATGTATTTGATTTAACCGGTGGTCCAAATGGTATTTTTGGAATTGATGTTGTTAGAGTTTTTGGTTATGAATTATGGTCTGATACTGCTATTTATTATATAGCTTTTGGATTATTGATTATCACTTTATTTATAATTAGAAATCTTGATAATTCAAAATATGGAAGAGCACTATATTATATAAATAAAAATGAAATAGCAGCTAAATCTATGGGAATTAATATCTCATATTACAAACTATTTGCCTTTGCTTTAGGAGCTGCAATTGCAGGAGCTGCTGGAAGTGTATTTGCTATTCAGTATTCAGCTGTAAGTCCTGAGTCATTTAGCTTTATGCAGTCTGTTATGTTCTTTGCTATTGTTTTAGTAGGAGGATCTGCTTCTCTTCCTGGAATTATAATAGGAACATTTGTAATGTTTGTATTACCTGAGTTATTTACAGAGTTTAAAGAATCAAGATATTTAATCTTTGGTGCAGCGATGGTATTAACAATGATTTTAAGACCAAATGGTGTATGGCCTGCTACTTTTGGAAATATTCCAAATTTCTTAAAGAAAAAAGCAGCTAAATTGAAGGAGACAAAATAATGAAATATGTATTAGAAATCCAAAATGTTTCAAAACTCTTTCATGGTTTAGTTGCTATTGATGATTTAACAATCAAGGTAAAACCAGGTCAAATATATGGAATTATTGGTCCTAATGGTGCTGGTAAAACTACACTTTTTAACTGTGTAACAGGTATATATACTCCTGAAAAGGGAACTATTAAATACAAAGGTGAAAACATTACAGGAATGGAACCTCATAAAATTGCTCAAAGAGGAGTTTTAAGAACATTTCAGAATATTAGATTATTCAAAGAGATGAGTGTTGCTGAAAATATAATTGCAGGATGTCATACAAAATCAAAACAAAAATGGTATCACTCAATTATTCACACACCTTTTTATAAAAAAGATGAATTAAAACAGTGGAAAAAAGTTGAAGAACTAATGGAGTTTTTTAGCTTAAGTAAATATGCAAATACACCAGCTGGTGATTTATCATATGGAAATCAAAGAAAAATCGAGATGGCAAGAGCATTAGCCGCTGAACCTGAACTTTTAATTTTAGATGAGCCAGCAGCTGGACTTAATGAAAATGAAACAATAGAACTTACAAATATCATCTTAAAAATAAAAGAGATGGGACTTGGAATTATGATGATTGAACATGATATGGAAATGGTTATGAAATTAACTGATTACATTACAGTTATAAATTTTGGAAAAGAGATTTCTCAAGGTGAACCATCTTTTGTTCAAGCAGATCCAAGAGTAATTGAGGCATATATTGGAACAGATGATGAAGAAGAGGAGAATGCATAATGGTAAATAATGAAATATTATTAGATATTAGAGATCTTCATGTTTCTTATGGAGCTGTAACAGCGATAAAAGGAATTTCATTAAAAGTTTTAAAAGGTGAAGTTGTAACAATTTTAGGTGCAAATGGTGCTGGAAAAACTACAACTTTACAAACAATTTCTGGATTAATAAAATCAAAATCTGGATCAATAGTTTTTGATAAAAATGATATTACGAAGTGTGAAGCTCACGATATTGTATCTTTAGGAATGTCTCATTCTCCTGAGGGAAGAAGAGTATTTGGAACTTTAACAGTTGAAGAAAATCTTATGATGGGTGCTTATACTCTAAAAGATCATGATAAGGAAACATTAGCTTGGATATATGATATTTTACCAAGATTAAAAGAGCGAAGAAAACAACTTTCAGGAACTCTTTCAGGTGGAGAACAACAAATGCTTGCAATTGGTAGAGCTATTATGTCTAAACCAAAACTATTAATTTTGGATGAACCATCACTAGGACTTGCTCCAATTTTGATAAAAGCTATATTTAAAGCTGTAAAAGAGATTGCTCAAAGTGGTGTTACTGTTTTATTAGTAGAACAAAATGCAAAAGCAGCATTAAAACTAGCTGATCGTGCTTATGTTTTAGAAGTTGGAAAAATCACACATGAAGGAACGGCAGAAGAATTATTAAACTCAAAAACTATTCAAGAAGCATATTTAGGTAAAAAACATTAGTAAGTAAAAGAAAAAAGTGTGAAGTAGCAAGAGGGATTAAACTTGGCGGTTCTCCCTCTGTTGACACAATTAAGCGTGCGTCTAAAGCTACTTAAAATTTGATTAAGATTCAATTAATTTTAAGGATTGTAAATGAAAAATGAAAAAGAAATTATAGAAAGAGCTATAGTTTTAGCAGAAAAATGGCAAAACAGAGCTACTCAGCTTGTTAGTAAATGGGATAAAGAGTTTTATGTAAAAATGAATAAAATGCTTGAACATCCAAAAGATAAAGCACTTTTAATTGAGTTAATGGATCAAGCATTTAGATGTGATTCAAATGCTAGAGTTGCTGATCAAATCTGTTTTTTATTAGAAAAACATGGTATGGCGCATTTTTTTACAACAAAAGATAAAACACTATTATGGTTATTTCAAAATTTTGGAAAGTTCTTACCTGATTTATCAGTTCCAATGTTTGTAAATCAAATAAGAGAAGATACAAAAACAGTAGTTATTAAAGGAGAAGAGGAGCCTTTTAATAAACACTTAAAAATGAGAAAAGAAGAAGGAACTAGAGTAAATATTAATCTAATTGGTGAAGTCGTTCTGGGAGAAATTGAAGCAGCAGAAAGAATGGAAAAATACTTAAAAGCTTTAGCTAATCCAAATATTGATTACATTTCAATCAAAATTTCTACAATATTCTCACAAATAATTGCCTTAGATTTTGAACATACAGTTGAAGTATTAGTTGAAAAATTAAGTGAAATATATGCTCAAGCAAAGAAATATCCATATATCTCACCAAATGGAACAAAATCAAATAAATTTATAAATCTTGATATGGAAGAGTATAGAGATTTAGCAATTACTGTTGAGGTATTTAAAAGAACTTTAGAAAAACCAGAATTTAAAGATTTTTATGCAGGGATAGTTTTACAAGCATATTTACCAGATTCATTTAACTGGCAAAAAGATTTATGTGATTGGGCTAGAAATAGAGTAAAAAATGGTGGATCTCCTATTAAGTTTAGACTTGTAAAAGGTGCTAATATGGAAATGGAAGAAACAGAAGCCTCTCAGAAACATTGGGAAATGGTAACTTATATTGATAAAAGTGATACAGATTCAAACTATAAAAGAATGGCAAAATATGCATTACTTCCTGATAATGCACCATTTATGCATATAGGAACAGCTTCTCATAATCTTTTTGAATTAGCATTTGCTGTTGAATATGCACGTGAAAATGGAACAACTGCTTATCATACATTAGAGATGTTAGAAGGAATGAGTGAGGCTTCAAGACTTGCTATTAAAGAAATTACTAAAGATGTAATTTTATATGCTCCAACAGCTTCAAAAGAGCAGTTTACAAATGCAATTGCATATTTAGTTAGAAGACTTGATGAAAATACAGGTCCAAATAACTTTATTAGATATTCATTTGGATTAACAGTTGGTTCTCGTGATTGGAACATGCAAAAAGAGTTATTTATTCAATCTTTTGAAAAAGAAAAAACATCATTTGTTGGTGCAAAAAGAAAACAAAATAGATTAGAAGAAGATTTTTCAAACTACTCAAATTCATCTTATGATACTAAACATTATCATGCAGAGGCTGATACAGATTTCGTATTACCTGCAAACCAAGAGTGGGCTAGAAATATTGTAAAAAAATGGAAATTTACAAAAGATACAGTTCATCAAATAGCTCCTATTGTAGTTGCTGGTGTTGATATTGTTGAAGACAGAATGGTTGTAGATGCTATTGATAAATCTCAGTTAAAAGAGGGTATTTTAGCTGGTAGATTTGCAACTGCTAATGCTGAAGACTTAAAAAAAGCAGTGGAAGTTGCAAAGGCTGATATTGATGGATGGAGAGCATTAACTCACACTCAAAGACATGAAGCTTTAAAAGCAGTTGCTATAAAAGTGCGAGAGCGAAGAGATGACTTAATTGGAGTTGCTGCTGCTGAGGTTGGTAAAGTATTTACTGAAACTGATGTTGAAGTTTCTGAAGCTGTGGATTTCTTAGAGTTTTATCCATATAGTGCAAATTATTTTGAAAAATATGAAAATTTAGAGTTTACAGGTAAGGGTGTTGGTGTTGTAATTCCACCATGGAACTTCCCTGTTGCTATTCCATTAGGTGGAATTGCAGCTATTTTAGCTTCTGGAAATACAGTTATTATTAAACCAGCTTCTGTTGCAGCTCTAACTGCTTATGAAATGTGTAAATGTTTCTGGGATGCTGGTATCTCAAAAAATACACTTCAATTTGTTCCTTGTGCAGGTGCCCTTGCAGGTGAGCATTTAATTGCAAATAAAGATGTAGACTTTGTTATTTTAACAGGTGGAGAAGATACAGCAGCTTCAATGCTAAAAACAAGACCTGATTTATTCTTAACAGCTGAAACAGGTGGAAAAGATGCAACAATAGTTACAAATATGGCAGATAGAGAACAAGCTGTTAAAAATGTTTGTAATAGTGCTTTTGGAAATTCAGGTCAAAAATGTTCTGCAACTTCACTATTAGTATTAGAAGAAGAAGTTTATTATGATGAAGATTTTAAAAAAGCTTTAATTGATACAGCAGCTTCTATGAGTGTTGGTTCTGTTTGGGATTTCAAAAATAGAATTGGAACTTTAGCAAATCCTGTATCTGGAAATCTAAAAAAAGCACTTGAATCATTAGAAAAAAATGAATCATGGTTATTAGCTCCAGAATATGTAGATGGAAATGAATATATGCTAAAACCATCTATTAAATGGGGAGTAGATGAGGGTAACTTTATTCATATGAATGAGTTATTTGGACCAGTTCTAGCTGTAATTAAAGCTAAAGATTTAGCACATGCCGTAAAAATTGTAAATGACACAGGATATGGATTAACTTCAGGAATTGAATCACTTGATGAAAGAGAAGTAAACTATTGGAAAGAAAACTTAAAAGCTGGAAATCTTTATATTAATAGAGGAACAACAGGAGCTATAGTTTTAAGACAACCATTTGGTGGTATGGGTAAATCTGCAATTGGTGCAGGAAGAAAAGTTGGTATTTTTAATTACATTACTCAATTTGTTGATTTCAAAGAAAAATCAGCTCCAAAAGTAAGTAAAAAATATACTAATAATTTAACAAAATTTATTGAAAAATGTAAAACTAATCATAAAAATGAAGATTTTAATAAATTAGAAATTGCACTTCAATCATATTTAGAAAATTATGAAAATGAATTTTCAAAAGCAAAAGATTATGCAAATGTAAGAGGTGAAGATAATCACTTTAGATATTTACCTTTAAAAAATGTTGTTATTAGAGTTTCATCTGATGATACAATTTTTGAAGTTGTTTCAAGAATATTAGCAGCAAAAGTTTCAGGTGTACATTTTAAAGTTTCACTTAATAATAATGCTCTTATAAAATCATTCTTAGAAGTATCAAAAGAGTTGTTTTCTGCTAGAGACTCATTAGTAGAACAGTCAGATGAAGAGTTTGTAAAATATATTAAAAATTATGACAGAGTTATTTATTCTGATATTTCAAAAGTACCTACATTTGTTTTTGAAGAAGCTAGAAAATCATTAACATTCATTATTAGAGCTAAACCTATGATGGAAGGAAGACTAGAACTTCTAAACTACTTTATTGAGCAATCAATTTCTCACTCATTCCATAGATATGGAAACATCGGAGCAAGAGCTATTAAATAAGAAGGTTACTCCTTCTTATTTACTCTACTTTACATACTATTTACCCACCCAAGGATGTTATCATTCTTTAAAATTTACTAGGAATTATTATGGAAACATGGATTATAGTGTTATTAGCTATAAGTATAATAATATTTGCATGGTATATTCATGACAAATATGTACAAAGAAAACATCAAATTTTAGTTAATTATCCAATTATTGGAAGACTTAGATTTGTTTTTCAAGAGTTTAGAGAACCTTTTAGACAGTATTTCGGAGATGAAAAATTCTACGAATCAATGGATAAACTAGACTGGGTTTACAACGCTTCAAGAGATAAACCAAATTACTCATCATTCTCTCCTTCTCAACCCTTGCCAAAACCAAAATTTATGCTAAGACATACAAATATTGTTTTAAATGATGATGAGGTTGAAAATGATTTTTCGGTTACTTTTGGAAAAAATCAGAAAAAACCTTTTATCACAAAGTCAATTATAGGAAGAGGACCTATGAGTGATGGCTCTATCTCTCCTGAGGGTACTAGAGCTTTTGTATATGGTGCACAAATGGGAGGTTTTCCTATAAATTCAGGTGAGGGTGGTTTAACTTCAAACTTTTTTGTAACACATAATGATTATGATAAAAGTTATATGAAAGAGGTTAGTGGAAGCTCTTTTCAATACAAAATATTTAAATTAGCAAAAATATTTTTTAATGAGCCAGTTGCTATTGATTTATATAGAAAAATCATTTTTAGAAAAGATAATCAAGCTGATACTTATATTTTTAATAAGAAAAATAACTCTTTTTATAGATTAAATTGGGATGCCGATTTAGAACATTTTCCAAAAGAAGTTCCTTCTGATATGCCAGATGTAATTTTACAAATTAGTTCAGGACTTTATGGTGTTAGAACAAAAGAAGGAAAGTTTGACATAGAGCGTTATAAAAAACAAATGAGCTTTTGTAAAATGACAGAAATAAAAATCGCTCAAGGTGCAAAACAAACAGGTGGAAAACTAATAGCTAAAAAAGTTACTCCTTCTATTGCATATTATAGAAATATAGAAGCATATAAAGATGCTTTCTCACCAAATAGATTTCCCTATGCAAATACAAATGAAGAGTTATTTGATTTCATTGGTGAGCTTCAAGAAGCCTCAAGAAAACCTGTTGGTATAAAAATTGTAATTTCAGATCATAATAATATTGTTCCAATTGCTAAAGAGATAAAAAGAAGAGTGGATTTAGGATTACCATATCCTGATTATATCTCTATTGATGGTGGAAGTGGTGGAACTGGAACTGCTCCTTTAGAAATGATGGAACGAATTGGTATGGATATAAGAGATGCTTTATATTTAGTTGATAAGGTATTAAAAGATTATGGTGTAAGAGAACATGTGAAAATATCTGCAAGTGGAAAAATACTAACTCCTGATGATGTAATTATAATACTTTGTTTAGGGGCTGATTTTGTACAAATTGCACGTGGATTTATGATGAGTGCTGGATGTATTCGAGCTCGATATTGTTCAGGTTCAGGAACTCATCAATGTCCCGTTGGACTAGCAACTCAAGATATTAAAAAAAGAAAACACTATTTTGTAAAAAAACACTCTGAATTTGTAAAAAATTATCATAACAATATTATTAAAAGTATGAAAAGTTTATTGGCTGTTATGGGTTTAAAAAATGTAAAAGAGCTAAATATTGAAAAACTTATATTTTTAGATATCGATTCTATTATTCATGATGATATGCATGAATTATTTGAAAGAAGAATATTAAAGAAAAAAAAGAAGGAAGATGAAAATGCAAGCTGATGATTTAAAAGATTATTTAGGTTTCGCAGTTGCTGGAAACTTTGCAGGTCATTTAGGAGAAGCAGGAGAAGCGGACGAGTTTTCAGTTATTAAAACTGAAGAAAAGAATGCTCCAAAAGGTCTGTTTCCTTTTTATATTAAAGGGCATGATTCTTTTTTAGGAACATATCCAATTTCTTATGATGTGATTTCTACTCATAATAGAGAAGAAGATAAAGTGCAAGCAGAACCTGAAGTTGCATTGATTTGTGATTTTGTATATGAAGATGGAAAAGTAATTGATATTATTCCTAGATACTTTTCTGCTTTTAATGATTGCTCCCTTAGAATTCAAGATGGAAATAAATTAAGTACAAAGAAAAATTGGGGAAAAAATACAAAAGGTATTTCAACAGATTTTATTGAAATTGATAACTTTAGCGAAAGTGGAATTTTAAGTAAGTACCACCTTTCTTCATTTATAAAAAGAGATGGGAAAATTCATAATTATGGAACTATCTCAGCTGTTAAATCATACTCATATTTTTTTACTCAATTAAAAGATTGGATGATTGATAAGTTTAATACTCAAGAAGATTGTGGACCTTTAGAAGAATTAAGTCAATTTATGAAAAATGCTAAAGATGCAAAAGGTATGATAATAGCAGCAGGGGCCACAGCTTATGCAGATTTTGGTAAGAAAAATTTCTTGAAAAAAGGAGATGAACTTTTTATCTATGTTTATAATGCACGTGTATATTCACATCAAAGTATTATAAATAACATAGATTCAAATGAAAAGTTACCTGAGTGTTCTAAATTACATCAAGTTATTATTTAATATAAAAAAGGCGCAATGCCTTTTTTATAAACAGCTTTTGATTAGTTTAATACCTTGTTCTATTTGTTCAAAAGTAGAATGAGTATAGTTAAATCTAATTTCACCATTTGGTATCTTGTCTATATAAAACTGATTTCCAGGAACAAAAACAACTTTTTTCTCTATACATTTTTGAACTAATGCAAAAGAGTCAATTCCTTCAAAACTACCATATAAAAACATACCACCCTTTGGTTTTTCATATTTAAACTCAGGTAAATACTTATCTAATTGCTCACAAAAGAAGTTTGCTTTTTTCTCATAATCATCTCTAATATCTTGTAAATGTTTTTCATATTTTTCTTCATCTTTTAAAAATTCATTTAAAATATATTGAGAAATACCACATGAGTGCAAATCAATACTCTCTTTTATAATCATAAGTGATTTAAGTAATTCTTCATCAGCTCTAATCCACCCAATTCTAAGACTTGGAACTAATGTTTTAGAAAAACTTCCTAAATGAAAAGAGTTTTTTGGAATTTTACAACTAATAGAGATATTTTTTTTATCAAAAAATAGTTCGCTATATGGACTATCTTCTATTAAAATTCCATTTTCATCACTTACAATCTTTGCTATTTCTTCTCTTTTTTTATCACTATAAGTTCTAGCAGACGGATTTTGAAAATCTGGAATTAAATATGCTAGTTTTGTTTTAGAAAAACTCTCTTTAAACTCTTCTATATTAACTCCATCATTTTCAAGTTTTACACCTTTCATATTAAGATGATTTAATCTAAAAATATTCATAGCTCCTAAATATGAAGGCTCTTCAATAGTAATATCTTTGTCTTCAAAATATTTAGCAAGAATATACATACCTTGTTGGCTTCCTGTTGTGATTAGGATATTCTCTTTAGATGTAGGAAAACCTTCTTTTGTATATCTTAGAGCTATTTTTTCTCTTAATTCACCAATACCATTACTAACACCGTATTGAAATACTTTTGGATTATCAAATATTTTCATAGTTGCTATTTTTATATCTTCAACAGGAAATAGCTTTTCACTTGGAAGTCCACCTGCAAATGAAATAGTATGTTCATCAATTGACTCAAGTATCTCTCTAATAAATGATCTTTTCATTATAACTTGCCTTTTTTTATTGAATAATACAAGAATATAGTTTTAGATACTTTACTAAAAATGCTTATTAAACTATCTATTATTGCTAATTTTATCTACATTATTTGCTATAATTTAATTATGAAAAAATCAACCTATGAAAAAAGAGCAAAAATCGCAAATGATGTTATGAATTATATTTATAAATATATTGATACAGATATAAATATTGATGATTTGAGTATTGAATTAAAAATTAGTAAGTTTCATCTTCATAGAATTTTCAAAGATGAGTTTGGAAAAAATATTTATGAAAGTATAAAATCAATAAGACTAGAAAAAGCCGCAAATCTTTTGATTACGAATAAATATTCTACTATTACTAATATTGCAAATATGACAGGATATAGCTCACAAACATCTTTTTTAAGAGCTTTTAAAGAACGCTTTTTAATGACTCCAAAAATGTGGAAAAGTGGGGGATATAAAGAGTATTCAAATAAAAATGTTTCAGAAATCATAAATATAAATGAAACTATTGATTTTTCTAAAATAGAACCAAGTATTGTAAAAATGCCTGAAATAAAAGCTTATTATATAAGACATCAAGGTTATGACAAAAGTATTAAAAAAACTTGGGCTAAACTTCAAACTTGGATATATACAAATGATATAAAAGAGTATAAACAACTCGCTCTTCACCATGACAATCCAATTATCACTCCCCTTGAGCAGTGTCAATATATAGCTTTAGTAAGCATTGAAAATAAAAATGAAGATTTAGAAAATCTTTCCTTGCCAACACTAAATATACCAAAGGGAATTTATGCAAAATTTTCATTAAATGGAAGATATGGAGATGTAATAAAACTTATTCAATGGGTTTATCACACATGGCTGATAGAAAGTGGATATGAAACTACACCAAACCCTTCATATACTATTTATCATAAAAATCATTTTTTAAGTAGTGATGAAGAGTTTATCTTGGATTATTATTTACCTATAAAGTATGTTTAAGTTTCTTTTTAAACTTTAATTCTGCAATAACAGTTGCAAATACAATTAATATTGCTCCAGTTAATTGAATACTTGTTAAAACTTCTCCCACCGATAAATAGGCAAAAATAGAAGCACTAACCGGTTCCATTGCAAAAATAATGGCTGTTTTTGTAGCTGTTGTAAATTGTTGCATATAAGTTTGAATCAAAAAAGCATAAACAGTAGCAAATACAGCTGTGATTATTACAGCTTTAAAAAATGCATAGTCATATGTTAAATTAAATGTTACATTATCAATATTTAATGAAAAAATCAAAGATAAAACTGCAACTGTAATAAGTTGAAATAAAACTAATAAAAATACATTTACCTCTTTTGAAAACTTACCTGTAAAGATTATTTGTAAAGCAAATAAAAATGCACAAATTAAAGTAAGTAGTTCACCCTTTCCAATAGTTAGAACTCCTGACATAGTAAGTAAATATAGTCCAATTACTGCTATTACAGTTGCAATTAATACATTTTTTGAAATAAAATCTTTAAAAATAAAATAGGCTAAAAATGGAACAACGATTACATTTAAACCTGTTATAAAAGCAACTATTGAGCTTTTCGTATATACTAATCCAAAGGTTTGTGTAGCAAAGGCTGAAAATAAAAATAGACCTAATATTACACCATAGGCAATAGTTTTTTTATTGATTTCATTTAAAAATTTATAAGCAATAAAAAACATAAGTACACTTGCTATTGCAAATCTAAAAAATAAAAAAGCATAAACAGGAGTGGTATTTATAGCATCTTGTACCATTAAAAAAGTAACTCCCCATGCAATTGCGACAGAAAGAAGTAATAAGTCTGCTCTTAGTTCATATAGTTTTGATATCAAATTTATTCTCCAAAAATAAAGACGGGATTATATCATATTTAAATAAGTTGTAAATTATATATAAATTGTATAAAAATATGACAATAGTTATATGTTAAATTAATATTTTCTTTAGTATGATTAATGTTTAGCAAATAAAAAAGAGTGTAAATGACAGATAATATAATTTCGATGATTAAAATCAATAAATTCTATGATGACTTTCATGTATTAAAGAATATTGATTTTAATGTAAAAAAAGGTGAAATAGTTGTGGTTTGTGGACCAAGTGGTTCTGGTAAATCAACACTAATTAGATGTATTAATGGTTTAGAAGATATTGATGATGGTGATATTATTGTTGATAATATTGATATTCATGCGAGTAAAAAAAATCTTCAAACAATTAGAAGTGAAGTAGGAATGGTATTTCAACACTTTAACTTATTTCCACATTTAACTATTTTAGAGAACATTACAATAGCTCCTACTCTAGTAAAAAATATGGATAAAAAAGAGGTTAAAAAAATTGCAATAGAATTACTTGAAAAAGTAAAATTAGCAGATAAAGCGAACTCATATCCGGCCGATTTATCAGGTGGGCAAAAACAAAGAGTTGCAATTGCAAGATCTTTAGCAATGAAACCAAAAATCATACTTTTTGATGAGCCAACATCAGCTCTTGATCCTGAAACAATCGGAGACGTATTATCTGTTATGAAAGATTTAGCACAAGAAAATTTTACAATTGTTTGTGTAACTCATGAAATGGGATTTGCAAAAGAAGTTGGAGATAGAATTGTATTTATGGACCATGGTGTAATTATCGAAGAAAATACACCAGAAGAATTTTTTAATAATCCATCAAGTGATAGGGCTAAAAAATTCTTAAATGAAATTTTAACACATTAATAATTTAACTTAAAAACAAGGAGAAAGAAATGAGAAAATTAGTTATGGCATTTTTAGCCTTTGCAACATTAAATATGTTTGCAGCGGATTTAGATTTATGGAAGAATTCAACATTGAATAAGATTATTCAAAGTGGTGAGTTAAGAGTTGGTATGGAGCCTGGTTATATGCCTTTTGAAATGAAAGACAAAAAAGGTAATATCATTGGTTATGATGTTGATATGGCTAGAAAAATGGCTAAAGATATGGGTGTTAAATTAACTTTAGTTCCAACTTCATGGGATGGAATTATTGCAGGACTTATTACTGATAAATTTGACATTATTATGTCAGGTATGACTATCACTCAAGAAAGAAATTTACAAATTAATTTTGCTGATCCATACATTGTTGTTGGTCAAACTATAATGATGTCTAAAGATTTAGCAGGAACTGTTAAAACAGCAAAAGATTTAGATAAACCAGAATATACAATAGTTACTAAACTTGGTGTTACAGGTGAAATTGCAACTAAAAAATTCTTCAAAAAAGCAAAAATCGTGACTTTTGAAACTGAAGCTGATGCTGCTGCTGAGGTTTTAAATGGAAAAGCTGCTGCAATGGTTTATGATCAACCATATAATGTTTTATTTATGAGTGATAAAGGAAAAGATAAATTAGTTCATTTAGATACTCCTTTAACTTATGAGCCATTAGGTTGGGCTATTAGAAAAGGTGATCCTGATTTCCTTAACTGGTTAAATAACTTCTTAAGACAATCTCAAGAAGATAAAGTTGTTGGATTTAGTGATGAGTTATATGAAAAATGGTTAGTTGATACTAGCTGGTTACAAAGAGTTCAATAATCGATGGCAAAAAAGCATCAATCATTAGCTCAAAATAAAAACGTAGGGCATTTAATTGCCCTAATGTTTTATATAGCAGTAGGATATTTTTTATATATAGCTGCATCAAATATGAATTATGTATGGAAGTGGAATTCAATTCCTGATTATTTTGTATATACAGAAACTAAAACAGTTGAAGCTCCTGGCGATGGTAAACTGATACTTGAAGATGGTATCTACTATTTAGAAAATAGTGATGAAAAAATAAAGCTTAACTTAGATAGTTCATATAAATTTTCTTATGAATTAGGTGAAAAGGTTTATGATGGTGATTATATTGCCACAAAAACTCAGAAAAAAACGGGACCTATTTTAAATGGTCTTTGGGTTACTCTAAAAATCTCATTTTTTGCAGCAATCTTGACTTTTATAATTGGTGTAATTGTTGCATTTATGAAGTTGTCTTCTTACCAATTCTTAAAAGATATTGCTACAGTTTATATCACGATTGTAAGAGGAACACCCTTACTTGTTCAAATATTTTTATTTTATTTTATAGTTGCAAATATATTTGAACTTGATAGGTTTGTAGCAGGGGTTTTGGCTCTTGGTATTTTCTTTGGTGCTTATATGGCAGAGATTTTAAGAGGTGCGATTCAATCAATTGATAAAGGTCAGCTTGAAGCTGCTAACTCTTTAGGAATTTCTAAATTTCAAGCTATGAGATATATTATTTTACCTCAAGCTTTTAAGCGAGCTCTTCCTACTCTTGTTGGTGAAATGATTGCACTTATAAAAGACTCTTCACTTGTGTCTGTTATTTCAATTACTGATTTAACAAAAGTTGGTAAAGAGATAGTTGCAAATACGTTTTCACCATTTGAAACATGGATTGTAATTGCATTGGTTTATTTATCAATTACATCAGTTTTAAGTTTTATTGGTCACAGATTAGAAAAAAGAATGACTGCAAAAGGTGGAATGAGTTAGTGGATAACTTATCTACTTTTTTACAGCAATCAATCACTTTTTTTGCTATTTTAGACCCAATTGGTATAAGTGCAATTGCCTTATCAATACTAAGTCCAAATATTACTAAAACTCAAATAAATAAAGTTGCCTATAAATCTACACTTACGATTATAATCGCATTTTTTGTGGTTTTAATAACAGGTGATATGATTTTAAAACTCTTTGGAATAGATGAAAACTCATTAAAAGTAATGGGTGGAATAATACTTATTTTAATGGCAATTTCAATGGTAAATGGTCCTACAACAAAAGCAGATGATTCCCTTGATGAAAAAAACAATGAAGAATTATCTGTAATTCCTCTTGGAATTCCAATCGCTTTTGGAACAGGACTATTTACAACTATCGTTATTTTTAAACATCAAGCACAAACGGCTTTTGATCTGTTTTCTATATCAATGGCATTTTGTTTAAATGCAGTTGTTTTTTACCTAATCTTGAGAAACTCTATTTATATTAAAAAATATTTAGGATTAACAGGACAAAATATTATTACAAAACTTATGGGATTAATTGTGGGAGCTATTGCTGTTCAATTTATTGTTGGAGGAATTGTAAATTTAAGTAAGGTATATTTAAGTGCTTGATATATATTTAAAAGGTTTTGTTGTAACTATCTCTTTAATTATGGCAATTGGTGCTCAAAATGCTTATATTCTAAAATTAGGTTTATTAAAGCAGTATGTTTTAATGGCTGTTTTGATGTGTATCACTTTTGATTTTATATTAATAAGTGCAGGAGTTTTTGGACTTGGATATTTTATTCAAGGAAATCAACTTTTAATTAATGGTATTGCTATTTTTGGAATTGTTTTTTTATGTTTTTATGCAATTTTATCATTTAGATCAGCTTTTAAAAATGCAAGTTTACAAGTAGATGGAAATGTAAAAACAAATCCATTAAAACAAGTAGTATCTTTGATATTAGTTTTCACTTTTTTAAATCCTCATACTTATTTGGATACTATTTTACTAATTGGCGGAATTGGTGCAAATATTGAAAATGATTTAAAAATTTACTTTTTGTTAGGTGCTGTTAGTGCTTCTACTATTTGGTTTTTTTCTTTAGGTTTTGGAGCTAGATTTTTAATTCCATTATTTAAAAAACCAGTTACTTGGAAAATACTTGATATTTCTATTGGTATTTTAATGCTTTTTATTGCATATTCTTTAATTGATTTAATTGTTTATTAGTATAATAAACACAAGGAAATTTTATGAATAATACAAGTGTAGAAATAATTGGATGTTTCAATACGATTTTAGATCCATATAATGGAATAACAATTGATTCTCAATTTTTACCAAAAACAAAAGAAGAGTTTGAGTTAAATCTTGATTTTTTAATACAAACAGTAATACACAAACGAAATCTAATTTGGATTTATATAGATATAAAAAAATCAGACTTTATACCAATAGCAACAAAAAAAGGATTCTTTTTTCATTCTTGCGATGAAGATTATATTCTACTTGTAAAAAGAGTAAAGGAAAATGCAATTATTCCAACAGCTGCAAATCATACTTTAGGAGTTGGAGCAGTTGTTATAAATGATAAAAATGAAATTTTAGTTATTAAAGAAAAAGTTTCAAATATAGGGTATAAACTTCCAGGTGGCCACATAGATAATGGTGAGATGATTTCTACAGCTCTTGAGCGAGAAGTTTTAGAAGAAACAGGAGTTATTGTAGAGTTTGAATCAATCATCTCTTTAGGGCACTTCTATCCTCATCAATTTCATAAATCTAATCTTTATATATTATGTATAGCAAATCCTAAAACTTCTAAAATAAATATACAAGATACAGAAGAAATCATAGATGCAAAATGGATAGATGTAAATAAATATTTAGAAGATGATGAAGTTTTAGCTTATTCAAAAGCTGTTGTTTTTGCATCCTTAGAATATAAAGGTTTTATAAAAGCAAATCAAGAAGTTCTTTGTCATATCAAAAAAGATTTTGAACTGTTTTTCCCAATAGAAAGTAAGAAGCTTGTATAATAGCAAAAATTAAAAAGGATACAAAAAAACAAATGAAAACAATTATTTCAACTAATAAAGCTCCAGCAGCAATCGGACCATACAATCAAGCAACAGCATTTGATAAATTACTATTTTTATCAGGACAAATTCCATTAGTACCACAAACTATGGAAATTATTGAAGGTGGAGTAAAAGAGCAAACAGTACAAGTTATGGAAAATTTAAAAGCTGTTTTAGAAGAAGCAAATTCATCTTTTGAAAATGTTTTAAAAACTACTTGTTATCTATCAGATATGGATAATTTTGTAGCTTTTAACGAAGTATACTCACAATATTTTCCAGCTGAAACTGCACCTGCACGAGCTACAATTGCTGTTAAAACTTTACCAAAAAATGTTTTTGTTGAAGTTGATGCAATCGCTTTTAAAAACTAGAGTTTTTCTCTAGTTTTATCTCACTAAATTCTTTGTTGTAATAAAAATTAATTAATGATATAATTTTATAAATATAGTTTATACACATTAAGGATACATATGACAGCTATATATAATAAAGATGCAAAAAAGAAAGCTACAAATATAAGTATTAATTCTGATTTACTTGAAAAAGCTAAAAAATATAAAATCAATATTTCAGCAAATGTTGAAAAAACACTTGAAGAAATCATCAAACAATATGAAATCAAAAATTGGGAAAAAGAAAATAAAGAAGCAATAGATTCATATAATCAAAGAATAGCAGAACATGGTGTTTTTTCTGATGGATTAAGAAGTTTTTAATGGCTCAATTTGATGTATATGAAAATATAAATGAGAAAACAAAAGTACAGACTCCTTTTTTATTAGATATTCAAAATGATATTTTGAAAAATCTATCTACGAGAGTTGTTATTCCTTTGGTAGTTAGTTCTAAGTCTATCAATCTTTTAAATCCAAAATATACTATAAGTGGAATTACTGTTGCTTTATCAACTGCAGAAATTGCAAGTATTCCTATGGAAATTTTTGGAAATAAAATTTGTTCTTTGAAAGATAAAAGAGAAGAGATTATTGGAGCAATTGATTTTTTGGTTACTGGGTTTTAGTTTTAATTTGTTTTTTTAATATCCAATTTCTAGTTTATTATTTTATATAGAATGGATGTTGAGTAAATAGTTTCAGTAAAGAATGTACAAATAATCTATCTCAAACTCAAAAAAACTTTTCCCCTCTAAATTCACTCTCATATTTAAAATGTGAAATTAAGCATAAAAAACTCATGTTGACAAAAGATACTATATTTAGTACAATATTTAATATTAAAAAAGGATCTGAAATGCAAGCAATTTTAGCAAATTACACAGCAAGTATTACTGAACTTAAAAAATCTCCTACTCAATTACTAAATGAAGCTGGTGATGAAGTTATAGCAATTTTAAATCATAATACTCCTAGTGCTTATTTAGTTCCAAGTAAGTTATATGAAAAGATGATGGATATTATTGATGATTATTATTTATCTCTTGAAGTTGAAAAATCTTTAAAGGATGCAGATAAGCCAATAAAAGTAAACTTAGATGACTTATAATCTTGAATTTAAACCTAAAGCTTTAAAAGAGTGGAGTAAACTGGGTTCTACTATAAAGGAACAGTTTAAAAATAAGATAAAAGAGAGATTAGAAAATCCAAGAGTAGAAAAAAATAAACTTAGTGGATATGAAAATGTTTATAAAATCAAATTAAGAACAGTTGGTTATAGACTGGCTTACGAAGTAAAAGATGAAGAAATAATTGTTTTAGTATTAGCCGTTGGAAAAAGAGAAAATGATAAAATCTATAAAAATTTAAAAGATAGATTTTAACTTTTTACTCTTTATCAAAACAGCCTATTTCAAACTCAAACCAACTCTTTGTTTCTCTAAATCAATACTAATAACCTTGATATTTTTCAGCTGTTGATTGATACTGAGTACATCCATAGGATGGGAGATTCTTTTTTCACTTATTTGTGAGATGTGGATTAATCCATCATTTTTTAGACCAATATCTACAAATGCACCAAAATCTGTGATATTTCTTACAACTCCACTTATTATGAATCCTTCTTTTAAATCTTCTATGGTTTTTATATCTTTTGAAAACTCTATTGTATCAAATTCACTTCTCACATCATATCCTGGTTTTAAAAGCTCACTTATAATATCTTTTAAAAGTAGTGGAGGGCAATTTAGTTCTTTTGAGATAGCTTCAATTTGATTATCTTTTATCTCTTCTATTTTGTAGTTTTTTTGTAAGTTTTTTACTACATCATAATTTTGTGGATGAATAGCTGTATTATCTAAAATACTTTTACCATCTTTTATTCTTAAAAATCCTACAGCTTGTTCGTATGCTTTTTCACCTATTCCTTTTACATCAAGTAGTTCTTTTTTTGATGTGAACTTTTTGATTTTATTTTTATGGGCTATGATATTTTTTGACATAGTTTCACTAATACCTGAAATAAATGAAAGTAATTTATATGAAGCTGAGTTTATATCAACACCTACTTTATTTACTAAATCTACTGTTACATTTTCAAGTTTTGTATTTAACTCTTTTTGGTTTACATCATGTTGATATTGACCAATTCCCAATGATTTTGGATCTATTTTTACTAAAGCTGCCATTGGATCTCTTAATCTTTGAGCAATTGAAATAGCTCCTCTTATTGTTACATCTAGATTTGGATATTCTTGTATTGCTATTTTTGAAGCTGAATAAACACTTGCTCCTATTTCACTTACAACTGCGTATTTAATATCTAAGTTATTTTGCTCAATTAGTTTTGCTATAAAAGCTGCTGTTTCTTGTGAGGCTGTTCCATTTCCTATGGCTATTGAGTTTATTTTATATTTTTTAATTAGCTCTAATACTACTTTTGAAGAGTTTACAAAATCTTCTTTTGGTTTTGTGGGATATATCACGTTTGAGTCTAAATAATCACCATTTATATCAATGACTGCTAGTTTACATCCACTTATGAATCCTGGATCCATTCCTAAAATTACTTGGTTTACAAGAGGAGGAGTAAGAAGTAGTTCTTTTAGATTTTTTCCAAAAAGTGTTATTGCTTCACTTGAGGCTTTTTCTTTTAGTTCACTTAGTGCTTCTCTTTTTAGACTTGGAAGTAATAGTCTTTTTAGACCATCTTTATAGGCTTGAAAAACTAATTCTTTTGAGCTAGCAGCACTTGATGGAATTTTATATTTTTTTATATTTTCTAAAATATAGTTTTCATCAACTTCGATTTTGACTGTTAATTCTTTTTCATTTACAGCTCTTGAAATTGCAAGAAATCTATGTGATTTTAAATATTTTACTTTATCACTAACGTTTGCAACACTAAGATACACACCATTTTCATTAAATGTTTTTGTTTTTTTAGTCTCTAAAATTCCATAATTTAAAACAATATTTCTAATTACTTCTTTTGTTCTAAAATCATCGGCATATCTTTGTGCGATAATATCACTAGCTCCACTAATTGCATCTTCTATATTTGATACTTCTTTGCCTAAAAATTGCTTTGCTTTTTGATTTATTTCTTCAAGTGAATATTTCATAGATTGAATTATATTTGCAAGTGGTTCAAGTCCATTTTCAATGGCTGTTGATGTTCTTGATGATTTTTTATCTTTAAATGGTGCATATATATCTTCAAGCACTTGTAAAGTTGTTGCAGAATTTATATGATTTTGTATTTTCTCATCTAAAAAGTTTCGCTCTTTTAAAATGCTAAGTATCTCTTCTTTTCTTCCTAGTAGTTTTAAAGAATAATTATAAATATCTTCAAAATCTCTAAGCTGTTCATCTGTAGCATTTGAAGTCATATCTTTTCTATATCTTGCAATAAATGGAATAGTACAACCCTCATCAATAAGTTTTAAAATATTTTCAACAGTAGTTTTTGAAAAGTTTGTTTTCTCTATTAAAAGAGTAATTAGATTATTAGTCAAGAATCACCTCTTTAAAATCACTTCTTGTCCCTTTTATTGGATTATTTGATTTTGCTCGAACTGTATATACAAAGGAGATTTTTGCTTTATCTGAGTTATTTTTACTTGCGTGATGAAGTGTTTTACAATGAAACAATACGACATCTCCTTTTTGTAAGTTATTAGAAGTTTTTTTATGAATTAGTTCTATATTCTCACTATTTTCATCTAAAAAATTAGATTCACTATCAAATCTATCCTTTGAAAAATTCATTATGTGAGAACCTGGAATAAATTCAAGTAATCCATTTTCTAAATACTCATCACCTAAAGCTAACCATACGGAAACTAGATTATCATTCTCAAAATTCCAGTATCTTCTATCTTGATGCCAAAAAGTTCTTGTACTATCATGTGGTAGTTTTGTCATAATTGAATTATGATGAGCAAGGGTTAATACAGGAGTATCTTTTAAAAGTTGTATTAAAATAGGTCTGATTTTTTTATCTCGCATCCAAATTCTGAAAACTTCTTCCCTATCATATACTTGTCTTAATCTTCTAACTGTGATTTCATTTGTATCTTTTTGCATATATTCTTGTTCACTCTCAATTGGAGCAATTTTATTTCTCAAATGTATTTTTGCTTTTTCTAGAATTTCATCACAAAGCTTAGCATCTGCAAAGTTTTTAAGAAGTAAAAAGCCATTTTCATGGAACTCTTTTATTTGTTTTTCATCTAATATCATTATATCTCTTAGGTATTATTTTTTTTATTATAGTAGAAAAAGCTGTTTTTTAATTGATGATAGCGTTATGCCATTGAACTAAGGTGATTCTTCTTCCTTCAGTTACTTTTAGAACTTCATGGGTAAAATATGGATTACTTAAAAATACAAGCATATCACCAGCTTTTGGTTTTATCTTTATTTCATTTCCCCTTGCATCAAAAAGAAAATTAAATAAAAGTTCTCCACCATTAAAAGTGTTTTCACTTGGAATTTCATCATTTGATGTTGTAAATAATACGCTTGAAACCCTTCTTTGTCTAGCAACTGGTAAAAATCCAACAAGTTCATCATCTTTATATAACATACTTGAATCATCACTATGCATTGAATAAAAGCTATTTTTTAAATACTCTAAAACTTGAACAGAAGTAGAAGTTGTAAGTGCTATTTTAAAGTAATCCTCTATTTGTGCTTGATGTTGAAGAAATCTATTTGTATAGAGTTCTAAATATTTTTCATCAAGTGAATAAATATTAGTTTTTCTGATTTCTTCATTAGTTTCACTTAAAACTACAGAATCTAAAGTCTTTATTTGTGCTTTTTGAAAATCATCATCTTCTTTTACTTTTTTATTTATTTCATTACACTCATCAATACTAAGAAAGTTTTCTATTATTAAAAATGGATAATCATAATAAGGATTAGGTAAAAGTTTTGTTTCTATATCAAAAGAAGTTAAAAAATCAGCGCAATAAATATGATTGCTTATTTGTGTCATAGCAGCCCTTTCATAAACGAGTGTTTATGAAAGTTGTTTATTAAGATTATTTAAATCGCCAAGAACCCAAATATCTATAATTTTTCCATCTCTAAATTTGAAAAAAGATGCTCCATTATAAACAATCTTGTTGTTACTTGCTTCATAATCAAATAGTTTACCAGTATGTCGTCCATTGTACAATGCTTTAACAGCAATTGTATCATCTTCACTTACCATCATTATAATACTATGGAAAAGGTTTGGAATACCTGTTAAAATAGTGTCCATATATTCTTTGAATTTTTCTTTTCCAACAACTGATATATCTAAAGAACCATGAAATGTGATGTTGTCATCAAATAAGATATCAATATAATCTTTATTTTGTTTATTCCATAATTCGTTGTAATATAGTTTTACTAACTCTTTATTAGTCAATTTCTTCATTATTTCCCTTGTGGCTTGGACCACTATAATCATCATCAAAATCATAGTTGTCAAATTCATCGTAGTCTACCGTAAATATTTTAGAATAACCTAATTTAACAAGTTCTTTATCAATATTTTCTTCTGTCAATCGGTTCTTCACTCTACTCATGATTAATTCAATATGCTCTTCGCTTACATCATTTGCTCTTAATTCATAAATAATAGCTAAATTCATAACTCTCAATTCCTCTAAATTAATATATTTTTTAATATTGTATTATTAAGCTTTTTTAGTATCTATATAAATACTGCTTAATATATGTAAAATTGCCTTAACAGACTTAATAGAAGCTGTTTCTTCAACTGTGTGATAACCAGTTGTTGGTATTTGTAATGTTGCTCCTTGGATTGATCCTTTAGATTCCATTACAATTCTTCCAAGCTCAGTACTACCAAGAGTCAATAAAGACAAACCTTTCTCTTTTCTAATCTTATTTTTTTCTTGAATAAAAGTATCTTTACAAGAAAAATCAATTTTATTTTTATGACAAAAGTTTTTCAGTTGTTTTAAAATAGGAGATTTAAATCTAGCATTTGCATCTCTATTTCTAAGAACTACTTGTTGCACATCAGCTTCAAGTCTTGTGTCATAAGGACTCGTATCTAAAACTAACAATTCATTTGTAGTTACATTGTTTTTTCTAAACCATTCATAAACATATCTCCAAGATTTACCAGCTTCTTCTTGTGCTGTAAAAAATGCTGTTCCTTGAAAACCATTTTGATATAAATAGATAATAATGGCAGCACTAATAACATTGTCAAGTTGGGCTGATAGTAAATCATCAGATCTTTTTAGTTTATCACTAAATGCAATTGGTGTTCCTGGTTGTAAATGAGATAATCCCTCAATTTTAAAAAATAAGTTATTAACATCTTCATTCATATATACATCAGAAATTTGACCAATTCCTAGATAGCTTCCACTCCAAGGTTCATAAGCTTGAACTTGTTGATTTATATATCTTTTTGCAATTAATTGATATGTTTGTTCAGATAGTGAGTTACCTCTTAAATCAGATCGATTTTTAGCAAGAAAAGCTGCAAACTGAAATTCATTTGGACCTGTACAAATTACACCATGTCTATCAATATGAGCACTAAGCATTCCCTTTGTGGGATTTTTACCTTGCGCAACAAGTAGACCATCATAGTATTGTGTTTTTATACCAATTTCTTCTAACTCTCTTTTTAAATATAATAAAAAAGAGTGTTCCGCACCTGTTACTGATGGGACCCTTATTAATTGTTTTAATAAGTCAAGAAATTGAATAAAATTTTTCGGCTCATTTGAAGATGAAGCACCCAATTTATTCTCCTGAAAAATTTAGAATAGAATAAGACTATAAGTCAAGTAAATAAAACAATAATACTTTATTTCTTATTCCATATTGTAATTATAAACCATAAAAAAACGAAATATTCTGAAAATAAGCTTAAAGTGGTTTTTTATCAGTAAAAAGTACGATAAAATGGGCATTTAATCTTATTAAAATAAATTATTTGAAAAAAAATAAAATAGTACTTTACTCACATTGTTAGGGTTTTTTTGTACTTTTTTCATTAATTAAAATATTCTATAAAACAATAGTGAATAATAGTATAGTAATTTAATCAGGATTAATTTAATCTATTTTTTATGAAAATAGGATATAATTTTGAAAATTTGCAATAAAAAGATATTATTTTATCTTTAAATAATAGGAGAAAATTATGGGAAAAGAGTTATCGCCACTAGAGCAATTAAAAGCTTCTAGAAATCCTTTAAGAGTTATTGATGATGTTTATAAAGAAGCAATAGATGGTATTCCTTTAAAAGATGAATACATTGGATTATTGAAGTGGTATGGAATGTATCCACATATTAATACAGATGGAACTGAAGATAAAAAATACTTTATGAAAAGAATAAAGTTAGTTGATACAAAAATGAATTTAAAACAATTAGAAGTTATGGCAAAAATAGGTCAAGAATATGCTCAAGGTTTAGTTGACTTTACAACTAGACAAAATGTGCAATTTCATTTTATTCAAATAAAAGATATGCCAGCTATTTTAGAATTATTAGAATCAGTTGGATTAACATCAAGAATGGCATCAGGTGATGGACCAAGACCTATTATGACATGTCCTGTTAGTGGAATAGATGAAGGTGAGATTTATGATGCAGCAAAATTAGTAAAACAAGTAGATACTTATTTTGATGTAAATGAAGATAGATTTTGTAATTTTCCAAGAAAATATAAAATTGGTATTTCTGGATGTAAGTGTCATTGTGCAGCACATGAAATTCAAGATGTTGCATTTACAGCATTTAAAACAGATGATGGTGAAGTACTGTTTGATTTAACTATTGGTGGAGGATTATCAAAATCAAAACAAATAGCAACACGTGCGAATAGATATGTAAAACCAGAACAAGTTCAAGATGTAGCAGTTGCTTGTGCAGAAATTTTTAGAGACAATGGAAATAGAGATAATAGAAACAAAGCAAGAGTAAGACACCTATTAAATGACTGGGGAATTGAAAAATTTGTAGCTGAAATTGAAAAAGTTATTGGTTACTCTTTACAAGAAGGTTTAGTAGAGCCAAAAATTGAATCTTTTGAAAATAGAAACCACTTTGGAATAAATAAAGCTCAACAAAAAGGTTATTCATATGTTGGATTTGCAACAAATTCAGGAAGAGTTGCAGGTGAAGACTTCCAAGCTATGTATGATATTTGTAAAAAATATAATGTTGAAGGTCTATCTTTAACAGCTACTCAAAACTTTATTGTTTATGGTGTAAAAGATGAGGTAGCTCAAGACTTAGCAAATGAAATTGCAGCACTTGGATATCCATATGCCCCAACTCCTTTTAGAGCAAGATTACAATCATGTACAGGAAAAGAGTTTTGTAAATTCGGTATTACAGAAACTAAAGAGTTTGCTAAAAAAGTATTAGTTGAACTTGAAGAAAGATTTCCTGAATTTACAGAAGATGTAACTATTTCAATTTCAGGATGTGGAAATGGTTGTTCTCAACCACAGATTTCAGATATTGGATTTGTAGGTGGAATGATTAGACATGATGGTCAAAGAGTTGAAGGATATGAAGTACTTTTAGGTGGAAATTTAGAAGGTGTTAAAGGAAGTAGAATTTCAAGAAAAATTGGAGTTAAAGTTCCTGCTACTGGTTTGGTATCATATGTTGGTCAATTAATAAATGATTATAAGGCAGATAACTTAGGTCAGAAAAGATTTAAAGACTATTTAGCAGTGTTGCATGCAGATAGTGTAGTTGAAGATTCAGAATAATAGTTTTAGTAAAAATCTCTTAAAATATTTATTTTAAGAGATTTTATCTTTATGCAATTATATTTTTTTTTCTTTTATATTCATTCTTTACAGCATACATTGACGCATCAGCTTTTTTAAGTAAGCTATCTAAGGTATCATTTACCTCATATTGACATAAACCAAAACTACAGGTTAATATTAAATCTTTTTTTAAATCAAAATCTATTTGATTTATTTTACTCTCTAAAACTTTAATTATTTTTTCTGCTTGTACTAAATCAGTGTGCGGTAAAACTATTAAAAATTCATCTCCTCCCCATCTACCAAAGTAATCACTTGAACGTATATTTTGAGATACAGTATCTGCAATTTTAATTAAAACATCATCACCTTTATGATGTCCTGTTAAATCATTTATTAATTTAAAATCATTAAGATCAAAAAAGATTAAAGAAAGATTATAGTTATATCTTTCACTTCTTTTTATTTCATTTTCACATAATTCTTCAATTTTTCTTCTATTATAAATATTAGTTAAACTATCTTTATTTGCAAATTTAGATAATTTAATCTCTGTTTCTTTTCTTACTTTTACCTCTTTTTTTAATTTAAAGTTTAAAAATATAAGAATTATTAGAAGTATAATCAAAGGAATAATATATTGAATAAGATATGAAATATCAAAATTTTGTTGATATGAAATTAATTGATAACTATTAAGAATATCATTTTTTTCTTTTTGAGTTAATGTGTTAGCTATTTTATTTATTAAGTGAATAAATTTTTCATTCTTTTTCTCAACTTCTAGTCTCATTCCTATTTCATATTTTAAAGAATTGTTTATTTTTAATTCACTTGTAATACTATGAGATAGTGTATAAAAGTTATCAATTAATCCAAATATTTCATCTGCTTTTAGTTTATTTATACCTTGCTTGATACTATTTATTTCTTCAAATTCTATATTTGGGTAATCATTTTTTAATAAATCAATTAATTTTAAATCTTTTAGAATACCAATTTTTATATTTTTTAATGAAGACAAATCATTAATGAAATTAACATTATTCTTAGTGGCAATAGAAACAGGAATTTTAATAATAGGATCACTATATACATGTTTATCTGAAGGTGATTCTTCAAAACTATAAATAAATTTTCCTTTTATTGAATCAGAGAAAATATTTATGAATTCAGTTTGAATTATTTCTTCTATATTAAAAGATTTAGATAGTTTTTTAGATATCAAATCCCAAAAATCTAATTCAGCTCCTACTAATTCATTTGTTGTTTTAAAAGAAAAAGGTATTTTATTATTTTGAACTAAGAGTGCGAAAGAATTATCTTCTAAGTATTTTTTTTCTTCTTCGTTGATTAAAACATCATTTTTATTAAAAATTACATCTTTCGTATCAAATAACTTATTATTTGAATTTAAACCTAATAAAGTATAAAATCTTTTTATTTCTTCTATTATTTGATAATCAATATTCCCTAATAAGTTTTCATCAATTTTTGAAAGTTTTTTTAAACTATTGCCTTCATAAATTAATTCTTTTAAAGTTTTATTTTGAGAATTGTATTTCTCATATATTACTTTAGCACTTTCTTCAATATTATTAAAAGCATATTCCCAACCTTGTATAGATGCTTGGTTGAAGTTTTGTACACGAATAGGATTTTCATTGAGTTCTTTTTGTGAAGTAAAAAGAATACCTTCATAAAAATCAAAACCGAAATCATATGGATTTATAATATTATATTTAATATTTTTTTCTTTTAATTTTAGTGGTTCATTTGATAAATAACAAGCCATGGCATCTGTTTTACCATTTATTAAATCATTAATATCAAAAGAATGATCTTGAATATTTAATTCATCCATTTTCATGCCTTGTGATACAATCATAGCTTTTATTGCAATGGCATCTTTAGCATCCTGTGTTATCATAACTTTTTTATTAACTAAATCTTTAGGAGTTTTAATATTTGAACTTTTAAGTGTAATTAATACTAATGGAGAACTTTGAAAAAAACTTGATAATAAAATTACATTTTTCCCCTCAAATTTATCAATGATTAAAGAAGATTTACCAATACCATAATTTGAACTATTTTCTATTACTTTATTAACAACATTATGATTGTTAGAATATTCGACTATTTCTAAGTCAATTCCTAATTTATCATAATATCCTTTTTCTTTTGCCATATAATAGCCAGCAAATTGGAACTGATTTATCCAATCTAAATAAAGAGTTATTCTTTCTTTTGCATTTAATGACGCCGCTAACAATAAACAAGTAAGTAATAATTTTTTTATAAACATACAATATTTTACAATGTTTTACTTTAAACTAAAATTCTAATAAAGTCCCAATAAAAGAGTATTTAATTTTTTGATCTATTTCTAGTCTATCATCGAAACTATGTACTAGTAATTCTTTATTTTCACTTAATATTATGACTTCATAAAAACTTCCATAAAATACAATGTTTTTTATAATTCCTTCAAATTCACCATCTTCTTTTATTTCAATATGCTCAGGTCTTATATATGTATGCTCAGATATTTGAGTCATTTTTCCAAGAAAATTTGCACAATATAAATCTTTTGGATGATGATAAATATCTTTTGCTGTTCCTGTTTGTAAAATATTCCCCCCATACATAATTGCAATTCTATCAGATAGATAAAAAGCATCTTCTTTATCATGAGTTATAAATAGAGCTGTAATTCCAAAAGATTTTATCATTTCTTTTAACTCAGCTCTTAAATGGGCTCTTAATTCTGTATCGATATTACTTAATGGCTCATCTAAAAGAAGAATTTTTGGTTTATTTATAAGTGCACGTGCAAGGGCTACTCTTTGTTGTTGTCCCCCACTTAGTTCATGTGGAAGTTTATTTTCTTGACCTTTTAATTTTGTTTTTTCTAAAATTTCTTCAAGATCAGCTTTTGATGCATCACTTCCAAAGGTAATATTTGAAGCAATACTTAAGTGGGGAAGTAGGGCATAGTTTTGAAATACTACAGCTACTTTTCTATTTTTTGCTTGTAGATTTATAGTGTTTGAAAAAACTATATTATTATCTATTGAAATTTTTCCATCATCAGGAGTTTCAAGTCCTGCAATCATTCGAAGAAATGTAGTTTTACCACTACCACTTTTACCTAAAATAGTAAAGATTTCACCTTCTTTTATATCTAGATTAATATCTTTTGCAATACAAATATTTCCTTTTGGAAAAACTTTTTGCAGATTTCTTATTTGTACAATTTGATTCATTTTTTTCTTTTCCCAAATCCAGAGTTTAATAATATTACAGCAAAAGCAGTTGTAAACACAAGTATAAGTGATGGAAATCCAACTTTATAAAGCATTTCATTACTTGCAAGTTCATATATTCTAATAGCTAATGTATCAAAGTTAAAAGGTCTTAATATTAGTGTTGCAGGTAACTCTTTTGCAATATCGATATAAAGTATTAAAAATCCACTTATAATATATGGTCTCATAAGTGGAAAATATACTTGCATAATATTTTTTATTTCACTTTTTCCAAATATTTTACTAGCATCATCAATACTTGAATCAATTTTAGAAAAACCATTTTCAATAGAACCTATACTTGATGCAAAATATCTTGTTGCATATGCAAAAACTACCATAAAAAAAGTTCCACTAAAAAGTATAAATCCTAAACTTTTATCTAAAAAATTACTAAGTATCAATAAACCAACACCAACAACTGCACCAGGAATTGAATATCCTAACATTGAAAGTTTATGGGTAAAGTTTCCTAATTTAGATGGATAAAATCTAAGCATATAAATTACAACAAAAGATAATAAAATGATAATACTTGATGAGATGATATTTAAACTCAGAGTGTTATAAAGAAATGAAAAAGCATCAAAATCTAAAGTATCAATATCTAAAATAAACCAGTAAACCAAAACGCCAATTGGAATAAATAAAGTAATTGTTGAAATACTAAATGATATTAAAAATGCTAATAAATTATATTTCCCATTTAATTTAATTTTAGAGGCTCTTTTTGCACTATGTGTTGCACTAACAAATCTATATTTCTTTCTAATTAATGCTTCAGTCCATAAAATACCAAAGACAAAAACTAGTAAAACAATAGCTACATTAATTGCTTGTGCTAAGTCCCCATATCCAAACCAACTTTTAAAAATTCCTACACTAAAAGTTTCTATTCCAAAATACAAAACAGTTCCATAATCACTAATTGTTTCCATAACAGCCAAAATACTTCCTGCAAAAATAGCAGGATATGCTAGGGGTAGATATACTTTGAAAAATGCTTTTATAGGACTTATTTGTTGTAAGGAAACTAATTCACAAACAGTGGAAGAAATAGAGCCAAAAGATACTCTAGCTAGAATATAAACATAAGGAAACATTGCAATAGCAAAAATAAAAATTGCACCATACATATTCAAAATATCAAATCTAACACTAGCATCTGATACTATATCTGACAAAATTCCCCTATATTCAAAAAAACCAACATATGTATAACCTAAAATATAAGCAGGAAAAGCAAGTGGTAAAACAAAGGTTATTGCAAAAAATTTATGACCAAAGTATTCAAATCTTGCACTTAAATAAGAAGTAATAGTTCCCAAAACAATTACAAAAGTAAAAGTTCCAAAAACTAATAAGGCAGTATTTATTGTATATTCAGTTAATACACTACTTTTTAAGAAGTTAAAATCAAAGCTTCCTTCAATTAAGAAGTAAACTATTAAAGATAGTATAGGTAATGAGATACTTAAGCCCGCAAAAGGGGCTAAGTAGTACTTTAATCTGTTTATTTCCAATTTCCTTGAGTTGCTATATCAACTGCTTTTTTAGTATTTTCACCAATTTTTGTTAATTCAATTGTATCTTCTTTAAATGTTCCCCATGATGCAACTGTTGCAGATGGTTTTACATTTGGATTTACAGGATACTCATGATTTCCTTCAGCAAATGTTGCTTGTGCTTCACTTGAGCTTAAAAATTCAATAAGTTTAACAGCATTTTCCTTATTTTTAGCAAATTTTGTTACTCCAGCTCCTGAAATATTTATATGTGTTCCTGTTGTTTCTTGTGCTGGAAAAAAGATTTTTACGCTTTTTGCAATATCAATATCTTTTTGATCTTTACCATTTAACATAACACCTAAGTAATAAGTATTTACAATAGCTAAATCTCCATCTCCTGCTGCTACTGCTCTTATTTGATCTCTATCACTACCTTTTGGTTCTCTTGCAAAATTCGCTACTAAGCCTTTTGTAAATTCTAAAGCTTTTGCCTCACCATGATTAGCAATAATAGAGGCTAATAATGCTTTATTATATGCATTTGTTGATGATCTTGTAATGATTTTACCTTTTAAATTAGTATTAGTTAAGCTTAAATAGTCACTTAAATCACTTTCTTTAATTTTATCTGGATTATATACAAAAATTCTTGCTCTTTTTGTAAGAGCAAACCACTCTTTATCAGCATCTCTTAAATGAGATGGAATATTTGTATTTAAAGTAGATGAATCAATAGCTTGTAATAAACTTCTAGTTTTTGCTTCATAAAGATTTCCAATATCTGCCGTAATTAAAACATCAGCAGGTGTATTTTCACCTTCGATTGCTAATTTTGATACAAGTTCTTCTGCTTTTGCTGTAACAACATTTACTTTTATTCCTGTTGTTTCTTCAAACTTTTTGAATAATATTTTATCTGAATCATAATGTCTATGAGAATAAACATTTACCTCTGTTGTAGCAAATAACGAGCTTGCTAATAATATAGTACCTAAAGCTAATTTTTTTATCATAATTTTCCTTTTTTTATTATATTAATAATTGTTATCGAAATAATATACTTTTAAAACTTTGATTAGTCTTAATACTAAGAATGATTATCATAAAATAAAAACAGTTATTTTTAACATAAACAAATTTTATTATTGTTATAATGGCGCAAGAAAAAAAGAGGGAATACTATAATATGATATTAATGATTGATAATTACGACTCATTTACTTACAATATAGTTCAATATTGTTTAGAATTAGGAGCTGATTTAAAAATAATTAGAAATGATGAATTAACACTAAAAGAAATTGAAGCTTTAAATCCAGATAAAATTATTATATCTCCAGGTCCAGCAACTCCCGATGATGCAGGTGTTTGTTTAGATGTTATAAAATATTTTGCAGATAAGAAACCGATTTTTGGAATATGTTTAGGTCATCAAGCCATAGGTCAAGTTTTTGGTGGTAATGTAGTTCGTGCTAAAAATATGATGCATGGAAAAACTTCTTTAATAAAAGTAGTAAAAGATACAAAAATTTTTGAAGGTTTACCAAAAGAGTTTACACAAACAAGATATCATTCATTAATAGTTGAAAAAGATAATTTACCTGAAAACATAATAGTTACTTCATATAGTGATGATGATAATGAAATTATGTCTTTAGAAATTAAAGATAAAAAAATCTATGGTGTTCAATTTCACCCTGAATCAATAATGAGTGAGCATGGATTTAAAATATTAGACAACTTTTTAAAATTATAAAATGATTACAACAAATAATAAATATAACTACTATTTCTATATATCTTTATTTACAATAGTACTTATTTTATTATTCAAAGCAGATAGTTCTCTTAGTATTTCTTATAAAGAAGCATTAAATGTATTTGTAAACAATTCTGTTTTATCAATAATATCAAAACTATCAATCGCATTTTTTGGACAAAATGATATAGCCTTACGATTGCCTTTTATTACCTTTTATACCCTTAGTGTACTTTTGATGTATAGATTAACAGAAAACTATTTTAGATATGAAAAAGATAGATTCATAGCTATTTGTATATTTATGATTTTGCCTGGAGTTATAAGTGCATCTTTATTAGTAAATAGTGCAATAATGGTAATATTTTTTACTCTCTTATATTTATATTTATATGAAAAAAACTCTAAGCATTCTTATATGCTATTGATATTCTTTTTATTTGTAGATAATTCATTTGCTATTTTATATCTAGCATTATTTTTTTACTCTTTTAAAAACCAAGATAAAAAACTAATGTATTTTTCTATGATATTTTTTGTCTTATCAATGTATATATATGGATTTGCTACAGAGGGTAAACCTAGAGGTTTTTTAGTTGATACCTTTGCTATTTATGCAACTGTTTTTTCTCCTTTATTATTTATTTATTTTATTTATTCATTATATAGAGCAGGGATAAAAGATGAAAGAACATTAACTTGGTATATATCAATAACAGCTATGATTTTATCTATAATATTTTCTTTTAGACAAAGAATATTTATTGAAGATTTTGGTCCATATGTTGTAATTGCATTACCTTTTATGCTAAAAACATTTTTTCACTCATATCGAGTTAGATTAAAAGAATTTAGACAACCTTATAACATAGCTGCAATATTAATACTATTAATGCTTATAATAAATGTTGTTTTAACTTTTATTAATAAACCTTTATATTTAGTATTAGGAAATCCTACAAAACATTTTGTGTATCAATATCATTTTGCAAAAGAGTTATCTGAAGAGTTAAGAAAAAGAGATATAAATGAAATTACTTGTTTAGATAAAGAATTACAATTAAGATTAAAATTTTATAATATTACTGAAGGTGAAAAATATTTTATATCAACTCGTCCATATTATAACTATGATGAAAAAATTGTTATTAGATATTATAATAAAGAATTACTAGACGTTTATGTGAAAAAAATAAATCAATGAAAAAATCGTTCTCAATCTTAGAAATTATATTAGTAATTACTTTGCTTGGGTTTTTATATACAGCTTTTATTCCCAAAACAAAAATTGATAATCTAGAAGAATTAACAAGTAAAATGTCTCTTTATATAACTCACTTAAGATTTAAAGCTCTAATAGATGATAAATATGATTCTACAGATCCCTTATGGCATAAGCAAAGATGGACAATAAAGTTTTTTAATTGTAGAAAAAGTGTGGGTGGTATTTATTATACTATGTATACAGATAGAAACAAATCAGGACATCCAAGTGCCCAGGATAGTTTAAAAGATCCACTAACAAATAAAAATATTTATAGTTTTAATACATGTAATGAAAATGAGCAAAATAGTAAATATGTATTACTTACTCAGCAATATGATGTAGAAGATGTAAATATATCTTGTAATGATACAACAACATTAGGACAACTTTCGTTTGGAAGTGATGGAAAAATTTATTCTAAATTATCAGCATTTGATAACGAGAGTGAAGAATATGAAATTACTGAGCCATGTACTATAAAATTCATATCAAAGAATAAAGATACAAAAGAAATCATAATTTATCCGTTCACAGGATATAATAATCAAATAAAAAATAACTAAAAAAATTAAAGAGTATAAAAAAGTAACAAAAAAATACAAAATAAAAGTATAAACCCAATAAAAATAGAGTAAAAGAAGAGGGAGGGAGAAGAATCCAGAAATTTAAGCCAAATTTCAGCTGTAAGCTCTTGACAAAGGCAGAAGAATCTATTATAATTCCCGTCCAATTTGACTGAAGCGTCACCAACTAAAAGGTTGATGAGAAGCGTGACATTCGAAGCTGGATGATCTTTAAAATAAATTATAACGTTTATGAAGTAATCTTTGTAAACCGAATATGTAATTCTTGTTGTTTAAAT
>NZ_JBEVTN010000030.1:0-3446 GCF_040884245.1 Arcobacter sp. s6 | reverse complement strand
TGTTAATTTTTTTATTTAAATATCGATAAAAGTACACCAGCAGCGACTGCTGAACCAATAACACCAGCTACATTAGGACCCATCGCATGCATTAATAAAATGTTCGATTTGTCATAAAGTTGACCTTCTTTACTTACTACCCTTGCCGCCATTGGCACAGCTGATACTCCTGCTGCTCCAATCAAAGGATTTATCTGATTATCTTTTGAACTTACTAAATTCATTAATTTAGCCATTATTACACCCATAGCTGTACCTGCTGCAAATGCTAAAAGACCTATTATCATAATTCCCATTGTCTCTGCTACTAAGAATTGCTCTGATGCTAGTTTTGAACCAACACCTAATCCTAGAAAGATAGTTACAATATTGATTAATGCATTTTGCATTGTATCAGAAAGTCTATCAACAACTCCTGATTCTTTTGCAAAATTTCCAAAACATAATGCTCCAATTAATGGTGCCGCATCTGGAAGTATTAAAATTGTTAATGTTAATACAACTAAAGGAAATACAATTTTTTCTAGTTTTGACACCTTTCTTGATGCTGGCATCTTAATTTTTCTTTCATTCATTGTTGTTAATGCTCTCATAATTGGCGGTTGTATAATTGGTACTAATGCCATATAAGAATAAGCAGCAACAGCAATTGCTCCTAACAATTCAGGTGCTAATCTTGAAGCTATAAAAATAGACGTAGGTCCATCAGCTCCTCCAATAATAGAAATAGCAGCAGCTTGTTCTAGTGTAAAATTGATTCCTGGGAAATATTGAGAAAGTACAACAGCACCAACTAAAGATCCAAAGATACCAAATTGAGCAGCACCACCTAAAAGTGCAGTTTTTGGATTAGCTAATAATGGACCAAAGTCTGTCATAGCTCCTACACCCATAAAGATTAATAATGGAAAAAATTGATTAGTAATACCCATACTATAAATAATTCCTAACATTCCATCAGGTCCTGCCATATTAGCAATTGGTATATTTGCTAACAATCCACCAAATCCAATAGGAATTAATAGTAATGGTTCAAATCCTTTTTTAATTGCTAAATAAAACAATAAAAAACAAATAAGAATCATTATAATTCTTCCTCCACTTTGTGCAAAGAAAGACATTTCTAAACCATGTGAATCTTTTACACCTTCATGTGGTTGAAGCAATGCTTTAATACCTGTTGTATCATAAAATGAGTCAATTAATTCACCCATTGTTTTTGAGTGGTATGGTTGTTTCTCAGTAGTTGTTTCTACAACATCTACACTTGGTGAAGCAAAGACATTTATTGTAAAAAAACTAAAGATAAGAAGAAAAGAAATTAATATACTTTTTTTCATTTATACTTTCAAACACTAACCAATAATGGCTAATGTTTGTCCCTCTTCAACAGTTTGTGTATTATTTACTAATATTTTAGTAATTTTTCCAGCAACTGGAGCATTAATATCTATTTCCATTTTCATAGCTTCAAGAATCATAATTTGTTGATCAGCTTCAACATAATCACCTTCTTTTACTAATATTTTCCAAACAGCACCATTAACAGCAGCTGGTACTTCAGTTCCACCTGCAGAAGAAGCTGGAGTTGAAGCTACAGGAGCAGCAACTGGTGCAGCACTTACAGGAGCTGTTATATTAGAAACGGGAGTTACTTGAATATTAGCATCACTACCTTCTGCTATTGTTACATTAAATTTTTGACCATCAACTATTACAGTATAGTTTCCACTTGCATTTGCCATATCTTTTTCTCCTAATTTACAATCTTTATCATTATCACAAACATTATCATTTTTTCTAACATTTAAAGGTGATTCACCTTTTAAGAAAGCTATCCCTTTTTCATCACAAGCAGCTGCAATAAAGATATTTTCATCACTAGCTTCAATACCTTCTATTTCCAATCTTTGTTTCCAAACAGAGATTTTTTTCTTTTCATCACGATCTGCAATATCTAAAGGATTTTCACTAGTTGGATCTAATTTTAATTTTTCTGCTGCAAGTGCTACAATTTCTGGATCTGGTGCAACTGGAGTTCTACCAAAGTAACCTAAAACCATTTTTCCATAACCAGGAGCTATTTGTTTCCAAGGACCAAACATTACATTTGCGTATGCTTGTTGCCAATAAAATTGAGAAACTGGAGTTACTGATGTACCATATCCACCCCTTTCAACAACTTCTCTCATAGCTTTAATAACTTCAGGGAATTTATCTAAAGTTCCATTATCTCTCATCATTTGAGTATTAGCAGTTAAAGCTCCACCTGGCATTGGAGAGAAAGGAATTAAAGGAGATACTTGAGTAGCTTCAGGGGGAATAAAGTAATCTTTTAAACATTTACCTAAGGTATCTTGGTATTTCAGAATTTTATCAATTTCTAAACCACCTAAATCATAGTTTTTACCTTTTACAGCATGTAACATAGTTAGGATATCAGGTTGAGAAGTTCCACCCGAAACAGGAGAGGCAGCTAAATCTATACCATTAGCACCTGCATCAAGTGCAGCTAAGTAACAAGCAACTGAAACACCAGCTGTTTCATGGGTATGAAGTCTAATATGAGTATCATATCCAACTAAATTTCTAGCCATTGCAATTGTTTCATAGATTTTTTGTGGAGACGAAGTCCCAGAAGCATCTTTAAAACAGATAGAATCAAAAGGAAGACCACTATCAAGAATTTGTCTTAGAGTCTTTTCATAAAAAGGCACATCATGAGCACCAAAACATCCTGGAGGTAAATCCATTAGTGTTATTACAACTTCATGGTTTAAACCATACTTTTTAATACATTCAGCACTATATTCAAGGTTTTGAACATCATTTAAAGCATCAAAGTTTCTGATTGTTGTTGTACCATGTTTGGCAAACATTTTAGCATGTAAGTCGATTAATTCTCTAGATCCTGTATCTAACATTACAGTGTTAATACCACGAGCTAAAGTTTGTAAGTTTGCATCAGGGCCTACTATTTCCCTAAATTTATCCATCATTTCAAATGCATTTTCTTGCAAGTAGAAGAACAATGATTGGAACCTAGCTCCTCCACCAAACTCAAAGTGAGTTATTCCGGCTTCTTTTGCAGCTTCAACAGCTGGAAAGAAATCATTCATTAAAACTCTTCCTCCAAAGACAGATTGAAATCCATCTCTGAAAGTTGTGTCCATGATATCTATATATTTTTTAGACATATATTTTAACCCTTTAGATTTTTATGATGTTGCACAGCTGCAATTATTGCTGCCATTTTTGCGTTATCTATTTTCTCAGTTGTACTTTTTGGTGTGCTACTTACTACTTTATTTTCTTCTGGAAAATATTTTGTTAATAATGCACCTTGTGCTTTTAGTACAAATATCATTATTGTTAGGAAGGCAAATACTACACCCATCCCTAAGAACATGAACTTTACTGATTCTGAAATTAAGTTTATTTCCATA
>NZ_JBEVTN010000029.1:0-4804 GCF_040884245.1 Arcobacter sp. s6 | reverse complement strand
AAGTGTCTATTTATGGGCTTTATAAAGCTTTTATACATAAGAAATTGATGATTTTTTTATGTGCGAAAGTTGAGTTACTAAATCAATAACTAGTTCTTTAAAAAATGTACAAGAAGGATTGATTAGCTTTTTTGCATATTTAAATAGAGAATCTGCAAGTGTTAAATTAATTGAGCTTGATACTAAAGATGAATTTGGAATGATGGCAAAAGTTGTAAATGATAACATCAAAAAAACTGAAAGAAGTATTGAAGATGATAGAAAAGTTATAGATGAAACAATTGCAGTTTTAGCTAAGTTTGAAAAAGGTGATTTAAGTCAAAGATTAAATATGAATGTTTCAAATCCATCTTTAATGCAATTAAAAGATGTATTAAATAATATGGCTTCAAATTTAGAAAAAAATATAAATAATGTTCTTAATATATTAGAGCAATATAGTAACTATAAATATTTGAATAAAATTGATCAAAAAGGTTTAACTGAACAACTTCTAAAATTAGCAAATGGTGTAAATACTTTAGGTGATTCAATTACAGGAATGTTAATAGAAAATAAAATAAATGGTTTAACATTAGATGAGAGTTCAGATATATTATTAGTAAATGTTGAGAAATTAAATATCAGTTCAAATGAAGCGGCATCGAGCTTAGAAGAAACAGCAGCAGCTATAGAAGAAATAACATCAAATATAAGAAATAATACTCAAAATATAGCAAAAATGGCTACTTTCTCAAATGGCGTAACAAAAGCAGCTTCAGAAGGTGAAAAATTAGCAAACCAAACAACTCAATCAATGGATGAAATAAATGCACAAGTTAATCTGATAAATGAATCAATCACAGTAATTGATCAAATTGCATTTCAAACAAATATTCTTTCATTAAATGCAGCTGTAGAAGCTGCAACTGCTGGAGAAGCAGGACGAGGATTTGCAGTAGTTGCAGCTGAAGTGCGAAACCTAGCTTCAAGAAGTGCAGAAGCTGCACGTGAGATAAAAGCAATAGTAGAAAACGCAACTAAAAAAGCAAATCAAGGGAAAGATATAGCTAATAATATGATTAGTGGATATAAAGAACTAAATGAAAATATCTCACAAACAATCAATTTAATCCAAGATATAGAAATGTCAAGTAAAGAACAATTATCAGGAATAGAACAAATAAATGATGCTGTAAATCAATTAGACCAACAAACACAAAAAAATGCAGCAGTTTCATCTCAAACACATGATATTGCAGTATTAACAGATGAAATCGCAAAACTAATTGTAAGTGATGCAAATACGAAAGAATTTGCTGGAAAAAATGAAGTAAAAGCAAAAAGTATGAAAGCTAATCAACATCAAAAAGAGACGAAAAAAGAAATTGCACCTGCAAAATCACCAAAACCTATAACAACAACAGCTCCTGTAAAGAGACCGTTAAATCTCAAGTTTCAAATGATGAGTGGGAAAGCTTTTAAGCTTTTCCCATTAGTTAAGTCAAATTATCTAATTAATTTATAGCCAATTCCTCTTAGGTTTATAATCATTCCATTCTTTAATTTTTTCTTTAGTTTATGAATAATTGTTCTCATACTTACAGCTTCCATTTCTTTACTATCCCATACATATTCATGAATCATTTCATTTGTAACTGTACTATTTATATTTTTTACAAGTAGACTTAAAAGTAGTTTTTCTTTACTTGTTAGTTCTATTTCATGTTTTGATTTATGTAAAGTTTGTTCAATTGTATTAAAGAAAAAGTCATATCCTAAATCCACAAGTAAATCATTGTTTTCATCTTTTTTTATATGACTTAGATGGTATTGAATTCGTAAAAATAATTCTTCAAAATCAAAGGGTTTTTTTATATAATCATTACATCCAAGAGCATAGGATTTTTTTATATTTTCTATGTCAATTTCAGCACTTATCATAATAATAGGAACATTTAAATCATCTTTTCTAATAAACTCCAAAACCTTATGTCCATCAAATCCTAGAACATTTAAGTCTAAAATATATAAATCATATTTACTATTGATTATTACTTCTATAGCTTTATAACCATCTGTAAAACTATCTACAAAAAAACCTCTATTTTGTAAAGAGAGTTTTACTATTTTATTTAAAGCAAAATCATCTTCAAGTAAAAATATTTTCATAATATTTCTTCTTTGATTATTAAGTTTTCTGGAAATATATAAGAAAATGAAGTTTTATTATCTACTGAAGTTACATTTATATTTATTTCATATTTAGAGCAAATATCTTTTACTATACTTAAACCTAAACCAAAACCTATATTTTTTTCTTTTTGTTGATAATATGCATCAAAAATTGTTTTTGTATTTGCTATTTGTGTTCCTTCATTTTTTATTTCAAGTCTATAAATATCTTCTTGTATATCTAAAATAATATCTATATTTGAATCTTCAAATCCATATTTAATTGCATTTGAGAGGGTATTATCTATTACTCTTTCTAATTCATAAGAATCTAAAAAAATATTAAACTCATTATGTATATCTAATGATATATCTATATTTTTTACATTTGCCATTTCATCAAAAAAAGCTATTCTTGAAGATAAAAATCTCACTAGATTTATATTTATAGGTTCTGATACTCTCTTTTCTTTTTTACTTAAATAGTATAAATCATTGTAAATTGAAGATAAAGATTTACTAGAAGCTTTTATTGTCTCAAACTGTTCTTTTGGTCCTAAAAGAGATTCTAAATTATCAACATTTAAAGAAATAATGCTAAGTGGAGTATTCATTTCATGGATGATTTTTTTTAGAAAAAAATCTTGTTGCTCCAAAAGTTTTGAGATAGTTTGCTTACTTTCAAAAAGTTTTAGTTGAGTTTTAATTCTAGCTTTTACTTCTTCTTTTTCAAAAGGTTTCGTAATATAATCAACTCCACCAATATTTAAAGCTTTTACTTTACTTTCAAGATCATCTAATGCAGATATAAAAATAATAGGTACTTCTTTTAGATTATCCTCTTTTTTAAGTAAGTTACATACTTCAAAACCATTTAAATCGGGCATTTTTATATCAAGAAGAATTAGCTGAGGTGGATTTATTTTTGAAGAGTTAATTGCAAATATTGCATTTGTTGAAGCTTTTATATTATAATTTTCTTCTTTCAAAATCTCATTAAGATATTTTAAATTTTCTTTCTTATCATCAATTATTAATACTGTATATTTTTTATCCATTAAGCTACTTTTTTTATTTTACTTTTTGTTAAGATTATAGAATAAAGAAAGTAAAACTAAAATGAGGTTTATACGTGAATTTAAAAAGACTTTTTATGTTGTTGTTTATTTTAAATACAGTTTCATTTATTTTTGTAGCAGTAATTGTAAATAAATACCAAAAAGCTACTATTCAACTAGAAGATGCATATAAAATGCAGTATAAATCACTTGTTCTTGCACAAGAGTTAAGACAAAGTAGTGATGATTTGACTAGAATGGCTAGAACTTATGTAATAACAGGAAATTCAAAATTTGAAAAACAATTTAAAACTGTCTTTGATATAAGAAATGGTGAAAAACAAAGGCCTTCAAGATACAATGGAATTTTCTGGGATTTTTATACTTTAGGTGATGAAGAACCTGTTTTAGATGGGGAGCAAATATCAATAAAAGAGCTTATGGAAAAAGCTAACTTTACAGACTCTGAGTTAAATTTATTATTCAAATCTAAAAAAGAATCAGATGAATTAACAAACCTTGAGCATAAAGCTATGAATGCAGTAAAAGGAATCTTTCAAGATAAAGATGGAAACTATACAGTAAGAGGAAAACCTGATTTTAAATTTGCAAGAGAACTTATGCATTCTGATGAATATCATGAAGCAAAAAAAAGAATTATGGAACCTCTTGATAACTTTTATAAAGCTTTTGAAAGTAGAACAAAACAGAAAGTTGATGAAGCAAGAGCTATGGTAAAAGAGCAAGAATTTTATGTAAATGTTGTGGTTTTATTTTCTGTAGTTTTTTTCTTAATGTCATTTTTCATCATTCTATTTAGAATTGTTTATCCTATAGAGTTTTTAAGAAGTGTGATGCTAAAACTTTCATCAAATGATATGAGTGTAGAGTTAGAAAGTAACAAATATGAAGATGAGCTAGGAGATATGATTGGAGCTGTTCAAATTTTCAAAGATAATACACAGAAGTTAATTTCAAGTGAGCAACAAATCAAAGTTTCAATGGAAGAAGCCACTAGTGCAAATAAAGCAAAATCAATTTTTCTAGCTCGTATGAGTCATGAACTAAGAACCCCATTAAACGCAATTTTAGGATTTGCAAATCTGCTTAAAAAATCTTCAAATATAAATGAACAAGAAAAGAAAAATCTTGAAGTTATAAATAGAAGTGGAAATCATCTTTTAAATATCATAAATGAAATACTAGAACTTTCAAAAATTGAGGCTGGAAAAATAGAATTAGTTCCTAAAACTTTTGAATTTTATGAACTAATAAAAGATATAGAATCAATGTTTGCTTTTAGATGTGAATCAAAAGATTTGAAGTTTAATTTAAATGTAAATGCAAATATTCCAAATATTATAAAAGCAGATGAACAAAGATTAAAACAAATTCTTATAAATCTACTAGGAAATTCATTGAAATTTACAAAAAAAGGTGATATTTCTTTAAACATTTACGAGCAAAGTGGAAAGCTATTTTTTGAAGTAAAAGATACAGGAATTGGAATAGATAAATATAATCTCAAAAAAATATTCAAACCCTTTGAGCAAATAAAAAAAGATGACTACAGTCAAAATGGAACGGGACTT
>NZ_JBEVTN010000002.1:0-188766 GCF_040884245.1 Arcobacter sp. s6 | reverse complement strand
ATTTAAACAACAAGAATTACATATTCGGTTTACAAAGATTACTTCATAAACGTTATAATTTATTTTAAAGATCATCCTAACTCAATCAAGCACGTCACCATCACTCTTCCGTTTGATGCGTTCCAGTCAAATTGGACGGGAATTATAATAGATTCTTCTGCCTTTGTCAAGAGCTTTTTGTACAAATTTTACAATTTATCGTTTTTTTATGCTTTTATTCCTCTTTTACTTATTTTTTATTGGGTTTTTATTGGTTTCATGCTTTTTATAATGTTACTTATTATCCTGTTTCTATTTTACAAGTCCATTTTTGGCTAAATTATTAGCATTTTTTACGCTAATCCATTGAGACATATATTTTGTACTTGCCATTGTGTGATGTTTTAGCATTGAACCTGTAAAATTATTCATTCTATGTTCATTTAAATTTTTAGATACTTCTAATATCTTTTCTATTAAAGCTTTTTCTAAAATATTACTATCATATTTTGATTTTAATAGTTTCAGGCAATGTTTCTGTTTTTCAAACCATAAGTTTTCATCTTTATATAATAAAATAGCACTATTTACAAACTCTTGCATATCATCAGTTATAATTCCTGGCCATTGTTCACTATCATACATACCTTCACTTCCAAGAGTAGTTGTAATGCTTGGAGTTTGTGTAATCATGGCATCTAGTAACTTTCCTTTTATCCCTGCTCCAAATCGAATAGGTGCTAAACAAAGTTTTGACTGCTCCATTACATCTTGAGCATTTGCTGCCCATCCTTTTATTAAAAAGCCTGTTTTTGGGTTATTTAATGCTGTTGCTTTTGGAGGTGGATATGAGCCATATATATGTAATTCTACTTTTGGAAGTTCTTTTCTAATAAGTGGCCAGATTTTTTGTAGATATAAAACTACATCCCAGTTTGGTGCATGACGAAAATTTCCAATTGTCATAAAATGCTCTCTTTGTTCAAAACTCTTTGTTGATTTCACACAATCATCTATATTTACCATAAAAGGCAAATGAAATAATAGTGATTTATCTATTTTGAAAGTTTTTTCTAAAAGAGTCATTTCATAAGATGAAATTATCAAAGAGATATCACAACGTAAAATTGCAGCTATTTCTCGTTTTGCTAAATCAGAAAATAGATCTGATTTATTCATTTCTCTATTTTCTTTTAAAGCTTGATGTCTTGCATTTCGTAAACATTGTAAATCTTCTGTGTCAAGTATTTTTAAAGCATCAGGGCAATTTTTCTCAACTCTCCATCCAAACTGTTCTTCCATCATAAATCTATCAAACATTACAATATTTGGATTAAACTGTTTTATATATTCATCAAAACTATCAGAATTTAATTCTATTGATTTAGATGAAATACCTTCTTTTTCTAAATCTATCATATGTTCTGATAATGCACAGGGAGTAGAAAATTCAACTTTCCAGTTTTGGCTTAAAAAAAGTCTCATTATTGACATAATATGAGAACCTGCTGCTGATGAGTTTGGTTCTGGCCAAACATAACCTATTACTAATATTTTTTTCATTTTGAGATTATATCTAAGATTTACCTTTGTATTAAATAAGCTTTTTCTTTAATTAGTTAATTAATATCTATATGCTTTATCACCGATAATTCAGTAACCATTTAGTTATAAAAATATACAATTATTTTTATAACTTATAACAAACAATAAATCTATTCTAAGGGAATCAATATGAAATTAAGTTCAATTTTTAAAAGTGCAATTATATCAACACTAATGATAAGTTCTGCACTTCAAGCTAAACCTGCTTATGTTGCAACAACTGCAATAGTAGAACATCCAGCACTAGATGCTGTAAGAGATGGAATCAAGCAAACACTAAATGATAATGGATACACTGGAGATAATCTGAAATTCACATACGAAAGTGCTCAAGGAAAACCAGAGATTGCAGCACAAATTGCACGTAAAATGGTAGGTGATAATCCAGATATAATTGTTGCAATTGCAACACCATCTGCACAAGCTACAGTTTCAACTAGTAATTCAATTCCTGTTGTATTTTCAGCTGTAACAGATCCAATTGCTGCGAAACTTGTACCTACTCTTGAAAATCCAGGAGGGAATGTTACTGGATTATCAGATATGGCAAATGTTAAAGAGCATCTTGAGTTAATTAAAGAATTTGTTCCAAATTTAAAAGCTCTAGGAATTCCATATAATCCAGGTGAAACAAACTCAGTTTCAATGCTTGCTGCTATTAAAGTAGAAGCTGAAAAAATGGGAATAAAAATTGTAGAATCTGCAGCTCCAAAATCATCTGACGTTATGATTGCAGCTAAACAATTAATTGGTAAAGTTGATGCTATATACTGCCCAATTGATAATACTATTATTTCAGCTGTTGAATCAGTTGTAAAAGTTGGTATAGATGCACAAATTCCAGTTTTTGCTGGAGATACAGATACTGTTGCACGTGGAGCAGTTGCTGCTGTTGGTTATGATTATTTTGATTTAGGTCGTCAAACTGGAGATATTGTTGTACGTATCTTAAAAGGGGAAAAACCAGGTTCTATTGATGTTAAGATGGCTAAAGGTACTAATTTATTTGTTAATCCAAAAATGGCTAAAAAAATGGGAATTAAAATTCCAGAAGCAGTGATTACTCGTGCTACTAAAATTATTGAATAAGAAAAGTTGTTAAATTGTCACTTTATGCTTTTTTAGGAACACTAGAAATAGGTTTAATTTATGGTTTAGTTGCAATGGGGGTTTATCTTACATTTCGTATTTTAGACTTCCCTGATCTTACAGTCGATGGAAGTTTTACACTGGGAGCTGCTGTAACAGCAACCTTAATAGTTACTGGTTTTAATCCTTATTTATCTACATTATTTGGAACACTTGCTGCTGCAACTGCTGGATTAGTGACAGCTTGGTTAAATCTTCGTTTTAATATTCTTCATCTTTTGGCTAGTATTCTTACTATGACAGCTTTATATACTATTAATCTTCGCGTTATGGGTAAGCCTAATGTTGCGTTAATTATGGAACCAACTGTATTAACTCCATTTGAGAGTTTAGGGATTCCTGCTATGTATATGAAGGTTATATTTGTTGGATTTTGTGCCATAACTGCTGGTTTATTAGTAGCTTGGTTTTTATATACTCAATACGGTTTAGCAATGCGTGCGGTAGGTTCAAATAAAAGAATGGCTCAGGCAAATGGAATTGTAGTTAATGAAAAAGTATATGTAGGACTTGCTTTATCTAATGGATTAGTTGGACTAGCAGGTGCTTTATTTGCACAAACTAATGGTTTTGCTGATTCAACAATGGGAATAGGAACAATTGTCGTTGGTTTAGCTGCTGTTATTATTGGTGAATCTCTGTTTGGTACCCGGTCACTATTAATTATTGTAATGAGCTGTATACTTGGATCTATTTTATACCGATTAGCAGTTTCTATGGCACTTAATTCAGATTTCCTAGGATTTCAAGCCTCTGATTTAAATCTAATTACAGCAATTCTTGTTACATTATCTTTAATCTTCCCAAAACTACGTAGTGAATGGAAAGCTAAAAAAGCCAAAATAAAAGGAAAAGAAATATGATCAAATGTGAAAATTTACATGTTACCTTTAATCATGGTTTAGCAACAGAAAAACTAGCTTTACGTGGAATTGATTTAACTATTCCAAGTGGTCAATTTGTTACTGTTATTGGCTCAAATGGGGCAGGAAAATCAACTCTTCTTAATACTATTGCAGGTGATATTGAAACAACTCATGGACATATCTTTTTTAATGATAGGGAGGTAACAAATTTACCTGCAACTGGTCGTACAAAAGATATAGCGCGTGTATTTCAAGATCCACTAGCAGGAACTTGTGGCGATTTAACAGTAGAAGAAAATATGGCACTTGCATATGGACGTGGACAAAAAGGTTCTTTATCTTTAGCGTTAAATAATCAATTACGAAAAATCTTTCAAGAGCAGCTAAGTAGACTAAATCTTGGTCTTGAAGATAGATTGAATTCTCAAATGGGACTTTTATCTGGAGGACAACGTCAATCTGTTTCCTTATTAATGTCTGCATTACAACCAAGTAGTATTTTACTTTTAGATGAGCATACAGCTGCCCTTGATCCTAAGACAGCTGCTCTTATTATGGATATTTCTGCACAAATTATTAAAGAAAAGTCATTAACTGTTATGATGGTAACTCACTCAATGCGTCAAGCATTGGATTATGGTTCTCGTACAATCATGCTACACGAAGGTAAAATTATCTTTGATTTAGAAGGGAAAGAACGATCAAACTATGAAGTTAAAGATTTACTTAACTTATTTGCACTTGCTAGAAAAGATGGCGAAGAACTTGATGATGATAAATTATTATTAGATAGTTAATAGCCAATTCAAAACAATATAAGTATCTTGCCAAACTTGGTGGGATACCATTAAATCAATATCTTTTTACAATTTAATCTGTAGTTATCTTTTGAATGGGCATACAAAAAAAAAGCTTTCAGCTAAAAGAACCTAAGTTCAAGTAGATGAAAGCTTTTTTATATGGTACTCCCAGTACGATTCGAACGTACGGCCTACGCCTTAGAAGGGCGTTGCTCTATCCAGCTGAGCTATGGAAGCATCTAAAAGTGTTAAAGCAAAAAAAAGCCTTATATAAAAAGTCATAAACTTTTCACATAAGGCTTTTAAATGGAGCGGGAGACGAGACTCGAACTCGCGACAGTCTGCTTGGAAGGCAGAAGCTCTAGCCAACTGAGCTACTCCCGCTCAATAGTGGTGCGGATGAGAAGACTCGAACTTCCACACCGTGAGGCACCAGATCCTAAGTCTGGCGTGTCTACCAATTTCACCACATCCGCAATAATTTTTTTGAAAAAATGTCTAGTTGGTAATCTAAACCAAAAAAAGTGGTACTCCCAGTACGATTCGAACGTACGGCCTACGCCTTAGAAGGGCGTTGCTCTATCCAGCTGAGCTATGGAAGCAACAATAATAAAAAAATGGGGTAAGTAATGGGGCTCGAACCCACGACCCTCTGAACCACAACCAGATGCTCTAACCGACTGAGCTATACCTACCACAGGTTAAAAAATAAAGTGGTCGGGGCGAGAGGATTCGAACCTCCGGCCCCCTGGTCCCAAACCAGGTGCGCTAACCAGACTGCGCTACGCCCCGACAAAATATTTTTTGAAGTTTCACTAAAAGTGGACGGAATTATAATAAATTATAAACAATTTGTCAAGTGTTTTTTGAAGGAATTTCTAAATTTGTTGAAATTCCTTCTATTTCATATTAAAAGTGAATTAACCCATCAATTGGAGAACTAGCTGTTGCATAGGGTTTTTTAGGGATTCTCCCTGCTTTATAACTTAATCTTCCAGCTATAGTTGCATATTTAAATGCTTCTGCCATTGCCATTGGATTTTGAGCTTGTGCTATTGCTGTATTAGCTAAAATACCATCTGCACCTAATTCCATAGCATAAGAAGCATCAGAAGCACATCCTAATCCTGCATCAACTAGTACTGGAACTTTTACTGCATCTCTTATAAATGCAATATTATATGGATTTTGAATTCCTAAGCCTGAACCAATTGGAGCAGCTAAAGGCATAATTGCATCAGCACCTGCATCTTCTAGTCTTTTTGCAATGATTGGATCATCACTTGTATATGCCATAATTGTAAAACCATCTTTTTTTAAAATTTCACAAGCTTTTATTGTTTCTATTACATCTGGATACAAAGTTTTCTTCGCATCACCAATTACTTCTAGTTTAATAATATCAATTCCTGTTGCTTCTCTCATAAGTCTAAAAGTTGTAATTGCTTCTTCAGCTGTAAAGCACCCTGCACTATTTGGTAATAATTTAATATTAGTATCTTTAAAATAGTCTAACAAGTTTTCTTCATTTGGATTTGTAATATTTACTCTTCTAATAGCAACTGTTATTAATTCACTTCCACTTGCAATAGTTGCATCTTTTGTAGTTTGAAAACTATCATATTTTCCAGATCCAACTATTAATCTACTATTAAATTCATATTTCCCAACAATTAATTTATCATTCATTCGTACTATCTCCTATAAATTTTAAATATTTTTTACTCGCATTTGTAATATCTATTTGAATAATTTCAGGCACATCATAACTATGTAATTCTTTAATTTTGCTTTTAACTTTTTCAAAATTTTCTTTTCTAGTTTTCACACTCATTAGTGTTTCATTATCACAACAAAATTTTTCATTCCATACATATAGCGATTCAATTTCACTTAATTGTACACAAGCTGCCAATCTTTCTTTTATTAATACCTCAGCTATTTTTTTTGCTTCTTCTTTTGTAGAGCAGGTTGTTTGAATTATAATTGCTTTCATAATTTTCTTATTTCTTCAACTAAATCAGATGGAATCATTGAATAATTATTTTTGCTGTATTTTCTTGCTGCAAGAGTATGCGCAAGACTTGCACTTATTGTGGCGTCTAATGGTTTATATTTTTGAGCCAGTAAAGCACCAACAAGACCACTTAATACATCTCCACTTCCACCTTTACTTAGTACAGCACTTCCAAAACTATTTACATATATTTTTTCATTTTGTGAAATGATTACATTTGCACCTTTTAACAAAAGTACTACTTTTGGATATTTTTTTGAAAATTCTTCTACATATTTAAATCTATTATTTTGTAATTCAACAATATCTATATCTGCAATTTTGCAAAGTTTTAAAAGTGAACAAAATTCTTTTGGATGTGGAGTTAAAACTATTTCTTTTTCTAAAAATTCACAAATCACTTCATCATAAAATAAATCTGCATCTATGATTTTGGGAATATCATTGTTTAGTATTTTTCTGATTTCTTCTGTTTTATGCTCTCCTAAGCCCATTCCAATAGCTATTGCAGTGCAATTATCACTTATATAATCAGTTTGCATAATGTGATAAGGTAAATCTAGTTCTTCATTAGAGATTACACTTAAAAGTCCAGCTCCAAATCCAAATGCTGCTTTTGCAGCAATTATTCCCGCACCTTTTTTAGAACCTACAACTACATTTAGGTGACCATAACTTCCTTTATGTGCATTTTTTTTATTTCTAAAAGGAAGTTTCATATCACTTTCATCTAAAAGATATTTATTTGATTCAAGTTCATAAAGATTTCTTTGTATTCCAAGATTAGCGACAAGAATTTCTCCCACATAATCTTTTGCCATATCTGTAAACAAAGAAGTTTTTAAAGCACCCATCGTGATTGTAGTATCGGCTTCAAAAGCTATTGATTCAACTTGCCCTAGAGTATTTATCCCACTTGGAATATCACAGGCTATTTTTATTGAGTCATAAGTGTTTAGGGTATTTATTATATTTATTGAATCTTCATTTAAAGGTTTATTTAAACCTGTTCCAAATAAACAATCTACAACTATATCAGCAGGAGAAAGAGAATCTACAAGCTCTATTGATAAAGCTTCTACTCTTTTAAGTTGTAGTTGCCCTATCGAAGATTTTGGATTTGAGGCTAAAAAAAGTTTTATATTAAATTTTGTATGAAGAAGTCTTGCTAATGCAATTCCATCTGCGCCATTGTTTCCACTTCCACAAACGATTAAAATAGTATGTAAAGAAGGATACTTTTCCTCTATATGCAAAGCCATATTTGAAGCTGCATGTTCCATAAGTAAATCTTCACTTAAAAAAAACTTCTCATAACATCTCTTATCTAAAGAATTAACTTCATCAAATAGTTTTTGCATTGTATATCCTTTTATTTATTTTCTAAATTTCCAACCATCACTTTCTAAAACAGTTTTTATCTTCTCTTTTACATCACCTTGTAACTCAATCCACTCTTCTTTGATAGCTCCACCACAAGCTAGTTTTTTCTTTAGAAGTTTTAATACTTCTTTTTTCTCATCTTCTTTGATATTAAATCTACCTACTAGAGTAACTGGTTTTCCTTTTCTTTTTTCAAAGGTAAAAACTAATTGATGTTGATTTTTTGGAATTATTTCATTTGAAGATTTTACTTGGTTTGTTGATTTTTTTTTATCTTCTTTTACTGTATCAAAACTATCACCATCAAGTTTTGCACCCATTGAAAAAGCTAACTTATCTGCTAAGCCCATACTAACTCCTTTATTCTTGATTGTACATCAATTTCATCTATTAAAATAAAATCATTTTGTTTGTATTGTTCCACTGCTACTCTTCCTATCATTGCTGCATTATCAGAACAGTATTTTAATTCACTTAGATATAAATTTGTTTTATGTTTAGCACACATATCTTCAAGTTGAGTTCTTAAATATATATTTGCACTTGCTCCTCCAACTATTGCGAAGTTTTTAGGGGCATTTTGTTTAAATAATTTTTTTAATTTTTGCATAATATGAGCAACTGCTGTTTTTTGAAAAGAAGCACAAATATCATATTTATCTTGTAGTGTTATTCCATCTTCTTGATTTTCTAATTTTTCAACTTCGAGTCTAACTGCATTCTTTAGTCCTGAATATGAAAACTCAATTTTAGGACTTTGTTTTAATGGAACTGGAAAATCAAATCTATTTTCATCACCTTTTAAACCATACTCTTGAACAACTGGCCCACCTGGATATCCAAGTCCCAGCATTTTTGAAACCTTATCAAAACTCTCTCCAAAACTATCATCCATAGTACTTGCAATTACACACATGTCGTTTAGGCTATTTGCTTCAATGATTTGAGTATGGCCACCTGAAACCAATAAAACTGTCATTGGTAAAATTTCATCTTTTTCAATAAATAGTGAATAGATATGACCTTTTAAATGATTTACAGCAATTAATGGAAGATTTAAAGAGATACTTAATGCCTTTGCCATCGTTACACCCTCAGTTAGAGTAACAGAAAGTCCAGGCGCATTTGTAACAGCTATTGCTTTTAGTTTTGAGAAATACTCTTTACACTCTTCAAGAATTTTAGGTAAAGCTTCAATATGAAGTCTTGCTGCTAGTTCTGGAACCACTCCACCATAAACACTATGTTGAAGTTCTTGAGATATTTTTTTATGATAAACTAATTTATTTGTTTCTACATCTGTAATAGCTAATGAACTATCATCACATGAGCTTTCTATACTTAAAATCAAAGATTCACTCATGCTATTTTGACTCTTCGTTAATTTGGCATTCTTCAACTCTTTTTATCCAATCAAGGGCACAATCTAGTTTTCCAAATCCAGAAGCTGCATTTATATGCCCTGCATTTTCCATTATTTTCATACCAATATTCAATTTTGTTTGAAGTTCAATTGCTTCTTCTATACTCATATATGGATCATTTGTCGATGCCGCCATTATCACTTCTTTTGCTTTTAAATCTGATGCAATTGGATATGGATAGAAAGTTTTTGCTTCTTCAATGCTTCTATTTCTTGAAACTGGAGCAACAAGCATAAGTTTATCTAGCTTTATATCTAATTCATCACAAGTATGAAACCATAATACATTTGCTAAAGAGTGACAAACTACAATATCAGGTTTAAAATGAGCCAACTCTTTTTTTAAAAACTCTTTCCACTCTTGTAGTTTTGGATTATCTTTTGAAGGAAAAGATGGGAAAGAAACTACATAATTCTCTTTTATCAAATCGCTTGCAAGTTGTGCTTGCCAATGAGGAAAATCACTTCCACCTAATCCATGAAGTATTAAAATCCTTTTACTCAAACTTTTTTCCTTATTAATAATTTCGTACACATCTAATATATTTTTCTTTATGGCGGCTATCATAATATGGGGTTCCACTTATAAAATGCATATAATCAGCATAAAACCAAAGAGTTCTCCAATGAGCTTTTGAAGCCCAATATCCATCTGGAACATTATATTTAAATGCTTTATTTATATAATTTTTTGTATTTTTTTTATCAACTATTAATTCATACTCTTCAATTTTTGGTAAACGCCAATCACTTTGACCGATATATTGTAAATTTTTACAATATATTTCAGCAATATCATGATCTTTTAAAGTTTTTACAACAGAGATATCATCTTGCCACATAAGCTTAGAACTATCATCAATAACAACTTCTCTTGTACTATCTCTGTATATTCTTGCATCTAAAAATGACAAAAAAGCTATTAATAAAAGTAAATATTTCATTATTTATCCTTTATATTAGATACTTCAAACTTTCCTCTAGTTAATGCTGATTGAACATTTTCATCCAATAATTCAATAGATACTTTATAATCAGTTTTATAAACTAAACCAACTAGTTCCTTGTGTGAAGTTTTTTCTACTTCTATTGTACTATGTTTTTTCCATTCATCAAATTTTTTTTCATATAATGAACCTATATCTTTTTCGAAACTATTTCTTGAATAAATCAAATATATAACCATAATAAGAAGTATTCCAAAAGGAATTAATAAATCAAGACTCACAGTATTTTCTCACTTCTTTATCTATCTCAAAAATTTCATCTAAGCTATTAACTTTTACATTATTAAACTTATTTATTGCATTTAAAGAAATTTTAGATACATCTAAAAATCCTATTTCTGAGTTTAAAAACTTGGCAACACCTACCTCATTTGCTGCATTTAATACTACACCTAAATCAAGATTATTTAGTATTTCATCTTTAATTCCCCAAATTGGATATCTTGATGTTTCAATTTTTCTAAAATCTAAAGATGCAACTTCTACCAAATCAACTGGTTTTAAAATCTCTTCATCAACTTTTCCCAAAATTGCATAGGCAATAGGAAGTTGCATAGATGCATTTGCAATATGTGCGGTTGTACTACCATCAGCAAAATTTATAAAAGCATGAATCAATGATTTTGTTTCAATAATAGCGTCAAGTTTTCTAATATCAAAAAGCCAAGCAGCTTCCATTAATTCAAAAATTTTATTAGTCATTGTTGCACTATCTATTGTAATTTTATTTCCCATTGACCAATTTGGATGAGAAAGAGCTTCTTTTATAGATACATTCTTTAATTTGTCCAAAGGATAATCTCTAAAAGAACCCCCACTAGCTGTTACCATCATAGAATCAATCTTCTTATCTTGAAGCAAATACCAAAGACCAAAGTGTTCACTATCTATTGGTTTTAAGTTTGTTTGATCTATAAACTTTCCAGCAACTACTAAAGATTCTTTATTTGCAAGAGCTATTTTTTTACCACATTCAATAGCTTTTAAAGTGGGTCTTAAACCTAAAAATCCAACAAGTGCATTTACAACTGTATTTGAAGTGCTTTTTTCAATAGCTTGTAAAATAGCTTCTTGTCCGAATAAAACATTGTTATGACAAACTAGATGTATATCTTCAGCGCTATCTATAACAACAATTTTAGGTTTAAATTCTTTTATTTGTTGATTTAGCAGCTGTATATTTCTTCCAGCTACTAATACCTCAACATTTAGATTAAATTTACGTGCAATATTTAATGTATTTACACCAATAGAACCTGTACTTCCAAGAATTATCAAATGATTATCCTAAGTAGAACTAACATTACTATAGCTCCAAATAAATAACCATCTGTTCTGTCTAAAACACCACCATGTCCTGGTAAGAGTGTTCCACTATCTTTAACTCCAGCTTCTCTTTTTAAGTAAGATTCAAATAAATCTCCAAAAACTGAAGTAAATGATACAATAGATGAAATTACAATTGCACCTACTATTCCAACCTCATGAATTGAAAAAATAGGTCCTAAAACTACAGCAAACGCAACTCCACCGATTACTCCTTCTATAGTTTTATTTGGACTTGTTTCACAAAATTGTGTTTTCCCAAATCCCTTACCTATGAAATATGCACCAATATCAGTACTTGCTACAATAATTAGTAACCATAAAAGAGTCATAACTCCATATTCACTATATAAAGTTAATAAAAATAAAAATGACGCTGTTGGATATAAAAGAGGTAAAAACAGTTTTTGATTTAGTGTTTTCTTATATGCTAATTGCGATGCATAACCAATTGCAACAATAAAAATCAAATCTTCTGGCATTGGATAGAAATATGCAGTAAGCCATAAAAGTGATGTATATACATAAATACTATCACTTTTCAAAGCAAAAAGTTTTTTTGATTCAGAAATTGAAATCATTAACATAATTCCAAATACTAGCCAAAATAGGAAATATGAATCTATGTAACCTAGTATTAACATACCTAGTATTAGTACGATTCCTGTTTTTATACGAGTTGAACTCTCTCTTATTATTGTAGTCATTATATTAAACCTTGAATTTAAAAGTTTTTAATTATACTGAAATTTCGCTTTTGGTTGGTTTTAGTATCATTTTGAAAATTTATTTTTTAATAGGTGTACTATCCTACCCAAAAAAAGGTAGGATAAATTGAGAAAGATTTTTTTAGAATAATCCAGCAATTTGGCTAGATATTTGTTTTTCTAAAATTGGTGTAGCTTCTGGTAATGTTAAGTTCATTTTTGTTGCTTCTGCAAATAACATAGTCTTATGTTCAATATAGTCTGTTTCATATTGTTGTGAATTTGCATTCGCAATATTTGAATTTAATTGTCCTGATGCATTTACATTCTTAATTTGTCCTGCAAATCCATTCATAAATCCAGCTTTTCGTGAATCATTTACACTTGCTTGTCCAGCTGCAGTTGTATTTGATGCATAAACTTTTCCTTTTGCTTTTTCTCTGATTACAATATCAACTTGCATTTGAAAGATTGTATCTTCAGTAGCTTTTGCTATTAATCCTCCAACTAATGCTGCACCTAATCCTATTCCTGCACTAGCACCTAATCCATTATTATTATAAGCTCCAATTCCTGCACCTAAAGCTCCAGCTCCAACTGCTCCTGCTGCTGCATTATTTTCTTGTTTTTTATCACAATATAATATATTCATCATCAAAACATATGTAGCCATTTCTGGATCATCAACTACTGTATAACCTTTAGTCTCTAATTCATTTAATATTGTTTTTTCAAGATTTATTTGTTGACCACTTGTATTTCTACTTGATACAAATATTAATCTTTTATCTTTAGCAACTGGATTAATAAACACACTTTGTGTCATTTTTGCATTTGTTTGTAATTCAGTTGTTGCACAACCACTAAAAAGTACTGAAGCCAAAGCAATACTTAAACCAAATTTTTTTATGTTTTTCATTCATTCTCCTAATAAATATATTGTTTCAGCAAAATTATACAATTCAAATGACTCTCAAATGACTCTTTTTTTAATTTTTATTAAAAAATTTCAAAATTTCTTAATAATTTATATATTATTTTAAATCTTAACACCAATAGTGCTATAAGGATTGTACAATACATTGGCACCTGATTGTATTTTTACATTTCTTCTTTGAGTAAAATCTACATCTATATTTCCTGTAAAATCTACTGAAAACTTTGCGCATAATATTGCGGCTTGTTCTATTACACTATCTGGAATTGTTTTTTTAGTATTTTGTACTATTACATGGCAAGATGGTCTATCTTTTAAATGAAACCAAAAATCACTTGCTTTTGAATTTTGTAAAAGATATATATTTTCTCTTTCACTTGTTCCTAACATTATTTTAAATCCTTCAAAATAAAAGCTCTCATAGGCTTGTGCTTTTTTTGTTTTTATTTGATTTTTTTCTTTTTTAGGAGATAAAAAATCACACTCTTCTATTGAATTTGCATTTTTTATATTATTCATTAATCTTAATAAGAAATCTAGTTTTTCATCTAAGTTATCTTTTTCTAGAGAAATATTTAGTGCTTTTTGTTTTGCTCTTTTTGCTTTTTTGAATAATTCGTTTGAATATTTAGAAGCTGATGGTTTTTCTTCTAAATCAATTTCAACTTCTACTCCCTCATAATTATAAACTTTTAAACTTTTTTGGTAGGGCTTTAAATTATGAAGATTTGACAAAATAAGGTTTGCTTTTTCGTAAAGTTCATTTGATTCAAGTTCTAGTTCTTCTTTTTTTGGTAAAGAATCAATTGTTTTTTTTAGTTTTTTAGCTTTCTTATCTATTTGTGAGATTTTTTGTTTTTTAACATTTTCTAAACTTTGTATTTGTTTTTCTTCATAAATTTCATATAAATACTCTTCAATATTAGAAACTTCTTCTATTTTTGGAATAAAGCTTTGTTTAGGAATCTCTTCTAATTTTATTCCAACTTTAACAACTCTACTTGATGAGAACTCATCTATATGTCGTAAAGCTTCTAAAATAACTCTATTTTCATCTAATATAATTATATTTGTATGTTTTCCTGTAAATTCTAATTGTAAAATTGTTGTTAGTTTTTTATATGATGAAGAAGAATTTACTCTTATATTTATAATTTTATCATCATTATATAGTTCGATATCTTCAATTTTTGAATTAATAAATCTTTTTTGAAGTGCAATATCAAATGGTGCATTAAAATCTTTTTTAGAAGATATGCTTTTTTCACATTTAAATATAGTACTATTGCCTTTTGACATATCAAAATATAAGGTATTCTTATTATTAAATTCAATTATAATTATATTATTGTCAATTCTCTTGATTATCTTTATATTCTGGACATTTGTTGATAGATATGCGACTATCTCTTTTAATAGGAAATACTTCATTTTGATTCTCTTTATTATTATAATTTTTTATAAGTACTTTTTTATAAATATTAGTTATAATTATAGCGAACTTTTCATTAGGAGAATAATATGAAATTATTAAAAATCATTATGGCTGGTACACTAGCTTTAGGAATTGCTTCATCTACTTTATCAGCAGATGCAGTAAAAGGTCAAAAACTATTTAGTAAATTACTAAAAGAACCTTGTGGTATGACTGGTGCAAAATTTGCAGCTAAACATTCTCAAGAAGAATGGAAAGCGTTAAAAGCGTCTGGAAAATTTGAAGAAGAACTTATTAAAATTTGTCCAAATGTAAAAGCTGGTGATATTAAAGATTCTTTACAAGAGCACATTATCGATTTCACTATTGAATTCGCAAATGACTCTGGTAACGTTCCATCTTGTTAGTAGTTGGAATCGTTGATTAAGTAAGTTAAAGGGTGAGTAATATCACCCTTTTTTTATGCTTTAATTTTTAACGATTTTGTTGTTACATAAAAATCTAAAAGGGAAATACATGAAAAAAAGTCTAATAATGCTGTCTGCAATTGCAGCATTTTCTGTTACATCATTCGCAAGTGATATGAACAAAGAGATGTTAAATCAAATACAAGCTTTGAAAGTACAAATTGAAGCTTTAGAAAAAAAAGTAGCTGAGCAAGAAGCTCAAAAACCTGTAGTTCAACAAACTGTTGTTGATGAAAAAAGAATTGAAAATATTGAAAAAAAACTTGACACTGTTTCAAAAACAGCAACTTCTGCAAAAATTCAAAGTGGTAATGACAATCTAAAATGGGATGTTGATTTTAGAACACAAGTTGACAATATTCAATACAAACGTGCTGATGGTTCAAAAGCTGAAAATAATGCACTTATGACAAATAGATTATGGTTAGGTATGGGATATAAAGCTGATGATAATTCATCATTTCATGGAAAATTATCTTATAACAAAGCATTTGGTGATACTGCCGATCACTCTCAATCAAATACAAATCCAGGTTATGCAGATTTTGATTGGGTAACAAATGAAAATGCAACAGATAATACAATTAAACTAAAAGAAGCTTATTGGTTATATTCAAATAATACTTTCTTTGGTACAGATGTTCCATGGACTGCTTCAGTTGGTAGACGACCTTCAACAGATGGATTACCAATAAATCTCAGAAATGACCAAAAAGAAAACTCTCCTTTATCACATGTTGTTGATGTAGAGTTTGATGGTTTCTCATTTAGATTTGATACAGAATTGACTACAGGATTTAGAGGTTCTTGGTTCAAAATATGTGCAGGTAGAGGTTTAACAAATGCTATTCCTAGATTTGATATGTCAGGAACTGCTTATGCATCAGACGACACAAAAAATGTAGATGTTGATTTATTAGGTGTGATTGCAGTTCCTTATGATGATGGCAAATATTCTGTTCATATGAATTATGCAAGAGCATGGAATTTAATTGGTTTTGATCAAAATTCTTTAAACACTTTTGGTGCTGCATATGCAAATTATTCTGCCTCACAAGATGCAACTGCTGCTTATGAATTACAAATGGCAACACCTGCATTCAAAGATGTTGGAGATATTGACTATGCAACAATCCTATTTAAAACAGAAGGTATTGGAGATGGTATTTCTGATTATTTAGATGACACAACAGCTTTTGCTTCATTTGCAATGAGTAAAACTAATCCAAATAATATTTCAGGAGGAATGTTAGGTTCACTTGATTCAGAAATTGGGACATCAGTATGGTTAGGAGTAAATGCGCCATGTCCTATAAGTCCTGATGATTCAAGAATTGGATTAGAATGGAATCAAGGTAGTAAATACTGGAGATCTATGACATATGGTGAAGATACATATGCAGGAAGTAAAATAGCGACTCGTGGTCAAGCATGGGAAGTTTATAGAAATCAAAAATTAACAGATGCATTAAGTTTTGGAGTTAGTTATGTTTATATGAAATATGACTATACAGGTTCAAACTCGTTCTTTGGAGCAGATGGAACACCAACATCTATTGCAGATGCACAAGCAGCTTATAAAGCTGGATTAGCTTCATCAAGTCCAGTTGAATCCGCACAAGATATTAGAGCTTATATGAGATATAGATTCTAATATAAAAATAAAAAGAGGTTTTCCTCTTTTTATACTCTTTTAAATAAAAGAGTATTTGTCAAATTTATATATTACTTTTTCTGCTAGTTCTATCATTTGAATATTTAACTTTTTAAACTCTTTATTTTTCATCTCAACTAACAATTTATCATAAGCGTGAAAATATGGATATATAATAAAATATATATACTCTTTTGATCGTGACTCTTTATTTAACTCTTTAAACCAAAGAGCTAAAAGAGAAAAGTACAACATAGATGGATTAAAAGATTGGTTTTCTTTTAGATTTGTTGAAATTTCTTTATTAATAAAGTTATATCCTTCTAAAATAGCTTTTACTTTAGAAGTTTTTCTATTGCTTAAATAATAAGCATCTGAATATGTTACCTTTTTAATTTCTTTTAGCATATCAATTCCAATATTATTAAAATTTTCAATAATATCTTTATCTAAACCTGAATTTTCTAAATCTACTTTATCTTTATACGATAGAATCAAGTCTCTGCAAAATAACAATAAGCTTTCTGTTTTTATTTTTGATAAGTTTAAAATCATAAGTAATTGTAACAAAATTTTCACAAATTTACGCATATCTCATTAAGTTTAAGTCACTTTGAGGTAAAATAATCACAATTTAATAAATAATTAAGAAAAAAAGGAATTTATTGGAACCTATTGGTATATTAAAAGATGGTCAAATTTATGATCTTCAAACTGCTCTGGCTTTAGATATCCAAGGAGAAGAAATCAAGGCTGATGATTCAAAAGAATCTTTAGATATTTTAAGACACTCTTGTGCTCACATGATGGCTCAAGCTATCAAAGAACTTTACCCTGAAGCAAAATTCTTCGTTGGACCTGTTGTAAAAGAAGGTTTTTACTATGACTTCAAAGTAGAAAGTAAAATCTCAGATGAAGATTTACCTACTATTGAAAAGAAAATGAAAGAAATAGCGGATAGAAAACTTCCTATCACTAGACATGAAACTACAAAAGAAGAATTCTTAGAAAAATTCAAAAATGATGAATTAAAACAAGCTGTTCTTAAAAATATCAAAGATACTACACTTACTATTTATAAACAAGGTGATTTTGAAGACTTATGTAGAGGTCCTCACTTACCAAATACTAGAATGATTAGATCTTTCAAATTAACAAGAGTAGCTGGTGCTTATCTTGGTGGTGATGAAAAGAATGAAATGATTACTAGAATTTATGGAATTGCATTCTTTGATAAACAAGCATTATTTGATTATTCTAAAATGATTGAAGAAGCTAAAAAAAGAGATCACAGAAAACTTGGAACAGAATTAGAACTTTTCACATTTAACGATGATGTTGGTGCTGGTCTTCCTATGTGGCTACCAAATGGTGCAAGACTTCGATCTAAATTAGAACATATCTTATATAAAGCGCATAGAATTAGAGGTTATGAACCTGTTCGTGGTCCTGAGATATTAAAAGCTGAAATGTGGAAAATATCAGGTCATTATGCAAACTATAAAGAAAATATGTACTTCACTACTATTGATGAACAAGAGTATGGTATTAAACCAATGAATTGCGTTGGTCATATTCAAATATTCAAAAACTCATTAGTATCATATAAAGATTTACCTAAAAAACTTTTTGAATATGGTGTTGTTCATAGACATGAAATGAGTGGAGCAATGCATGGGTTATTTAGAGTAAGAGAGTTTACTCAAGATGATTCACATATCTTTTGTACTCAAGATCAAATAAAAGAAGTTATCTTTGAAGTTTTAGAATTTGTTGATGCATTGTTAAAAATGTTTGATTTCAAATATGAAATTGAAGTTTCTACAAAACCTGAAAAAGCAATTGGAGATGATATCTTCTGGGAAAAAACTACTAAAGGTATCATGGATGCTTTAGATGAAAACAATATTTCTTATGGTATTGATGAAGGTGGAGGAGCATTTTATGGTCCAAAAATCGATATCAAAATTCTAGATGCAATTGGAAGAAAATGGCAATGTGGAACTGTTCAAGTAGATATGAATTTACCATCTAGATTTAATGCAGAATTTATCAATGATAAGGGTGAAAAAGAACAACCAGTTATGATTCATAGAGCAATACTAGGTTCTTTTGAGAGATTTATTGGTATTCTAACTGAACACTGTGCGGGAGAATTTCCATTTGCTATCGCACCTACTCAAGTAATTTTTGTACCTATTGCAGATACACATGTTGAGTACGCAAAACAGTTACAAAAAGAATTACAACAAAATGAAATGGATTCTAAAATCTTTGATATGAATGAAAGTTTAAATAAAAGAATTAGAATGGCTGAAAAACAAAGAGTTCCTATGATAGTAGTTATAGGAGATGAGGAAGTTGCTAATAAATCTGTTGCGTTAAGAAACAGAAGAACAAGAGAGCAATCAAACATGAGCAAAGACGAATTTATGTCAATGTTAAAAGAAATAATAAAAGGAAGCGAAATTTGAGCAAAGATAAAAGAAAAGACGATGTAATCATGAATGAATTGATTACAGCAAAAGAAGTTAGATGTACAAGTGATGAGGGAACTAATTATGGTATCATTAGTACTACAGAAGCACTTAAGATTGCTGATGAGTTAGGTCTTGACTTAGTATTAATTGCTCCAGATGGAAAACCTCCTGTTGCTAAAATTATGGATTATGGTAAATTTAGATACCAACAAGAAAAAAAGAAAAAAGAAGCTAAAAAAAATCAAAAAGTTATTGTTGTAAAAGAAATTAAACTTTCTGTAAAAATTGCTGAAAATGATATTAGCTATAAAGTTAAGCATGCAAGAGAATTCTTAGAAGAAGGAAATCATGTTAAGTTTAGAGTTTTTCTAAAAGGTAGAGAAATGGCTAATCCACAAGCTGGTGTTGATGTATTAAACAAAGTATGGCCAATGATTGAAGATTTAGCTGTAATGGATAAAGAACCAAAACTAGAAGGAAGATATGTTAATATGATGGCTCTTCCTAAAAAAGACTAATCACTCCACAACAAATAAAGAAGAGAGTCTTTCTCTTCTTTTCTACTTTTTATTCAAATTTTAAAGAAAAATCAAGTAAATTTTAAGTATAATCCAAAACTTTTTCATGTTTATATGAAATTGCAAATTTATAAGGAGGATTCTTCAATGCCAAAAATGAAAAGTGTTAGTGGCGCTTTAAAAAGATTTAAAGTGAAGAAAAACGGGTCAATTAAAAGAGGATCAGCTTTTAGAAGCCATATCTTAACTAAAATGACACAAAAAAGAAAAAGAAACCTAAGAGGACCTAAAACAGTACATAAAACAGATGCTGGTAGGATTCTTGCTGCGTTGTGTAAAGCGTAATTACTTAAAATTTAAGTAATTTTTGTCCCTCCATCAATGATGGAAAAGTTCAGCGTTTGCTGACACCTTATTTAAAAATAATGGTTAAGAAAGGAAATATATATGCCTAGAGTAAAAACTGGTGTTGTTAGAAGAAGAAGACACAAGAAAGTATTAAAAGCTGCTAGAGGATTTTTTAGTGGTAGAAGAAAACACTTCAGAAAAGCTAAAGAACAATTAGAAAGATCTTTAGTTTATGCTTTCAGAGATAGAAGACAGAAAAAAAGAGACATAAGAAAATTATGGATCATAAGAATCAATGCAGCTTGTAGATTAAATGATATTAACTACTCAAGATTCATGAACGGATTAAAATTATCTGGTTTAGAATTTGATAGAAAAATCTTAGCTGATATGGCTATGAATGATTCTACTGCATTTGCATCATTAGTAGTAACTGCTAAAGCTGCACTAAAATAAATTTGCAAACCTAAAAAGGGAGAAGCGTTATTAGCTCTTCTCCCTTTTTTTATGCCTTAAATTCCCAAAGGTTCATTTACATCAATCTTACAATCTTCACCTTTACAAGTAATATTTGCATCAAAATATAAAACCTCAGATATATCTATATTATCTTTTTTCAATTTACTCCAAGCTTCAATAGATCTAGCACCTGCTGAACAATGAAAAATCACTGTTTTTCCTTTTGGTAGTTTTTCAAATAGTTCTTTTGCTGAAAACTTATCAGCTTCAATATTTATTGAACCTTTTATATGACCTTTTTCAAAATCTTTTGAACTTAAAACATTTACTATTTGAATATATTCAGGTACTTTATTATCAACAATTTGCGCTTTTAACCATTCCCCATCAACTGTACCTTCATCACTTCCAAGTTTAGCACCATTTGGGGTTGATACTTTTTTTACTTTTTTTTCATCTGATGTAGCTGTTTTCGCTTTTGAACTAGCAGTTGTAGATAAACCTGCTTCTTTCCACGCTGGAAGTCCCCCTGCATAAACTGAAACATTTTTATACCCTAAAGAATAAAGTTTATTTGCAACAATATTTGATTTTTCACAAGTATACCCTTGACAAAAAGCAACAATTTTTTCATTCTTATCAATAGGAAATCTTCCAATTAATTTATCTAAATTTGTATCAGGAATAGAAATACTTCCTGGAATTGTTTCTTGAAAAAACTTAATCTGAGGTCTTGCATCTACAAGTAAAGCACTATTATTTTCTTGATAAGCTTTAACGACTACAGTACCAATTTCAAGATAACTTTTTTGTGCCCATTGTGGTTCTCCAGCAGAATAAATTTTTACATTCTTATGCCCTTTAGTTTTTAACATTTGTGCAACTAATGCACTTTTTTCGCACGTAAATCCTGCACAAAAAACAATTAATTCTTTATCTTTTGATAAATCTACAAGTTGCTTATAAGAATTTTCAAAATCTGTATCTGGAATATTTAAACTTGAAGGAATAGTTCCTTTTTCATATTTTAATGCAGGTCTTGCATCTATTAATATAGATTCTGCTGCACCTCTAAAACCAATACCTACTTTTTTTGATACATAATCAAAATCTACCTGCTCCAAGTTATGTTTTTTAATTAACTCTGCAATTTCTGGTGTTACTTGTTGCTCTACTGCATAAGATTGACTTAATGTCAATATTGATATTACTGCTAAACTACTTAATATTTTTTTCATCTTTTTTCCTTGTGAATAATTTAAAAATAAGCCGTAAGATTAAAATAACTATATATACAAATAGTACAAAAACAAAAGGGTGATAATAACCCAATCCATAAGCTCCTGAATTGGGTAAATTAATTAGGTGTTGAAGTGGATATTCCATAAACTCTTTATTATGAAAGAAAATACTTAAAATAAAAAATATAATTAGAATAATCCAAATCTCTTTTTTCAAAATAAAATCCTATGCTTTACCACTTAACATTCCATATTGAGTCATTGGTTTAAGTAAATAAACTTTTAATAACCACCAAAGATATCTTTCTTGTGTAGGATCTAAAGGAAATGAAGGTGTAGGTTTTGCTGTCCAATCAAATTCAGCTAACATAACTTTTCCAATATCAGTAATAAGAGGACAAACTGTATATCCCCCATATTTAGCTGTCGGCTCTTTACCTTCCATAACAGAGATTAAGTTATCAACTAATACTTTGTATTGTTTTCTAACACTTCCACCTGTTTTACCCATAGGAACAGCAGCAATATCACCTAATGCAAAAATATTATTATATTTTACATGTTGTAATGTTTCTTTATGCACAGGAACCCAACCTTTTGCTGAACCAATTGCTGATTTACCAATTTCATCTGGTGCTTTTTGAGGAGGAGTTATATGTAAAAAATCAAACGGAACTTCAACATTCAAGTTTTTAGTAACCATTGAATACTCCTCTAAATCTTTATCATATGGACCTTTTTCTTGCCAATGCTTATCAAAAATTGCAGTCTTTTTAGCAATATCTACACCAATTAAATTATGATTGAAGTTCCACTTCATATTTCTAGCAATAAATTGTTTTTCAATTGCATCTGCATACTCTTTAACACCAAAGAGTTTTCCACCATCTGGATAAAAAGTCAATTCAGCATTTTCTCTTGCTCCTGCTTCTACTAATCTAGCATTTGTAAGATACATTACTTTTTTAGGTGCTCCCCCACATTTAATTGCAGTATCAGGGTCTGTAAATACACCTTTTACTTTTTGTCCATCTTTTGCTTTTTGTATAAATTTTTGCATCTGAGTCCACATTGCGACTGCTGAATCAATATTATAAACAGAAGTTACTCCTGAATCTCCAAAAACTTTTAAAATTTTAAATGCGTCACCTGCAGTATAAGCATCACCAACTTCTTCTAATCCTTTAATTGCTCCATAGTCTAAAGTAATCCCCGCAGCAACAATTAGAAAGTCATATGTGATTGTTTCCCCTGATTCAAGAGCAACAGAGTTTGATTCTGGATTAAAATCGATTGCTCTATCTTTAAGTACTGTAACACCTTTTGGTATGTAATCACTAGTATTATAATCAATATCTGCTTTTGTATAAACGCCTGAGGCAACAAGAGTAGCTCCAGGTTGATAAGATACTGATTTTGGATTAGGCTCTATGATAGTTATATCAGGATTTGATAATGTATTCACAAGTCTTGCAGCAGTTGAAATACCAGCTAATCCCCCACCAATAATAAGAATCTTTCCAGTTGCATCGCTTGCTCTTAATTCAGTTGCAGCTTCAGCTTCTGATCCACCCATTAAATATGCAGCACTTCCAAGTCCAGCTAATTTGAAAGCTTCTCTTCTTGAAATTCCTGATTTTTTTATTTCTGAATCAACTAGTTCTAGTGCTTTATCTAGTTCATTTTTTGCCATAATAGCTTCCTTTATTTATGATAATAAGTATAACATTAGAATAGCAAAAAAGATATAATAATAGACTTATGAGTTAGTGTTTTTTTGCTTATTAGAATTATTATTTTTACTTATAAATTCAAGTGAATTTGAATAGTCTTCTTTATTATTTATATTCATAAATTCATTATCATTTGGGAAGTTAATAAGTAGTGTATTATTATTTTTTAATAAATAACCTATTTTATGAATATCAGATTCTATCATTGTATTAATACTTTCACTTATATTAGAAGAAAATACTCCACATAAATTATGGATTTTTTCTGTTTTTGCAACACAAATATCTACATCTTTAGATTTCTCAATTAATTTAGATATTGATTCAATTGAAACAAAAGGAGTATCAACTGTTATTAAAAAGATTTTCTGATTTTTTAATTTCTTAAATATAGTATCTAAAGCTAAAATTGGAGAGAAAATATCTTTATTTTCATCAAAAATAATACTATCATTATTAAGAAAATCAAATTTATTGACTTTAGAAGAGAGATAAATATTTTTAAAATAAGGTTTTAATCTATCGTATTGATATTGGGTGAGTGATTTTGAAGAAGCAAAAGGAAGAAGAGATTTGTCTTCTCCCATTCGAGAGCTTTTCCCTCCACATAAAATTACACAGGTAATTTCAAAAAATGGAGGATTAGTCATTATAAACTTCTTGGATCTGTAATATATCCAGAAATTGCAGATGCTGCTGCAACTGCGCTATTTGCTAGATAAATTTTTGAGCTTCTTGAACCCATTCTTCCAACAAAGTTTCTATTTGTAGTAGAGATACAAACTTCTCCATCTCCTAAGATTCCCATATATCCACCTAAACATGCTCCACATGTTGGATTTGATACAACAGCTCCTGCATCAACTAAAATGTCGATATAACCTGCTTTTTGTGCATCTCTTAAGATTTTTTGAGTTCCTGGAGTTACAATAAGTCTTACATGACGTGCAACTTTTTTACCTTCTAGAATTTCAGCTGCAACTTTAAAATCTGATAATCTTCCATTTGTACAGCTTCCAATAAATACTTGATCAACTCTAATATCATCAATAACTGCTTGATTTACAGAATGACCATTCGATGGTAAAAATGGATATGCAATCACAGGATTTAATGCTTCAACATCAATCTCAATTACTTGACAATATTTAGCATCATCATCAGAATAATGAATTTTTGGTTCTGCTCTTAATCCACCATTTAATTCAGCTGTTTTATCTAAAAATTCTCTTGTAACATCATCAACAGCTACAATACCATTTTTAGCTCCTGCTTCAATTGCCATATTACATAATGAGAATCTATCATCCATTGATAAATAAGCAATTGTATCACCTGTGAATTCTAAAGCTTTATATAAAGCTCCATCAACACCTAAAATTCTGATGATTTCTAGTATTAAATCTTTTCCAGTTACATAAGGACCTGGTTTTCCTTTGAATACAACTTTAATTGATTCAGGAACTTTAAACCAGTTACCACCTGTGATCATTCCAAAAGAGATATCTGTACTTCCCATACCTGTAGAAAATGCTCCTAAAGCACCATGTGTACATGTATGTGAATCTGCACCAATAATAACATCACCCGGTAATACTAAACCTTTTTCAGGTAAAAGTGCGTGTTCAATTCCCATATCTTTTTCATCAAAGAAATATTTTAAATTATGTTTCATTGCAAAATCTCTTGAGATTTTTGCTTGATTTGCTGAAGCTATATCTTTTGCTGGAATAAAATGATCAAGAACAATTGCAAAACCTTCTGGATTTACTAATTTTTCAAAACCACCATCTTCAAATGCTTTAATAGAAATCGGAGTTGTAATATCATTTCCAATTACCATATCAATCGGACTTCTAACTATTTCTCCTGCAAAAACTGCTTTTCCTACATGCTCACTAAAAATCTTTTCTGTTATTGTTTGACCCATTTCAATTTCCTGTCATTTTCTAAAATTTCTTGGATTATAGCTAAATTTATTTTAAGCTACAAATCTAAGATTTATTGTTTTTTTGCTTTTTTTCTTCTCTAATTTGTTTTATTTGTTTAAAAATAATCAATGCAACTGCCATATTTATAATCACATCAGCGATATTGAATATTGCAAATTCAAAACCATAATGCCAATAAAAATAATCAACAACACCACCATAAGTAAATCTATCTAAAATATTTGATAAACCACCTGCATATAAAAGTGCAATAGCTAGGTAATATTCATCAAAAACATCTTTATTTTTAAAAAGATATATTGTTGCAATTACTATTATCAGAAGTTGAATATATTTTAAATTATGTTCCAAAAATGAAAACATAGAGAACGCAACACCATAGTTATATGCAAGTTTCAATGACATATAAGGTCCGTCTACATCCCAATTTAGATTTGCAAATCCATATTTAACAACTTGGTCTAAAATAAAAATTACTATAAATAAATATACTGCAATTAATAATTTTTTTTTCATAGTGCCTTTTTAAAAAATGCTATTAAAGATTCCATACTCTCTTCAACATCTTTTTTCTTTTTACCTTCTAAAAGTAATCTAATTTTATTTTCAGTTCCTGAATATCTAATTAAATCTCTAATTCCTTTTTCTCTAATAGGTTTTAAAACAGCCTCTAAACCTTCTAGTTTATCAAGAGGGATTTTTTCTGTTACTTTCATATTGTGTAAAATTTGAGGATATAAATCAAATGGATTTAAAACTTCACTTGCTTTTTTCCCTGATTTTAAAACTAGTGCAAGAACTTGAAGAGCAGAAGCTAATCCATCTCCTGTTTTAGCCACATCAGAGAAAATAATATGCCCACTTTGCTCACCACCAAAGTTAATACCTTTTTCTTGCATAACTTCAAGAACATATTTGTCACCAACATCAGATCTAAATAACTCTATTTTATCTTTTGCTAAATAATCTTCTAATGCTTTATTCGACATAACTGTTGCAACACAAGCATTTCCTTGAAGTAATTTTCGTTCATTTAAATATTTGCATAAAGCACCTATTAATTTATCTCCATCAACTATTTCACCCTGCTCATCAACAACGACTAATCTATCAGCATCACCATCAAGTGCTAAACCAATATCAGCTCTATATTCTCTTACGAGCTTAGACACACCCTCAGGATGCATTGCTCCACAATTTTCATTAATATTAAATCCATTTGGTTTATTGTTAATTACAATTACATCCGCACCTAATTCTTCTAATATTGTAGGTCCCACTTTATAAGCTGCTCCATTTGCACAATCAAGAACAATTCTTAAACCATGAAGAGTTAAATCTTTTGGAAAAGAGCTTTTTATTGAAACAATATATCTTCCAATAACGTCATCAATTCTTTTTGAAGCCCCAATATTTTTACCCGTAACTTGCTCATTTATCATTAAATCATTATCATTAAATATATCTTCTATTTTTTTTTCACATGTAACGCTTAATTTATTTCCATGATTATCAAAAAATTTGATTCCATTATCTTCATAAGGATTGTGAGATGCTGAAATCATAATTCCAGCATCACATCTCATTGATTCTGTTAAATATGCAATTGCAGGTGTAGGCATTGGACCTATTTGAATTACATCGTAACCAACAGCTGTTAAACCACTTACAAGTGCATTTTCAATCATATAACCACTTCGTCTTGTGTCTTTTCCCACAAGAATTCTCTTAGTTGTAGAATGTTTTCTAAAATAAATACCTGCAGCTTTAGCTAATTTTAGTACAGTCATTGCATCTAAAAAATCACCAGCTTTCCCTCTAACTCCATCAGTTCCGAATAGTTTCATTAAATCTTCCTAAAATTAAACTTTGTTTAAGATACTTTAGGTAATATTCTACCCTTAAAATTTTTACAAAGAGGTTAAAAAAAATGGCAAATCACAAATCTTCTGAAAAAAGAGCTAGACAAACTAGAATTAAAACAGAAAGAAACAGATTTTATAAAACTAGAATCAAAAATGTTACAAAAAATGTATTAGCAGCAATCGAAACAGCTGATAAAGAAAAAGCAACTGAAGCTATGAAAACTGCAAACAAATATTTACACCATTGTGTATCTAAAGGTGTTCTTAAAAAAGAAACTGCATCAAGAAAAGTTGGTAGATTACAAATCAAAGTTAACGCTATATAATTTGAATATAAATTAAATATATATGTTAAAAAACAGATTACTACCATTTATTAATAGACATGAAGAAATCAATAATTTATTGATGGCTCCTGATATTACAAATGATATAAAAAGAATGACTGATCTTTCTAAAGAACAGTCAAATATGCAACCTATTGTTACTAAAGCTAGAGAATATGTTAAATTAATAGATGATATTAATGAAAACAAAATGCTTCTTGATGATCCAGAACTTGGTGATTTAGCAAAAGAAGAACTTAAAGAATTAGAAACAAGAAAACCTATTTTGGAAGATGAAATTAAATTTTTAATGATTCCAAAAGATCCTAATGATGATAAAAATATTTATCTAGAGTTAAGAGCAGGAACAGGTGGTGATGAAGCTGCTATCTTTGTTGGTGACCTTTTTAGAGGTTATTTAAGATATGCAGAAAACAAAAATTGGAAAGTTGAAATCATGAGCTCAAGTGAGAGTGAATCTGGTGGATATAAGGAAGTTGTAATTCTAGTTAAAGGTGACCATGTTTATTCGAAGTTAAAATTCGAAGGTGGTACACATAGAGTTCAAAGAGTTCCTGCTACAGAATCACAAGGAAGAGTTCATACATCAGCAATAACAGTAGCAGTTATGCCTGAAGTTGATGATGTAGAAGTTGAAATTGATCCAAATGATTTAAAAATTGATGTTATGAGAGCCAGTGGAAATGGTGGTCAATCTGTAAATACTACAGACTCAGCGGTTAGAATCACACATATTCCATCTGGAATTGTAGTTACCAATCAAGATCAAAAATCTCAACACAAAAATAAAGATAGAGCTATGAAAGTTTTAAAAGCTAAACTTTATGAAATTGAGATGCAAAAGAAAATGGAATCAGAAGGTGCTACAAGAAAAGAGCAAGTCGGTACTGGTGATAGAAGTGGAAGAATTAGAACTTATAATTACCCACAAAATAGAATCAGTGATCATAGAATTAACTTGACTCTATATAGACTTGATTACATCATGAATGATGGTCTATTTGATGAAGTAATTGATCCTCTTATTGCTGATCATCAATCTAGACTTATCGAAGCTAATGGATTATAATCCATTAGTCTTTTTTAATTAAATATGATCGAACTAAATACTACTTATATACACTACAAAAACAAAGAATCTTATACTACATTAAACTTTTGTAAAATTCAAGAGAATAATAGTTGGATAAAAGCTGTTATTTATAAGCCAAATAATTGTGAAGAACTATTTGTAAGAAGCTATAAAGAATTTGAAGAAAAATTCTCTAAAATAAAAAACTAATCCCTAATAATAAATAACTAAGAATATATTGAGTAACCAAAATGTAACCAGAAAGCATTAAACTTTCACCATATAAAAATTATGGAGAAAAAATATGACTTTCAAAAAAACATCTATGGCTTTAATCGCAAGTGCTTTATTAGCAACAACTCTATCTGCTAGAGATCAAATTAAAATTGTTGGATCTTCAACTGTATATCCTTTTTCATCTTCAGTAGCTGAAGAATTTGGTGCAACAACAAAATTCCCTACTCCAGTTGTTGAATCAACAGGAACAGGTGGTGGTATGAAATTATTTTGTGCAGGAAATGATATAGATACTCCTGATATCACAAATGCATCAAGAAGAATGAAAGATAAAGAATTTACAATGTGTCAAGAAAATGGTGTAACAGATATTACTGAAGCAATCATTGGTTTCGATGGTATTGCAGTTGCACAATCAGCATCTGTAAAAAGTTTCAATGTAACAAAAGCTCAATTAGCATTAGCAGTTGCAGCTGAAGTTCCTTCTAAAGATGGAAAATCATTAATTGCAAACCCATATAAAAAATGGTCAGATATTGATGCATCTTTACCTGATAGAGAAATTATTGTTTATGGACCACCAAAATCTTCTGGAACAAGAGATTCATTTGAAGAATTAGTATTACAACACGTATTTGAAAAAATGTCAGTATATACAGATTTATTCAAAGCTGATGAAACTGCAAACAAAAAATATAAAGCTTACTCTGTAATTAGAACTGATGGTGTATATGTAGAATCTGGTGAAAATGACAATTTAATTGTTCAAAAACTTACAAAAAATGAATCAGCAATTGGTATTTTTGGTTACTCTTTCTTAGAAGAAAATAAAGATAAAGTTGATGGATTAACAATTGATGGTGTTGAGCCAACTCCTGAAACTATTTCTTCTGGTAAATATCCAGTTGCAAGATCTATGTATTTCTATATCAAAAATTCTCATGCAAAAGATGTTAAACCTTTAAAAGATTATGCAAACTTATTTATGTCTGAAAAAATGATTGGTAAAGATGGAATTTTAGGTGAATTAGGTCTTGTAGTATTACCTGATGATGTAAGAAGTGCTGCTAGAACAAAAGTTATGAATAGTGAAAAATTAACTTTAGAAATGTTAAAACACTAAAAATTTAAAAGAAGAGGTTTTCTCTTCTTTTATTTTAATTCAAATTTTATTATTAAGTTTTTATCTGTTAACGCGAACGAAGAGATAAAAACTTAATAATAAAATTAAAAAGGTCTTTATGTCAAATTGGGATGAAATAATTGAAAAATTAGATTATGCTTTTCAACCTATTATTTATTCTCATACGGGTAAGATTTATGCTGTTGAAGCCCTAGTTAGAGGTGTTCAAAATATTAATGGCTTAAATTGTATTGATGATTTATTTGATAAAGCATTTCATGATGACTTTCTATATGAGCTAGACTTACAGCTAAGAGAAAAAGCTATAAATAAATTTTCAAATATTGATATAGATAATTTAAAACTATTTTACAATCTTGATAATAGAATTATTTATAATAAAAAATATTCTCAAGGTAACACAGCAAAAATATTAAAAAGATACAATTTAGAGAAAAATAGGATTTGTTTTGAACTTAGTGAAAAAGGTACTGCAATAGAACAGAATGCACTTTCAAGTATGATCCAAAAATACAAAGAGAGTGGTTATTCAATAGCAATTGATGATTTTGGTATTGGGGTTTCTGGACTTAAACTTTTATATTTTAGTGAAGCAAATGTAATAAAATTAGATAGATTCTTTATTACAAATATTGATCAAGATTCAAAGAAGAAATTATTTTGCTCATCAATAATTGAAATGGCACATATAATGGGAATGCTGGTAATTGCAGAAGGAATTGAAACAGCAAAAGAGTTTTATACTTGTAAAGATATAGGTGCTGATTTTATGCAAGGATACTTAGTACAACATCCAATGCTAAAGATAAAAGAAATCAAAAATATTTATCCTAATATTGTGACATTAATTAATGAAGATAAAAGAGCAAATGGCAATGCATCAATCGACCATGAATTTATTGAACCAATTGTTGCACTTGATATTAATACTTCTTTATATAATTTATTTATTCATTTTAAAGAAGATACTAAAAATAATTTTGTACCAATAGTCGATGAATATAAAAATTTCCTAGGAATTATATACGAAAGTGATATAAAAAAAATTTCATATTCACAATATGGATTATCACTTGCTCAAAATATGACATATTCTTCATCTTTAATTAAATATATCAAACCTGCACTTAGTGTTGAAATATCGTGGGGTATAGATAAAATTCTAGAAATGTATAATTTAAAATCAAAGGATTCTTTAGGTATTTTTATTACACAATCAGATAAATATAAAGGATTTATTAATTTAAATTCACTTTTAACATTATCTTATAAAAGGAATATTGAGATTGCAACAAATCAGAATCCTTTAACAAAATTACCAGGTAATAATCAAATAGAAAAATATATAGATAAATCTTTAAAAAAGAATCAAAAAAATATTACTCATATCATATATTTTAACTTTAATGATTTTAAACCTTTTAATGATATTTATGGATTTAGACAAGGAGATCGTGCTATTTTAATCTTCTCAGAGTTATTACAAAAACGATATCCAAAAGATTCATTTATTGCTCATATTGGAGGAGATGATTTTTTTGTAGGATTAAAAGACCATAATTATAAAGATGTTCTTACTTTAACTCAAGAAGTTCAAAATGAATTTAAATTTACAGCTGAAAACATTTATAAAAAAATAGATAAAGATAATGGTTTCATAATATCAAAAGATAGATTTAATATGGAAAGAAAATTTGAACTATTATCTGTTTCATCTGCCATCATTGAGATTAATTCTAAATCAAATATTTCAAATTTTGACAATACCCTAAACATATTAAAAAAAGCTTCGAAAGGCTCAGTAGAACCGATTTTTAGTATACTTTAATTTTTTGTAATCATTCTGTAATCAATTTTCTCTAAAATTTTAATTAATTTAATATAAAGGCAAAAATATTGAGCACTTTTGAATCAAGAAAAAAACAAAGAGAACTTAATGAAAAATTAATTAAATTCGCTTTAATTAGTGCAGCTGCAATCTCAATTTTAACTACTTTTGGAATTTTATTTTCAATATTATTTGAAGCAATTGAGTTCTTTAAGCTTAGAAGTTTTTGGTATTTCATTACAGGAACAGTATGGTCTCCTGGTGTAATAGGAAGTCAATTTGGTGCACTCCCAATTTTTGCAGGAACATTTGTAATTACTCTTATTGCACTAGGAGTTGCCATTCCAATTGGATTGGGGAGTGCCATTTATATGAGTGAATATGCAAGCCCTAAAGTAAGAGATTATTTAAAGCCGCTACTTGAAGTACTTGCAGGTATTCCAACTGTTGTTTATGGTTTTTTTGCAGCAATAACGGTTGCTCCATTAGTTGTAAAGATTGCTGAATTTGTTGGATTAGAAGCTACTTTTAACTCAGCACTTGCTTCTGGTGTTGTAATGGGAATTATGATTATTCCTGTTATTTCATCACTTTCAGATGATGTAATTCGTGCTGTTCCTGACTCTCAAAGAAAAGCTGCATTTGGTCTTGGTATGACCCATGGAGAAACAATTAGAAATATTGTTTTACCCTCAGCAATGCCAGGTATTATTTCAGCCTCACTTTTAGGACTTTCAAAAGCATTGGGAGAAACTATGATTGTAGTTATGGCAGCAGGTTTAAGACCAAATCTTTCATGGAATCCACTTGAAGATATGACAACAGTTACAGTTACAATTGTAAATTCACTAGTTGGAGATTTTGAGTTTAACTCACCTGAAACTCTTTCAGCATTTGCATTAGGACTTATCCTTTTCATTGTAACATTAATTCTAAATATGATTTCATTATCACTAATTAGAAAATTTAAAGAAAAATATAAAGTGAACACATTATGATAAAAAGAAAAAAGAAAAATAAACAAGATAATCCATTTTATGATCCAGCTCTTAAAAAAAGACACACAAGTGCAAATAGATTTAAGAAATTTACCTTAACTTCATTAATTTTTTCTATTGCATTTTTAGCTTTCTTTTTATTTGATATAGTAGGAAAAGGATTACCAGCTTTTAATGTAGCTTATGTAAAAGTAGATGTTACTTATAATGAAAAAACATTAAAAGACAGTAGGTTTGCAGTTGAAAACAAATTTAGAAGTATCGTTTCAAGAGCATGGTTAAGAGATGTTCCAAATCTTGTAAGAGCTAACCCTGAGTTAATGAATACAACTAAAGAAACTTGGGTTTTAGCAGATGATCAAGTTGATCAATACTTAAAAGGTCATTACAATAAATTAAAAGATAAGCACATAGCTTTAGTTGATGAGCTTTATGCACAAGGTTTAATTGAAAGAAAATTTAATACAGTTTTCTTCACAAACGGTGATTCAAAAATTCCTGAGTATGCAGGTTTATATTCTGCAATGGTAGGTTCTGTTTTAACTTTAATTATTACGATGATTGTTGCATTCCCAATTGGGGTTATGACTGCTATTTATCTAGAAGAGTTTGCAGGAGATAATAAGTTTACAAGGTTTATTGAAATAAATATTAATAATTTAGCAGCAATCCCTTCTATATTATTTGGTCTTTTGGGTCTTGCAATATTTATTAACTTATTCGGCATGCCAAGAAGCTCACCATTAGTGGGAGGATTAACTCTTGCTCTTATGACACTACCTATTATTATTGTTAGTTCAAGAGCTGCATTAAGAGCTGTTCCTGATAGTATTAGGCAAGCAGGATATGGTTTAGGATTAAATAAAATTCAAGTAACTAAAGATCACGTTCTGCCACTTGCTTTTCCAGGAGTTTTAACGGGTTCTATTATTGGTCTTGCGCAAGCAATGGGAGAAACAGCTCCATTGATTATTATAGGAATGATTGCATTTATTCCCGATGCTCCAAGTATGGTTACTCAAGCAGCAACAGTTATGCCAGCTCAATTATTCACATGGGCTGGAATGCCTGAAGGAACTTATATTGAAAAAACAGCTGCTGGTATTATGGTATTGTTAACTATATTAATATCACTAAATGCTATTGCAATATATTTAAGAAAAAAATTCGAAGTTAAATGGTAGAAGGAAAATTAAATGATAAAAAATGATAATAAAGTAAAAATTGATGTACAAAATTTAAATCTATTTTATGGAACAAATCAAGCTCTTTTTGATATTACAGCTAGTTTATATGAAAATAAAATAACTGCACTAATAGGGCCATCAGGATGTGGAAAATCTACATTCTTAAGATGTATAAATAGAATGAATGACTTAATACCTATTGTTAAAATTGATGGTTCAATTGTAATAGATAATAAAAATATTTATGACAAAGATGTTGATGAAGTAAGTGTTAGAAAAAGAATAGGAATGGTTTTTCAACAACCAAATCCATTTCCAAAATCTATTTATGATAATGTTGCTTATGCCCCATTAAAGCATGGAATTGTAAAAAAAGGTAAAGACTGCGATGAATTAGTTGAAACATCATTAAGAAAATCTGGTCTTTGGGATGAAGTAAAAGACAAATTACAACAACCAGGAACTTCACTTTCAGGAGGGCAACAACAAAGACTTTGTATTGCAAGAACAATTGCAGTTAAACCACAAGTTATATTGATGGATGAGCCAACATCAGCACTTGATCCAATTAGTACTGAAAAAATTGAAGCTTTAATGCTTGAATTAAAACAAGACTATACAATTATAACAGTAACTCATAATATGCAGCAAGCAGCACGTGTTGCTGATTATACAGCTTTTTTTCACTTAGGAAAGTTGATTGAATATGATGAAACAGAGACTATCTTTGTTAATCCACATAATAAAAAGACAGAAGATTATATTACAGGGAGATTTGGATAATGTTAAAGACTTATGAATCAAAATTACAAAATATAAAAGATGAAATACAAAAAATTGGAGTTGATGTTATTGAAGCATTAGAGTTATCGTTAAAAGCTCTAAAGAATAATGATATCGAAGCTTTAAAAAATATCGAAATAACAGAAAAAAAGTTGTTGATAAAATCAAATGAAATTGATAATATTATAGTTACTACATTAGCTTTATATTCACCTGAAGCTAAAGATTTAAGAAGACTTGTTTCTTTTCTAAAGATCACAAATGAACTTGTAAGAACCGGTTCTAATGTAAAAGATTTTGGTAAAAAATTTAAAAAATCTTTTAGTGAAGATTTAAATACAGGAACAATTCTAGAATATGCTATTCCTTTATTAAAATCCGCATTATTGTCATTACAAACATCAATATCAATTATTGATGAAACAAATCCAAAACATATTGAAGAAAAATATCATAGGGTTATTGTTGAAGAGAGTAAAACAGATGATTTATATTTAATGATTGAAAAAAATATTTTGAAATTAATTTCAAAAAATCTTGATTTATCAAAAGAGTATTTTGATATATTAAGTGCATTAAGAAGACTTGAAAAAGTAGCTGATAGAGCGGTATCTATTGCTAATTTACTTCAATTTGCTCAAGTTGGAGGAGATATAGTACAATCATAACTTTTATGATATACTTCATACATGAAAAAAGCTATAAATAAAATAAAAAACTATTTTAGTACAAATTTCGAAGTTCTAGCTGCAACAATTATTTTTATAGGAATTCTTGTTGCAGGTATAGATTTTTATAAAGCAATTATCCTGATGTTAGAATTTATTGTTGTCATGGAAGTTGTAAAAATGATCTCTGATTTTATTAAAAGAGAAACTTTACGACTAAGATATGTAATTGATATCTTCATCATTTTTTTGATTAGAGATGTTATTATTCTAACTACAAATAAAAATAGAGACTATTTTGATATATCATTTTTATTGTTTGTGATTTTTGTCTTTTTTATATTTAGAATACTTGCAATAAAATTTTCACCTGGTATTATTAAAATTTCAAAAGATACAGTAATTGAATATGATGATGATAGACCTAATAAAACAATCCAAACAACAAAAGAGTCTAATGTAAATGAATAATAAACTTATATTAATAGTAGAAGATGAAGAAGATATTTTAGAACTACTTGAATATACACTTCAAAAAGAGGGTTATGAAACAATTGGTTTTTTAACAATTGATAATAATGTAAGAAAAGTATTAGATGAAGAACAAATTGATTTAATATTAATGGATCGAAATCTTCCTGGTATTGAAGGAACTTCATTTATAAATGAAATTAAAAAACAAGGTTACTCAAACCCAGTTATATATGTTACAGCAAAAGATAATGATGAAGATATTATTGAAGGCTTTGACTCACATGCAGATGATTATATAACAAAACCATTTAACTTAAAAGAACTCCTTGCAAGAATAAAAGCCGTACTTAAAAGAACTTCAAAAGAGATTGAGATTTTAAAAGTAAAAGATATCGTTTACAAAGCATCTAATAAAAAATTTTATATTGATGAAAACGAAATAGAATTAACTCACTTAGAACATGATTTATTGCTAGAATTTGTAAAAAACAAAGATATTTTAATGACTAGAGAGCATCTTCTAAATAGTGTCTGGCAAGATTCCTTTGATAAAAAAGTAAAAACAGTTAATGTAGCAATCAAAAGATTAAAAGCGAAAATTGACCCAGATGGGGAAAAAGAGTACATAAAATCAATTAGAGGGGAAGGTTATATTTTTTGTTAAAAATTCATCAACTCTTTTTTAGAACTTATATTTCAATATTTTTCGCAATTTTAATTACATTAAGTCTTATAATATATTTTTGGACAAAAAATCTTTATCTTGATCAAATAGAAAAAAATTTAATACAAAATATTGATACATTATCTATTGTTTTAAAAGATAAACAAGATATTGACAATATTAAAACAATTGTAGAAAATCTACATGAAAAATTAAAGTTAAGAATTACGATTATAGCTGAAGATGGCGAGGTAATTGCCGAAAGTGATAAAGATGTATCAAAAGTAAAAAATCATGCAAATAGGCTGGAAATTATTCAAGCAAGAAACATTGGATTAGGAAAAGATACTAGATTATCTGATACTGTCAAAAAAGATTTAATTTATGTTGCAAAAAAAACTAATATTGATAACAATATTTATTTTATTAGAATGGCTGATTATACAGATAAAATAAATAATCAGTTTACAAAACTTTCCTTTGAAGTGTTTTCATTTATTACATTTTTCTTACTTATTGTATTCTTATCTACATATTTTATTAGTTTAAGAATAAAAAAAGAAACAGACACAATTTTATATTTTTTAACCCAATTATCTAATAAGAAACAATCTTTTACTCTTAATTCTACTTATACCTATGAGTTTAACAAAATTGCTAAACTGCTCAATAAAGTAGGTGAAAAACTTCTAAAAAAAGAAAAACAAAAAGCTAAACAAACCGCTAAACTAAAACTTGCTAATAGACAAAAAGATGAAATTATTTCTGCTTTATCCCATGAATTTAAAAATCCAATTGCAATTATTTCTGGATATAGTGAAACAATTTTAAATGATGAACAAATGCCACAAGCTATGAAAGTTAAATTTTTAAATAAAATTCATGCAAATGCAAATAAAATGTCTAATATAATTGATAAGCTAAGACTTACACTTAAACTAGAAGAAGGTAAACAAGATATATTACTATTACCTTGTTCTGTAAAAAAATTAGTTGAAAATTGTGCTAGTGATTTAAGTGATAAATATAAAAATAGAGAAATAATAATCCTAGGTGAAGATATTACTTTAAAAGTTGATGAAACATTAATTTCTATGGCTATTACAAACTTAATAGAAAATGCTTTAAAATATTCAGAAGATGAAGTTTTAATCGAAATTTCACAAAATTCTATATGCATTATAGATAAAGGAATTGGAATTGAAGAATTAGAGCTAGAAAATATAAATCATAAATTTTATAGAGTTTCTAATAATGGATGGAATAATTCCCTAGGATTAGGACTTTTTATAGTACAATCTATTCTTTCATTACATAATTTTACCCTTCAAATTAGCTCAGAATTTGGAAAAGGTTCTAAATTCTGTATAAAATATTAATATATACTTAATTTAAGTAATAATTAAGCATTACTACACTATTATTCCACCTCATTAAAAAAGCGGAGAAAATAAATGAAATTTACTCAAATGGCACATGCTAACGAAATCGAAAGAGATTGGATAGTAGTTGATGCAACTAATAAAGTATTCGGAAGAATTATTACAGAAGTTGCTACTATCTTAAGAGGGAAAAACAAACCTTGTTTTACACCAAATGTAGACTGTGGAGATTTTGTTGTTATTATAAATGCATCAAAAGCAAAATTTTCTGGTAAAAAATTAGAAACTAAAAATTACTTTACACACTCAGGTTATTTTGGTAGTACAAAAACTCACAAAATGTCTGAAATGTTCGAAAAGAATCCAGAAAAATTATACAAACTAGCTGCTAGAGGTATGCTTCCAAAAACAACTCTTGGAAAAGCTATGTTAAAAAAATTAAAAGTATACGCAGGTAGCGAACACCCTCATACTGCGCAAATTAAAGGATAAGAGTAATGGCAAAAGTATACGCAACTGGAAGAAGAAAAACAGCTATAGCTAAAGTATGGTTAGAAAATGGTAACGGTCAATTAACAATTAATGGTGTATCTTTAGATGCATGGCTTGGTGGTCATGAATCAATCAAAAAAAGAGTTATGCAACCATTAAATGTTTCTAAACAAGAAACTTCTGTAAACATTGTAGTTAAAACTCTTGGTGGTGGTTATTCTGCACAAGCTGACGCTGCAAGACATGGTATTTCAAGAGCATTAGTTGCTTTTGATGAGCAATTTAGATCTGTATTAAAACCATTTGGTTTATTAACTAGAGATTCTAGATCTGTTGAAAGAAAAAAATTCGGAAAGAAAAAAGCAAGAAAATCTTCTCAATTCTCAAAAAGATAATTGGTATTTTCAGAAAGTTTATTCTTACTGTTTTATAAAAAAAGGAGCGACAATGTTGCTCCTTTTTTTATGCACTTTTTATGCTTATTTATATAAAAAAACTATACAATACCCTATGAAATTATTAACTTACTATTTATTACTTATTACATACCTAAGTGCTAGTACATTAAATCTATCAATGAGCTCAAGTCCTAGTCGATTAAATCCTATATTAGCAAATGATAGTGCAAGTAGTGAAATATCAGATTGGCTTTTTAATGGCTTATTCAAATATGATAAAAATGGAAATCATACAGTTGATTTAGCACAATCATATAAATTTGAAACACCAACAAAACTTATTGTAAAACTTAAAAACAATGTTTTATGGCATGATGGAGAAAATTTTACTTCAAAGGATGTTATCTTTACTTATGAGAAAATTATTGATCCAAAGGTATTTAATTCTATTAAATCAAACTTTCAAGAAGTTCAAAGTGTAAAAGCAATTGATGATTTTACACTTGAAATAATCTATAAACAACCTTATTTTAAAGCGATTGAAACTTGGATGGTAGGAATATTGCCTTATCATCTTTTAAAAGATGAAGAAAATCTAATGACAAGTACTTTTAATAAAAATCCAATAGGAACCGGTTCATATAAATTAAAAGAGTTTAAAACAGCTCAAGATATTGAACTAATTGCAAATGAAAACTATTTTGATGGCAAACCTAAAATTAATAAAATTTTATATCAATTTTTACCAGATCCAAATACATCATTTTTATATTTAAAACAAAAAAAGCTCGATATTGGAGGATTAACTCCTATTCAAATTGATAGACAAATTGATGATGAGTTTAAAAATAAATTTACAATAATTCAAAAACCTAGTTTTGCATACTCATATTTGGGATTTAATTTAAAAAATGATAAATTTAAAGATATAAAAATAAGACAAGCTCTATCATTAGCAGTTGATAGACAAGAGATGGTTGATATTTTGTTTTTTGGATATGGAAAGGTTTGTAATGGACCATTTTTACCAGATTCATTTGCATATAATGAGAATATTAAACCTATTACACAAAATATAGAAAAAGCAAAGCAATTGTTAAAAGAGTCTGGTTATGATGAAAATAATCCTTTTACTTTTGAATTAGTTACAAATACAGGAAATGATACTAGAATAAATGCAGCTCAAATATTACAATATCAGCTTGAAAAAGCTGGGGTTAAAATGAGTATAAAAGTTATGGAATGGCAAGCATTTTTAAATACAGTAGTACATCCAAGAAAATTTGAAGCTGTGCTTTTAGGATGGTCGTTAGCTTTAATGCCAGATGCCTATCCACTTTGGCATAGTTCAAGTTCAAAATTGGGTGGATTTAATCTCGTTTCATATGAGAATGAGAAAGTAGACAAACTAATAGAGCAAGGTAGTACCACAATTAATAGAGATGAATTAGGAAAAATATATAAAGAAATATTTAAAATAATTACAGATGATTTACCATATCTATTTTTATATATTCCAGATGCAATAACAGTTGTAAATAAAGATATAAAAAATGTGGAAGCATCTCTTGTAGGAATTATGCATAATCAAAAAGATTGGTTAATAGAAGAAGAATAATATAAGGAATTTAAGATTTATGAAAAAAGAAAAAATTATACTTTTTGATTTAGATGGAACATTAATAGATTCAACTGATGCTATAGTTTCGACTTTTTATCACACATTTAAAGAGTTACATTTTGATTTCACAGGTAGTGAAAAAGATATAAAAGATTTGATTGGTTATCCTTTGGATATTATGTACAAAGAATTAGGAATTGAGGATTCTTTGATTTGGGATTTTGTTGATTCTTATAAAAATAGATATAGAGTTATATCTAAAGAAAAAACTACACTACTTAAAAATGCTTATGAAGCGGTTGCATTAGCATCTCAGTTAGGAAGAGTAAGCGTAGTTACAACAAAAACAAGAATGTACACTATGCCACTATTAGAGCATTTTAATATTGCACATTTTTTTGAAATTGTGACAGGTAGAGAAAATGTACAAAATCCAAAACCACATCCAGAACCTATTTTAGTTACTCTTGATCAAATGAATTATGATGAAAATTTACATGATGTTTGGATGATAGGGGATACAAAACTTGATTTAATTGCTGCACGTGAAGCAAATATTAATTCTATTGGTGTTTTATGTGGTTATGGAGAGATTGAAGAAATTAAAGAATACACCCAATTTATTCAAAAAGATGCAATAAGTGCAATAATTTTCCTTAAAAATTTACAAAAATAATAAATCATATACTTATTTAGATATAGCTTAAGATTAAACTTTATATTTTCAAAGCTATATTTAATTAAGATTTTATTCCTATAATTAATTCAAGTTTAATTATTTTTTATATGTATATAAGAATACCTATTTTATGGTACTTTATTTATATTTTGGAACATTGTATTTTTTATTATAAATAATAAAAATAACTTTTTGTTTTTTATTTTTATGTAGCATTAAGTTACATCTATTTCAAATTTTTTTAAATAAAAGTACCTTGTAAGTTAAGATTATCTATAATACAAAAGACTAATTAAATTTTTTAAGTCAAATTTAATATTAATTAAGGAGCCACTATGTTAGAAATTAGATGGCATAGCCGTGCAGGTCAAGGTGCTGTAACAGGTGCTAAAGGTCTTGGATCAATTGTTGCCGAATCTGGTAAACAAGTTCAAGCATTTGCATTCTATGGTTCAGCTAAAAGAGGTGCGTCAATGACAGCCTACAATAGAATAGATGATAAAGTTATTATAAATCACGAGAAATATATGAGTCCAGATTTTGTATTCATACTAGATCCAGGTCTTGCTTTTACAGATGATATAACTGCTAATGGTAAAGATACAACAAAATATATTATTACAACACACCTTAGCAAAGAAGATTTAATTTCTTCAGTTCCTGAATTACAAGATATTAAAGATAGAGTATTTGTTCTTGATTGTTTCCAAATTGCAAGAGATACTATAGGAAAAGCTATTCCTAATACTCCAATGCTTGGAGCATTTATGAAAGTTAGTGGAATGTACGAATTAGATTATTTCAAAGAAAAAATGGTAAGTGTTCTAAAAAAATTACCACCAAATTTAATTGAAGCTAATATGGTAGCAATCCAAAGAGCTTATGACGAAGTTCATTAGAAGGATATAAAAATGAGTAAACCAATTAATGAAATGGGATGGGATGAGTTAGTACCTGGTGCTGCACTTTACACATTCGATGGAAATATAGATTATAATATTGCAGATATACAACCAGAAGATAGAATGTATTCTGAAACTAGTTCAAAAAGTATGTCTGTTGGGGACTGGAGAGTTATTAAACCAGTTTGGAATTCTGAAACCTGTATTGACTGTCAAAATTGCTGGATTTTCTGTCCAGATACATCAATTATTGCTAGAAATAAAGAGATGAAAGGTGTAGATTATGAACACTGTAAAGGGTGTGGATTATGTGTTAGCGTTTGTCCTACAAATCCAAAATCACTTTTAATGTTCAATGAATTTGAAACAGTGGAAGATGCACTTGCACAATGGCCTGAGAAAAAAAAGAAAGGTGAATAAGTATGAATAAAAGAGTAATGGAATTAAAAAAAGTAGAAGTTTGGGATGGAAACATGGCAAACTCTCAAGCTTTAAGACAAGCTGATGTAGATGTTATTGCTGCTTATCCTATTACACCTTCAACGGCTACTGTTGAAAATTATTGTATGTTCCATGCAAATGGATATGTTGATGGGGAAGTAATCATGACAGAATCTGAACATGCTGCTATGTCTGCATGTGTTGGAGCAGGAGCTGCTGGTGGTAGAGTTGCAACTGCTACTTCTTCTCAAGGTCTTGCACTTATGATTGAAGTTTTATATCAAGCATCTGGAATGAGAATTCCTGTTGTTTTATGTCTTGTAAATAGAGCATTAGCTGCGCCACTTAACGTAAATGGTGACCACTCTGATTTATATTTGACAAGAGATTCAGGTTGGATTTCAATTGATGCATTTAATCCTCAAGAAGCTTATGATATGACTTTAATGTCTTTCAAAATTTCTGAGCATCCTTCAGTTAGATTACCAGTTATTTCTAATCAAGATGGATTTATGACTTCACATACTGCACAAAATGTTACACCTTTAGAAGATAAAGTTGCTTGTGATTTCGTTGGACCATATTTACAAGTTAATGCTTTATTAAACTTTGATAAACCAGTAACTCATGGTGTACAAACGGAACAAGATTGGCATTTTGAGCATAAAGCAAAACAACATGCTGCATTAATGAATTCTAAAAAAGTTATTTTAGAAACATTTGCACAATTTAAAGAATTAACAGGTAGAGAGTATAAACTTGTTGAAACTTATGGAATGGAAGATGCTGATGTTGCAATCGTTTGTTTAGGTTCTACATTTGAAACAGCTATGTTAGCTATTGATCAAATAAGAGAATCTGAAGGTATTAAAGTTGGTGTTGTAGCTCCTAGAGTATTTAGACCGTTCCCTCTTGAAGAAGTTGCAGAAGCTTTACAAAATGTTAAATCTGTAGCTTGTATGGATAGATCAGCTCCTGGTGGAACTGTTGGAGCTTTATATAATGAAGTTTCAGGTGCATTAATCAATACTCCTGCACGTCCAACTGTATCAAACTTAATTTATGGATTAGGTGGAAGAGATATGACAGTTGCATCATTAAAAAATATTTTTAGAACATTAGATAAAGAAGCAAAAGAAAATAAATTAGCTGGAAAAATCCAAAGATTTGTTGGAGTAAGAGGTCCAGAACTTAGTTTTTATGAAGCGCAAGGAGTACAAAAATGAGTAGTGCATTAGTTAATACACAAAAAGAAATTAAAAATCTTAAAGCATTCTCAACAGCAGCTGAAAGATTTGAAGGTTCACACCTTTTATGTCCAGGTTGTGCTCACTCAATCATTGTAAGAGAAGTTTTAAATGCTACTAATGATAACTTAGTAGTTTCTGCTTCTACTGGATGTTTAGAAGTTTGTACAGCTATTTATCCTCACACTTCATGGGATTGTTCTTGGATTCATATTGGATTTGAAAACTCATCAACTGCTATGGCAGGTGTTGAAACGATGAATAAAGCACTTAGAAACAAAGGAAGAATCAGTGAAGATACTCCTCAACCAAAATTCGTAACTTTTGGTGGAGATGGTTCTACTTATGATATTGGATTCCAATGGATTTCTGGTTGTTTTGAAAGAGGACATGACTTTATGTATGTTTGTTTAGATAATGAAGTTTACGCAAATACTGGAGGTCAAAGATCATCTTCAACTCCTATTGGTTCAAGTACAACAACTGCACCAGCGGGATCTCACTCTTATGGTGAAAAAAGACAGAAAAAAGATATTATTTCAATTATGGCAGCTCATGGTGCACCTTATGTTGCTCAAGTTGCTCCAAATAAATGGAAAGATATGGTTAAAAAAATTCAAAGAGGTTTTGATACACATGGACCTGTATTTATAAATGCGATGTCTGCTTGTACAACTGAGTGGAAATTTGCTCCAAATCAAACTATTGAAGTTTCTGATTTAGCAGTTGATTCTTTAGTTTTCCCATTATATGAAATCATTGATGGTAGAGAATTAAACATCACATATAGACCAAAAAATATCATTCCAGTTAGAGATTATTTAGGTGCGCAACCAAGATTTAAACATTTATTTAAACCTGAATATGAATATTTAATTGAAGAATGGCAAGAAAGAATTAACAAAAGATGGGAATTCTTACAAAAAAGAGAAGAAATTAGAATGTAATTTCTTCTCATGTTTGGAAAACAAAGTTTTAAAGATTTTGTTTTTCTTACATTTATATTACAACTTTCTTATAAATACTAACAAACTTTTCAGTCCCTATTTTATACAATTGCCTCCTGTTTGAAATAGGGACTTTTATTTTAACTCATTAATATTCTTATTTACTTCTAAACTCAACTAAATAACAATATAATTTATAAATCTTATTTACTAATCTAAAAATCAAAATCATATAAAAGGCTAATTTTGATAAAATAATGTATCTTTGTATAAAAGCAAAAAAAAAGTAAAAGGACATAACTTGATGAATGAATTAGCAGGTAAAATAGCACCCAAGGAAATATTAGAAAATATTGATAACTTAATAGAAGCATATTATACAAATAAGCCAGATGTAAATATTCAAAGTCAAAAAGTTAGTTTTGGAACATCGGGACATAGAGGAAGTTCTACAAAATCAAGTTTTAATGAAGCACATATTTTTGCAATCACACAAGCACTTTGTGAATATAGAAGAGGTGCTTCTATAAATGGTATTATGCATATTGGAATTGATACTCATGCTTTATCAACTCCTGCTCAAATTAGTGCATTACAAGTTTTTTTAGCAAATGAAGTTCACTGCAAAATTGCAGTAGATAATGGATATACTCCAACTCCTGTTATGTCTTTTACAATTATAGAATCAAATAAAAACTCTAATGTTTTAAATGATGGTGTAATTATAACTCCTTCACATAATCCACCATGCGATGGAGGATATAAGTACAATACTCCAAATGGTGGACCTTCTGATACTGATGTTACATCTATAATAGAAAATAGAGCAAATGAGATACTAATAGATGGTCTAAAAGATGTTAAATTTATAGCTAAAGATAAAATATATGAATCTAAGTTTTTAGAAATTGCTGATTTTATAACACCTTATGTAAAAGCATTAGACTCAATTATTGATATGGATATTATAAAAAATGCAAATCTAAATATTGGTGTAGATCCACTTGGTGGATCTGGATTAGAAGTTTATAGAAAAATAAATGAAATCTATGGCCTTAATCTTGATATTGTAAATGAATCAATTGACCCTACTTTTTCTTTTATGTCTTGCGATCATGATGGAAAAATAAGAATGGATTGTTCATCTCCATATGCTATGGCTTCTTTAATTAAATTAGCTGATAAATATGATATTGCATTTGCAAATGATCCTGATTTTGATAGACATGGAATTGTAACAAAAAGTGTAGGACTTATGAATCCTAATCATTATTTAACTGTTGCTATTTGGTATCTGTTTTCAAATAGAAAATCTTGGAAAAATGACTTGGGAGTTGGTAAAACTTTAGTTTCAAGCTCAATGATTGATAAAGTTGTAAAATCTTTAGATAAAAAGCTATATGAAGTTCCAGTTGGATTTAAATGGTTTGTTGAAGGTTTATATGATGGAAGCTTAGCATTTGGTGGAGAAGAAAGTGCTGGTGCTTCATTTTTAAGAAAAGATGGGAGTGTTTGGTCAACTGATAAAGATGGAATTATTTTAAATCTTTTAGCTGCTGAAATTACTGCAAAAGAAAAAAAAGACCCAGGTGTTATCTATCAAGAGTTTGAAAATGAGTTTGGTAAAGCTTATTATAAAAGAGTTGATGCTGTTGCAAACTATGAACAAAAAGCAAAACTAAAAAATCTTTCTATAAAAGATATTACATCTAAAACATTAGCCAATGAACAAATTGAAAATATTTACACTCATGCAAGTGGAAATAAAGCAAATATTGGTGGATTAAAAGTTACAACAAGAAATGGGTGGTTCGCGGCTCGTCCTTCTGGAACTGAAGATATTTATAAAATTTATGCAGAAAGTTTTATAAATGAAACTCATTTAGAATTGATAATAAAAGAAGCTCAAGAATTAGTTTTAAAAAGTATAGAAGCGTAAAAATCTTACAAAGAGAGTTAAATTTATAATAAGATTTAGCTCTTTTTCCATTTTCTACATTTTATTTTATACAGTTTTTTACAAATTTTTAAAAAATATTTATAACTAGGAATACAAATAAAATGCCAAATATTCAAAGCCTTTTACAAATGCTACTTGCAATTTTTATAGGTCTATTAGGTTCTATTTTATTTATTTATTTGCATTTACCTCTTCCTTGGTTACTTGGAGCTATCTTTACCTCATCAATTGCTATGAGATTTCAAAATATTCCAATAAAAAGTCCAAAACTATTTTCAACGCCTGCAAGAATCATAATAGGTCTTACCATTGGAAGTGCTTTTACTCCTGAGATATTAGGTAACTTGCATATTTATTTCTTTAGTATACTACTTATTATTCCATATACTATTATTGTGGCATTTGCAGGTGCTTATTACTATTATAGAGTTTTACACTTTGATAAGAGAACTGCATTCTTTAGTTCTATGCCAGGAGGTGTTATTGAAATGGTAATTCTAGGAGAGCAGTTAAAAGCAGATACTTCTAAAATCACCCTCGTGCAATCTTCAAGACTTTTATTTATCGTTCTAACTTTACCTTTTATTATTCAATATATCTTTCATCTTGATATAAGTGGAAATAGATTAATTACTATTCCATTAAAAGAGATATATTTACCTGATTTTTTTTATCTTGGAATTATTGGAATAATAGGAGCTTACACAGCAAAAAAACTTAATATTTCAGCAGCGTATCTAATTGGTCCTATGATTTTAAGTATTATTGCATATAGTGCAGGATTCGTTCACTCTAAACCACCCGATGAGCTAATAAAAGGTGTGCAAGTAATATTTGGAACAATCATTGGATTTACATTTAGAGGAGTAACTTTTAAAACTATTATAAAAACACTAATTGGTACTTTTGGGCATTTTATTATACTTGCAATTATTAGTGCTATATTTATATTTATTGTTTATTATTTCTTTGATTTTCCAATTGTCTCTATACTTCTAGCTTTTAGTCCAGGAGGACAAGCTGAAATAAATCTAATAGCTATTTTAGTAGCTGCAAATATTCCATATATAACAGTACATCACATAATAAGACTTTTTATCGTTATGAATATTGCACCTCTTTTAGCCAAAAGAATCAAAGAATAGTGTAAAATATTCTTTAATTATAAAAAGGATTTTCATGTATTTATTCAAAAAAACTCATATTTTCGCTATCTTATCTTTTATTTTACTATTTTCTGGATGTATAAAAAAGTTTGATACAGATGGTTTAACTCTTAAAATTGAAGAGAGTGAATTAAATAAACCTTCAGAATATTTCCCAATAAATCAAAACTTTGTATTTGCAAATATCGATATAAAACAACCAAATATTTTTATATCAAATACAAATAGATTAAATGCAAATATGCATATAAACTTATCAGCAATATTTATTCCAAGTGCAATTGGTACATTTACACTATCAGGTAATCCCTACTTTGATAAAGAGAAATCAGCAATATTTTTAAGAGATATTCAAGTTGAAGAATTGAAGTTTTCAAATATGATTATTGATAAAAATTTTACTGATTTAGTATTTTCAAATATGAAACCAGTTATAGATACTATTTTCTCAAATATTCCTATTTACAAAATAGATAAATCCTCTTTCAAAGGCTCTTTTGTAAAAGATGTGAAAATAGAGGATTCTGAACTTTTAGTTACTTTTGGAATATAAATTATCTTATTTGATGAAGTTGTAAATTCAAATCACTTACAACTTCTTCAAAAGCTTTATTAACTGCTACTACAAAATCATAAGGCTTATTGTTTTGATTTAATACTTTCTTATTGTAATTATATGTTTTAACAACCTCATCATTTGACACTAAATCAAACTTTATAGATAAAATAGCAAATGAATTATTTTCTTCAATACTATTATATAAACTCATTAGATTTGTTTTTAACATATAATCATATTTTATTTTTGATTTTTCTTTTAAAACTGTTTTATATATATGACTCTCTTCAATAGCTAAAGCTAGATTATTATGAAGCATAGATGATGGTTTATCTATCCATCTATTTAAAGTATACTCTTCAAATGAATAGGCTTTTGTTGTATAAAATATGGAGTTTGAATTAAAACTCTTATTTACATCTGGTACTTCTATGTATATTGTTTTTTTATTAATTTTAAAATCGTCTGTTGTTTTAAAATTAATTGCATATGTATTTACATTCATACTATCTTGTTTAAAACTACATGCAGATAAAAGTATAATCATACATATATAAATAAAAATCTTAATACTATTTTTCATCTATCTCTCCTGGTCCATATTTTATAGTTTTTTGTTTAAAGAGTATATCACTTGGACTTTGATTTAAATCATCAACAAGTTTTTGTGTTTGAAGTATAGTTTCATCTAAACTATTTAATACATTGTTCAACTTATCAAAACTCTCTTGAGATAAATCTTTGATATTAAATGAACCCTTTTTTAACTCATTTAATAATTCATTTGATAAATCTTTAAAACTATTTGCAGTTTTAGTCAAACTATCAGTTGTTTTATTTACACTTTTTAAAGAGTTATTTCCATTTTTAACTAAGCCTGAAACCTCATCTAGTAACTCATCTATTTTTTTCTCATTTGTTATTAAGTATTCAGTTAATTGCTCAACATTTGAAAGACTACTTTCACCTTTTACTAAAAATTGTGAAAATTTATCTATATTTTTGTCATCTAAGACTTTTTTTATTTGATTTAAAACTAACATAACTTCAGTTGTAATATCTTGTGTTGAATCAAATAACGTAGTTAATACAGAAGTTCTAACTGGAATTATTTTTAAACCATCTTTATTTTCTTTAAGTAGTTCAGTTTCATTTGATCCACCTTTTAACTCTATATATTTAAGTCCGGTGATTCCAAGATTTCCTAACATTGCATAGTTATCTTCTTTTATAGGAGTACCTTTTTTTATTAAGATATTTATTTGTATCTCTTCTGAATTACTTGGATTTATTTTAATCTCATTTACAGTTCCTACTTCAAAACCTTTATACTTAATAGAGGAACCAATATTTAAACCTGAAATTGATTCTTCAAAAAATATTGAGTATTCATCAAATTTTTGTTTTTCAAAACCATATTTCCCCAACCAAAATATAACACCTAAAAGTGCTATTGTAAAAATGACTATAAACATTCCGATTTTAAAAAAATTAATTTTAGTATCCATTATAAAGCCTTTTTATTTGTTAAAAAATCTTTTATAAACTCATTATTTGAGTTCATAGCTTCTTTTATATTTCCATCAAAGATAATATCTTTTTTTAATATTATAAATCTATCTAATACGGTTTTTATTGTTTCTAGATCATGGGTTATTATAACTATTGTAATATTTAATACATCTCTTAAATAAATTATCAACTCATTTATCATTTGAGTACTTGCAGGATCCAAACCACTTGTTGGCTCATCTAAAAATAAAATCTTTGGCTCTAGGGCTAAACTTCTAGCAAGTGCAACTCTTTTTTTCATACCACCACTTATTTCAGAAGGGTATAAATTTGCACAGTTTTTAGGAAGGCCTACAATTTCTAGATTTGTATATGCTATTTTTTCTATTAAATCACTTGGCAAATTTGTATACTCTTTTAACATTACTGCAATATTTTCAATAACTGTTAAAAATGAGTATAAAGCTCCAAATTGAAAAAGATATGAAAACTGCTCTTTTATTTCTTGGCTTTGCTTTAAATCTAAATATGAGATATCTTTATCAAAAATTTTAATAGTACCCTTTTGAATTCCACTTAGCATTACTATTTGTTTCACAAGTACTGTTTTACCAGAACCGCTTCCACCTAATACTCCAAATATCTCTTTTTCATTTATAGAGAATGAAATATTATCATGAACAACATTTTCACCAAATATAGTGGATAAGTTTTCTACTTTTATAATTTCCATTATATACCTATCTGAGTAAAGATTACTGAAAAAATTGCATTTAATGCGATCACTACAAATATTGCATTTACAACACTCATTGTTGTATATTTCCCAATACTAGTTGTATTGTTTTGCACTTGAAAACCTCTATAACATCCAATAACTGCTATTGTCATTCCAAAAAATACTGCTTTAAATATTCCTAGTAAAAAATGTTTTAGTGGTACTTCTGTTCCAATTCTATTAATAAATTCCCAAAAAGATACATCTAAATCAATATAAGCAATAACCATCCCACCAAATACACCAACTATATCGGCAAAAAAAACCAATAAGGGTAAAGAAATCACTAAGGCAAAAATACGAGGAAGCGTCAAAAATAAAGTTGGTTCAAAATTCATAGTTCTCATGGCATCTATTTCTTCAGTTATCTTCATGGCACCTATTTCAGCGGTATAAGAACTTGCACTTCTTCCTGCTATTACAATGGCAGTTACCAATGGTGCTATTTCTCTAAACATAGTTATAGAAATCATTTCAACTATAAAAATATTTGCACCAAATTTTTCAAGCTGAACAGCTCCTTGATATGCAATAACAACTCCAACTAAAAATGAAGTTATTCCAACTATAAATAAAGCATTTACAGCTGAGCTATCTATGTATTTAAACATAGCTTTTATTCTCATTTTTTTAGGATTTAATAAAGAATAAATAAAAAAGTAAAATATCTTTCCTATAAATTTTATGAAATCTATAGAAGATAAAAAAAGATTATTGGCTTCTCTTCCTATATCTTCAATAATATGACTTTTTTCTTTAATAACATCCTTATTATCTTGATAATGTTTTTCGTAAAATTTATATTTACTTTCATATAAATTTAAATTTATTAATTTAATATTTTCTGATGGAAATTGTTTTGTAAAGGAAATAATATAAATAATAGCGCTACTATTGCACTCTTTTAGGTTTTTAAAATCTATTTGTATTTTTGACTTATTTGATAGTTTTACTTTTTTTAACTCTTTAATATTTTGAGTCATTGTTTCATTATTCCAAATATTAAAAAGTACTAGTTCGTAAGTATCATTTGATAATTGTTTTAATTCAAAATTATTATCCATTTTATAATGACCTTTACCTTTAATCTATACAACATGGTATCTAAAATTTAATTATATTATTTAGTATAAATTTATTATCATTGTAGTAATATGAGCATAAATTATGTTATCTAGCTATATAAAAGGAACTTTATGAAAAAAATATTCCTACTTTTACCCTTTTGCCTTATATTCTTTACTGCTTGCTATCAAGAAGAAAAAGAAGTTAAATTTTATGGAAATGTAGATGTAAGAACCGTATCTTTAGCTTTTAGAGTATCAGGAAGATTAGAAACATTAAACTTTGATGAGGGCCAAAACTTAAAAAAAGGTGACATCATTGCAACAATAGAAAACTCTATTTTCAAAGAAAACCTAAATCAAATAAATGCACAAATACATCTTCAAGAAGCACAAATTCAAAAACTTGAAAAAGGTTATAGAATTGAAGAAATAGAAAAAGCAAAAGCAAAACTCTCTGAAGTAAAAGCAAATTTAGATAAAACAAACAAAGATTTTCAAAGAGCACAATCTCTTTTCAAAAGTAACTCTATTTCAGAACAATCTTATGATAATACAAAAGCACAAGCTTTGGATTTACAAGCTCAATACGATTATGCAAAAAGTTCTTTGGAACTACTTCAAAATGGTTATGAAAAAGAAGATATTTTAAGTGCAAAAGCAACTCTTGATTCACTAAAAGCTCAAAGAAATATTTTACAAATAAATTATGATGATACGGTTTTATATTCTCCAGTTGATGGAACCATAATCACAAAAGTTTATGAAGTAGGCTCAATAATAAATAGCTCTCAAACAATAGTTGAAATAGCTAAAAATGATGAATTTTGGGTAAGAAGTTATCTAAGTGAGAAATATTTAGGAACTATAAAATCAGGTATGAAAGCAATAATATCAACGGATAGTAACACAAAATATGAAGGAGTAGTTAGTTTTATCTCTCCCCTTGCTGAGTTCACTCCAAAAACAGTACAAACAGAAGATTTACGAACTGATTTGGTTTATAGATTTAGAATTGTTTTAAAAAATGTTGATGATAATTTAAAACAAGGAATGCCAGTAACAATTAGTTTCCCTGAAATTAAACTATAAAATCATGTCAATACTTTCTGTAAAAAACCTAACAAAAAGTTTTTCAAAACAAAAAGCATTAAATAACATATCTTTTGAAATAAAACCAAATAAAATCACAGGAATCGTGGGTCCTGATGGAGCGGGGAAAACTACACTCTTGAGAATACTTAGTGGTCTTTTGTCTTTCGAAGCAAAAGAGATTGAAATTTTAGATTTAGATTTAGAATCAAATATACAAAATATACAAGAGCAAATAGGATATATGCCTCAAAAATTTGGTTTATATGAAGATTTAAGTGTAGAAGAAAACTTACGACTTTTTGCAAACCTACAATCAATTCCTATGGATAATCTTCAAAATAGAATAGATGAATTATTACATTTTACTTCCCTTTATAACTTCAAAGATTTCTTGGCAAAAAACTTATCAGGGGGAATGAAACAAAAATTAGGTCTAGCAAGTGCTTTGATAAAAAAACCAAAACTTTTACTTCTTGATGAACCAGGAGTTGGTGTTGATCCAATTTCTAGAAAAGAACTTTGGAGTATGGTTGAAAATCTTACAAAAGAGAACGTTACTGTTTTATGGAGTACAGCTTATTTAGATGAAGCTGAACTTTGTGATGAAGTTATTCTTCTAAACGAAGGTGATATTCTTTTTTTTGGTAATCCTGATGTTTTAAAAGAGAGAATGAAAGGCAAAGTATTTGACATAATTGGAGATATAAAAGATAAAAGAAAAACTTTACAATTAGCTCTTAGATATGATTATATAAATGATGGTCTAATTTTAGGGAATACAGTTAAAATCATCACCGATGAAAGTAAACAATTACCTCCTTTAGAAAATATAGTTGCGTCAAATTGTGTATATAAGGAGTCTCTTCCCACTTTTGAAGATGGCTTTATGAATATATTAAAAGCTAATTTTAATGGTCTTTCAAAACTTGCAGATCAAATTGAATATATAAATACAGATGAAGAAAATATAATAGAAGTTAAAAATCTCACAAAAAGATTTGGCAATTTTATTGCAACTGACAATATAAGTTTTAATATAAAAAAAGGTCAAATATTTGGATTATTAGGACCAAATGGTGCTGGAAAATCAACTACTTTTAAAATGCTTTGTGGACTTTTAAAACCATCAAGTGGAGAAGCTACAGTATTAGGATATAACCTTATGAAGTCTTCTCTAAAAGCTAGGTGGAAAATAGGATATATGTCTCAGAAGTTTTCACTTTATGCAGATATAAATGTTTACGAAAATCTTAAATTTTATGCTGGAATCTATGGATTAACAGGAAATAAGAAAAAAGAAAAAATTTCAAATATGTTAGAAATTTTTGAGTTAAATAAATATAAAAATACCCAAGCAAAAGATTTACCACTTGGATATAAACAAAGATTATCTTTAGCTTGTGCAATCATGCACGATCCAGCTGTTTTATTTTTGGATGAGCCAACAAGTGGAGTTGATCCAGTAACAAGAAGAGAGTTTTGGAATCATATTTATGCAATGGTAGAAAAAGGTATGACGATCATGGTTACCACTCACTTTATGCAAGAAGCAGAATACTGTGACAAAATAGCTTTGATATATAAAAGTAAAGCAATTGCCATAGATACACCCCATGACCTTATTTTAAAAATATCTCCAAATGCAACTATGCAAGAGGCTTTTATAGAACTAATTAAAAGAAGTGATAATGTTTAAATTTAGAAGATTTAAAGCTTTATTTATAAAAGAGAGTTATCAAATCATAAGAGATCCAAGTGCTATACTTATTGCTTTTATATTACCTTTGATTTTACTGTTTCTAATGGGATACGCAATTTCTCTTGATTCAAAACATACTCCCATTGGAATAGTGGTTGAAAAATCTTCAAAATATACTTTAAGCTTAGTAGATGCCTTTAGAATGTCAGAAAGTTTTAAAGTTGAAGTGGGAAATAATAGAATGGATTTTGAAGAGAAACTTCAAAGAGGAACCATAAGAGCAATTATTGTTATTCCATCAACTTTTGAAAAAGATTTAGAAACATCAAATACTAAGATTCAAATTTTAGCAGATGGAAGTGAACCAAATATTGCAGGTTTTGTACAAAAATATAGTAGTGGAGTTTGGAGTAACTGGTTAGAGCAAGAAGGCTTTAGTAAAAAATCAAAAATATCATCTTTAAATATACAAACAAGATATTGGTTTAACTCACCACTTCTAAGCTCTTATTTTTTATTACCAGGTTCCATAGCTATTATTTTAACACTTATTGGTACCTTATTAACAGCCCTTGTTGTTGCTAGAGAATGGGAAAGGGGTACTATGGAAGCTATTATGTCAACACCTATTACTATTATGGAACTGCTTTTAGGAAAACTTTTACCTTACTTTGTACTTGCTATGATTTCTATGTTGATTTGTGTTAGTATTGCCATTTTTTGGTTTGAAATACCATTTAGGGGTTCAGTTCTTTTACTTTTTCTTACCTCAGCTTTGTATCTTTTTCCTGCACTTGGACTCGGTCTTTTGATTTCAACACTAGCAAAAAATCAATTTGTAGCTGCACAAGCGGCACTAATAGTTGGATTTTTACCAGCTTTCTTATTATCAGGTTTTATCTTTCAAATTAGTAGTATGCCCACATGGCTTCAATATATAACCCATGCCATTCCTGCTAGATATTTAATAGAAATATTACAATGTATATTTTTAAGTGGAGATATTTACGAAGTAATTCTTCCAAATGTTTTTGCCATGATAATAGTAGGTACCATCATATTTTCTATAATAATAAAAATCACAAGAAAAAGGTTAGATTGATGATTTGGATTTTTCAATTATTAGCTTTAATGAAAAAAGAGTTTTTAGCCATTTGGAGTGATAAAAAATCTAGGACTATTATAATAATTCCCCCACTTATTCAACTTTTGCTTTTTTCATTTGCAATAACACTAGAAGTAAAAAACATAAATATAGCTGTTCTTGATAGGGACAATAGTACAAAAAGTCAAGAAATAATAAGAAGCCTAAGCTATAGTAATTCATTTACAAATATTTATAGATTAAATAGTGAGAAAGAACTAACAGAATATATAGATACTCAAAAGGCTTTAGTAGTTTTATATATTCCACAAAACTTTGCTCAAAAAATAGCAAAAAATGAAAATGTATCTATACAAATCATAGCAGATGGAAGAAAATCAAACAGCTCTCAAATAGCACAAGGATATATTCAATCAGCTATTCAAAAAGTTGTAAATAACTCACCCATAACTAATACAATCATTACAAGAAATTTATACAACCCAAATCTTGATAATTTCTGGTGGGTACTTCCAAATCTAATGGGAAGTTTATCTATGTTAATCGCACTTTTATTGACATCTTTATCAGTAGCAAGAGAAAGAGAATTAGGTACTTTTGAGCAACTTCTAGTATCTCCACTTTCAACAACTATTTTGATAATTGGAAAAACTATTCCACCTTTATTAATAAGTATTGTTGAAGCTAGTTTTATTTTTTTTGTAGCAATTGTTTTTTTCAAAGTTCCATTTGTAGGCTCGATTTTAATACTATATGCTGGATTAGTTGCTTTTTTATTTTCTATTGTAGGTCTTGGACTTTTTATATCTTCAATTTCTTCTACTCAGCAACAAGGAATTTTAGGAGCTTTTGTTTTGATGGTTCCATATATTTTAATGTCAGGCTTTGCAACTCCTGTTGAAAATATGCCCCAATGGTTAATACCATTTACAGATATTATCTCTTTAAAATATTTTCTGATTTTATTAAAAGGTGTATTTCTAAAAGATATAAATTTTGATATGGCAATTTCACTTATAGTTCCAATGCTAGCATTAGGTTTTATCTCATTAATATTTGCTTCTTGGATGTTTAGGAAAAAGATTCAATAGTATATATAAGCTTTTATAAAATCACTTGGTATATTAATTGCATATAAAGTCCAAAGGATTTTATATGCATAATATTTTCGAAAAAGCCTATGAGTGGGCACTAACTTATGATTTTAGAAATATAGATATCGAATATGCTTCAAAATTAGCTCTTAAAATGCTAGATGACAGCTGCCAAATGACAGCACATGATAGAGAAATATTTTTTAATGTCTATGATGCGATTTGTGATAGAGAGGATATTGAGCTAGATGATGATGTAAATCACCTAATTAAAACAGCAAGAAATAGAACTACTATTTATTCTAAACCAGAACTTGCAAGTATAGTTCATGCATGCAGATTAGAAATCATTCCAAGTATGCTAAAAGTTCATATGAAAACTTATAAATCGATGGTTAGGCAAAATCTTAATATTTAATATAAGTATACAATAGTATATTTTATATACAAAATAAGCATTTTAATAACTCTATGTTTTGATATACTAAAAATAAAAAAAGGGTTTAAATATGGGAATATTTGATGTTCAAATCAATAAAAAAATTAAACTAAGAAAAACAAATAAAGATTTATTTGAATTCATAAAGAAACGACTTCTAAAAGATAAAGATTATGAAAATGAAATCACAAGAGAAGAATTATCAATAAAAAAATGCCATATAAACACCCTTTTAAAATACAACTTATCTGCAAAAATCCTATCCAATAAAAAAGAGTCTACGCTTCAAATAGATGCAGAGTTACAAGATACTTTGATTATAGCTATTGTTATAATACTTGCTATTGTCCTAACATATGGATTAGGAGTTATTCTAGTAGTTGCTTATGTTTACTACCAAAAAGTTATTGCTACAAAATATTTAAACTCGTTGATTGAAAATTATCAAACAATCAACTAGATTTGTTTGTACATAAAAGAATTGCTTGAATAAGTCTTAATTTTCGTAAATATCATTGATAATTCTTATTTTATATCCTAATTAACAAACTTTTGATACAATCATCACTTATTAAAAAACAAAAAAATTGAATAAAATTTATATACAATTAAAAAGGAAATTACAATGCCATTATTAGATAGCTTTAAAGTTGACCATACTATCATGCCAGCACCTGCTGTAAGAGTTGCAAAAACTATGAAATCACCTTCAGGAGATATTATCACTGTTTTTGATTTAAGATTTTGCGTGCCAAATCAATCTATGTTAAGTGAAAAAGGTATTCATACATTAGAGCATTTATTTGCTGGATTTATTAGAAATCATTTAAATTCAGACACTGTTGAAATCATTGATGTTTCACCAATGGGTTGTAGAACTGGTTTTTATATGAGTTTACTTGGTAATCCAGATGAAAAAACAGTGGGAGCAGCTTGGAGAGCAGCTATGGAAGATGTACTTGCTGTTGAAAAACAAGAAGATATTCCAGAATTAAATATCTACCAATGTGGAACTTGTGCTATGCATTCCCTTGATGAAGCAAAAGATATTGCAAGAGATATTTTAAAATCTGATATTGGTGTTATGTCAAATGAAGAATTATATCTTAGTGATGAAAAACTAAACGCTTTAGGAAACTAAAAAGTGCAACAAAAGTTAAAACTTTTTAAAGAGTTGTTTGCAGAATATACCAATATCGCTATTTTGCATATTGATAACTCTTTAGGTCTTGTTGACTCTGCACTTGAAGAAGTAAGAGCTCAAAATGAAGGGAATATAAAATATATTCCTTTTATTGATGAAAACTCTGCAAAACTTAGAGCAACTGCTAGAGAATATGAATATATAGTTTTAGGAAATATTCTAACATTCTGTTCAGATCAAGAAGCTATTTTAAAACTAATGTACAAAGCAATCGAAAACTCAGGAAATATAATCATCCTTGAAAAAATATCAAATGACAATAGATACGAACTTTTAGACTTATTAGAAAATATAGGTTTTCAAGCACCAAATTGTATTGAACTTTTTGATGATACATATATTTTCACTGCAAAAAAAATGCACCATTGGGATAATGGGCTATAAAATAGAAAAGAGAAAAAGTAATCTTGCAAGACAATACAAATAGCCTAGTAACCACAAAAGATGGTTCAAATACCTTATTCTCACAAAAATACAATCAACACTATCACAATCCAGATGATGGCGCTATAGATGAATCTTTAACAAAACATATCATTCCAGCTTTTACTTTTCATAAAAATAAAAAAGAGTTAAATATCTTGGATATTTGTTTTGGTATTGGATATAACACTTTCTCTACTATTTATTATATTCTTGAAAATAATCTTGATGTAAAGATAAACATTTATTCACCTGAACTTGATGGTAACCTTGTAAAATCACTTGATTCTTTTGATTTCCCTAAAGAGTTTGAAAATATAAAACATATTATAAAAGCTGTTGCACAAACAGGTAAATATAGTGATGATAATATCAATATAGAAGTCTTTATTGGAGATGCTAGAAAGTATATAAAGTCTTTATCTAAAGAGTTCTTTGACATAGTTTATCAAGATGCTTTTTCAAGTGATGTAAATTTTGAGCTTTGGACAAAAGAGTATTTTGATGATATTTATAAACTTTGTAAAGATGACTGTATTATGAGTTCATACGCAATTGCAACTCCTATTAGACTTTCCATGAATGAAGCTGGATTTTTTATCTATGAACATAGACCAGTGAAACGAAAAATCACCTTAGCTGTAAAACAAAAACAAGAAGTTATAGGAAAGTTTGTGGATATGGTTTTAAAAAAAGAAAGAAATAAAGAAGCTCTTGCTTTGTATGATAAAGTAGTTTAGAGAAACTACTTTTCTACTTTTTTATTTTGAAAGATTATCTAAAATATATTTTTCTAAATCTCTTTTAGCTATTTCTTCTTTCATTGCTTTTTCAAAAATTACATCTACTTTTGTAGCATATTCTTCATAAGAAAAATATGGGAAACGTAATTTCCATGATCTTTGAATTAATTCTTTTGTAATACTATCTCTTATTCTATCTCTAAAAAAATTAAATCCCATAAAAATAGCTGCTGTTATAATCATAGCCCCAATAATTGAAATATGCGCATCTATTTTAGCCAATGGCTTATGAGTTAATAAAGAAATAGGTACGATGATTGCTAATACTAAAGCAATATATACAATATATGCTCTTGTTAATCTTGTTCTAAATCCAAGCTTTGAAGGATCTACATGCATTCCATCTAAATACTGTCTATTTGCGACTAATAAATCTTTTAGTAATATTGGTTGCTTTGAAATAATATATATATACTCTAATATTCTGTTTTTTATTGTTTTTTCTTTAGACATAATAATTCCTAAAATTAATGATGTATATTTTATCTTAGTTTGTTATAATATTGTGTTAATTAAGTAAAAAAATTATTAAAAGGTTTTCAAATTCAAAAACTATTAAAATTAATTTTATCATTACTAATTTTATCTTCTTTAAATGCTGCAGATTTACAAAAAACATCCATACAACTAATGTGGCTAGATCAATTTGAATTCGCAGGGTTTTATGCCGCAAAAGAAAAAGGTTTCTATAAAGATGTAGGGCTTGATGTTGAAATAAAGAAATACAATCAAAATATAGATTTAACAGATACTGTATTAGAAGGTCACGCTGACTTTGGAATTAACTCATCATCATTAATTATAGACAAAATAAATGGAAAAGATATTGTTTTATTAGGAACTATTTTCCAATCCTCTCCACTAATTCTAATTTCTCTTAAAGATTCTGAAATAAATAGTTTAAAAGACATGTTAGATAAAAAAATAATGCTTGCAAATAACCAAAAAGATTTTGCAATTTTTCGTTCTATGTTCAAAAATCAAGATATTGATTCAAATTATTTAACTTTTATTCCTCATACTTTTAAAATTGATGATTTAATTGATAAAAAAGCTGATGTTATGTCAGCATATTCAACAAATGAACTATTTCTTTTAAAAGAAAAAGGTTATATAACAAAAATTTTTAATCCAAAAGATTATGGATTTGATTTTTATGATGATCTTATTTTCACCTCTAAAGAGTTTGCAAACAATAACCCAAAACTTGTAAAAGATTTTTATTCTGCAAGTATAAAAGGGTTTGAATACTCTTTTAATAATATTGAAGAAATTGCAAAACTAATATATGAAAAATACAATCCTCAAAATAAAAGTTTAGACAGTCTAATTTATGAAGCAAATGAAATGAAAAAATTAATCTATGACAAAGATGGAAAAATCGGAACTATAACAAAAGATAGAATGAATTTAATAATCAATAGTTATAAAATAATGGGATTAATAAAAAATCCTACAAATCTAGATGATATAATTTACAAAGATCATCTTGACAATTCATTCTCATTAAATCAAAAAGAAAATTCCTATTTACATAATAAAAAACAATTAAATATATGTATAGATCCAGATTGGATGCCATTTGAAAAAATCGAAAATGGCAAACATATTGGGATGTCCGCTGAATATACAAGAATTATTAAAGAAAAAATAAATATTCCTATTAATTTAATTCAAACAAAAAACTGGTCAGAAACACTAAATTTTAGTAAAGAAAAAGTTTGCGATTTCATACCCTTGATGGTTGAAACTCAAGATAGAAGCAAATACTTAAATTTTACATCTTCATATATAAAACTTCCTCTTGTGATTGCAGGAAATATTGATGCTGCATTTGTTGAAGATGCTACTCAAATAAAAAATAAAAAAATTGGTTTAGTAAAAGATTATGCATTTAAAGAACTATTAGAAAATAAATATAAAAATATCACTTTCATAGAAGTAAAAAATATAAAAGATGGTTTAGCGCAAATACAAAAGGGAAAAATAGATGGTTTTTTAGAAAATCTAACTACGCTTGGATATACAATTCAAAAAGATTATATTGGTCAAATAAAAATTATTGCAAAACTTGATGAAAATGTTCAAGGATCAATTGCTTCAAGAAATGATGAGCCATTATTAAATGATATTCTTGAAAAAGCACTACTTTCAATTAGCGAAAAACAAAGACAAGACATCTACAATAAATGGATATATGTAAATTATCAAAAAGAAGATAATTATGTTTTGTTTAACAAATTCTCTATGGCTATTTTACTACTAATATTTATTTTAATTCTTATTTATAGACAATATTTACTAAAAAAAATGAATGAAGAGCTTAATGAAAAGATTAAAATTGAAATGGAAAAAAATGAAGAAAAAAATAGAATTTCAATTCAACAATCAAGAATGGCATCTATGGGTGAAATGCTAGAAAATATAGCTCACCAATGGAGACAACCACTTTCAACAATAAGTGTTTGTGCCTCTGGTATGGAAATAAAAAAAGAGTATGGACTCTTAAGTGATGAAGAAATTAATGATTCCCTTAGGCATATAAAAAATGCAACTCAATACTTATCAAATACAATTGAAGATTTTAGAAACTTCTTTAGTAAAGATAAAATTTCTTCTTCTTTAGATATTAGAAATACTTTATCTAAAGTATTTGATTTGATAAATGCTACTTTTGCAAAAAGTTCTATAACAGTTATTAGAGATATTAAAACCATAACTTTTACATCATTTGAAAATGAACTTATTCAAGTTTTAATGAATATATTAATCAATGCTAAAGATGCTCTTGATAATAAAGATTCTGAAAAACTAGTTATTGTAAAAGTAAAAAAACTTCATGGGAAAATTGTAATTACAATTAGAGATAATGCAGGTGGAATAGATGAAACTATTATTGATAAAATATTTGAACCATACTTCACTACAAAACACCAATTTAATGGAACAGGAATAGGTTTATATATGAGTAAACTTATTGTTGAGAAGCATTTAGATGGTGAGATAAGTGCTAAGAATAGCACTTTCAAATTTAATAATAAAGAATATAAAGGTGCTTTATTTCAGATAATTTTGCCTATTAAAGAATCTTGATTTTTAATAATTCAAAAGAAGAAAACCTTCTTTTGAAGAGTAATTTATGCTTTTAAAGACATAGTTAAAATTTCTGCAACTTTATCTAAAGTAATATTTTCTTTTTCACCAAGTGCTGTCAGGCCATGACCTTCAAGAGCTTTTGTGATATTTTCAATAACTTTATCATCTGTTTTATAAGCACTTAATTTTGTTGGAACTCCAATACTTTGATACATATATTCAATTGCTTCGATTACCATTTCATAATTATGTGGCATATTAAAAACTTCTTTTCCCATTTGAGTTAATTTTTCTTGTTTATCTTCAATCATAACTCTTAAAAGATGTGGTTGAACTGTCGCTAAACTTTGAGCATGATCAAGTCCATAAAATGCTGTTATTTCATGACCTATCATGTGCGTTGCCCAATCTTGAGGAACACCGGAACCTATAAATCCATTTAATGCTTGATTTGCTAATAACATAAGATTTTCTTGCCATAAAGGCGTTTTTCTATTTTGCCAATCTTGTGCTAATACATGTAAACCTTTTAAAATAGTTTGAGCATATCCATCATGTAAAAGTGATGTATTTGGATATGTTAAATATTGTTCACAAGTATGAACAAAAGCATCTACTAAACCATTTGCTAATTGTCTATCATCAAGTGTACTCATAACTGTTGAGTCTAAAACAGCAAACTTAGGATATAAAAGTGGTGACCCAAAATATTTCTTTTCATTTGTTGCTTTTTTTGAAATTACAGTATTTGCATTTGATTCACTTCCTGTTGCAGGGAGTGTTAAAATAGCTCCCATAGGAAGAGCTTTCTCAACAACTTTTCCTTCTAAAAAATCCCATCCATCACCATCATAAAGTGCAGCTGCTGCTAGATATTTACATCCATCAATAACAGAACCACCACCAACAGCTAAAATAAAATCTATTTTTTCATTTTTGATTATAGCAACTGCTTTATTTAAAGTCTCAACACTAGGATTTGGCTCAACTCCTGAGAATTCACTCCATATATATCCTTCTAGAGCAGTACAAACTTGATCATAAACTCCATTTTTTTTAATCGATCCCCCACCATAAACTACTAGTATCTTTTGGTCTTTTGAAATAAAATTTACAATTGTTTTAATCTGACCTTCTCCAAACTGTATAGCAGTTGGGTTGAAGTATGAGTATTTCATATAAAATCCTTTATGATAATTTTAAAGTATTATTATAGGATAATTTGCATTACAAAGGATTACAATGATAAAAATATTTCTACTTTTATACTCTACTATTTTTATATGGTCAGTCATTAATCCAAAGGATTACTTCACTTGGTTTTTAGAAGTTACACCTGCAATACTTGCTTTAATAATTTTGACTTTTACTTATAGAAGCTTTAAATTTACACCTTTAATTTATACTTTGATTTTAATTCATTGTTTAATTTTAATGGTAGGTGGTCATTATACTTATGCAGAAGTACCTTTGTTTGATTATATAAAAGAAGTATTTAATCAAAGCAGAAATAACTATGATAAAGTTGGTCATTTAGCACAAGGTTTTATTCCAGCAATGGTTGCAAGAGAAATACTTATTAGAAAAAATATAATAAATATTGAAGCATGGAGAAACTTTTTTATAATTTGTTTTTGTTTAGCTTTTTCTGCTTTTTATGAACTAGCTGAGTGGTGGATTGCACTTATTGCAAATGATTCAGCTGATGATTTTTTAGGAACACAAGGATATATTTGGGATACTCAAAGTGATATGGCGTGGGCTTTATTTGGAGCTATTTTAGCTTTATTATTACTAAGAAAATACCATGATAAACAACTAAAAAATATTTAGTTGTTTATCCTATATTAATTACATCCACAAGAAATACTTGTTCCCGCTTTTGCATTTTTTCCGCTTGTTTCATAACCATCTCTTTTCCACCAATCAAGACCACCTAAGAGTTCTTTTGTTTTAAAGCCAAGTTTAGACATATTTAAAGCACCTTTTGTAGATGCATTGCAACCTATTCCATCACAATATGTTACATAGTTTTTTGATTTATCAAGATTGCTTATATTTTCTATCGTCATTGTTCTATGTGGAATATTTATAGCATTTGGAATATGTTCAAACTCATAGGCATCTTTTGATCTTGCATCAATAACAATTGTGTCACTACCTTTACTTATAGCTTCAAAAAGATCCCAAGAGTCTGTTTCAAAAGCAAGTTTTGCTTCATAAAATTCTATTTGTGTCATACTATTTCCTCTTTTTTTAAAGTATATAATGAATTGATTATCAAAGTAAGAATAATAATACTTCCACCAATAAATGTATTTGAACTTGGGATTTCATTTAAAAATATCCATACCCAAATGGGTGCCATTATTGTTTCTATTAACATTAAAAGACTCACTTCACTTGCACTTATATATTTTGCTCCATTTCCTATTAAAACTCTTGAAAATGATGAAATTACTAATCCCATTGACATTACGATTAATAAGTTTGTTGTATCTATTTTCAGATTATCACTTAGAAAATAAGCAATCATACTCAAAGCTATTCCACTTAATGCCGTTAAAATCATTCTATCCATTTTTTTATATTTTGCAAGCAATACAAAAGAAACAGAAAAAAGAATAGTGCAAAGAAGTGCATAAATATTTCCTTCTATACTTCCTAAACTAAGCTCATCGGAAAAGATTATAAAAAGCCCAATAAACATAAAAAATGACGCATACAATATATTTTTACTCATTTTTTCTTTATATAAGATAAATGCAATAAGTGATGAAAATAAAGCAGCTGTACTAAAGATTATCACAACATTTGCAACGCTTGTTGTTTTTACAGCTGTTATAAAAAATATATTTGAAACAGCCATCATAGTAGCACAAGCAATTAAAAAAATATATGATGATTTAAAAGCATTTTTAACATAATTTTTTTTCTTAAACATCAAGCTTCCAAGCATAGAAGCAAAGATAAAAATTCCTAAATAAAATGAAAAGACAAATGAAGATATTGTTGTATATTTAATCATAAGTGATTCTACACTCATAATAAAAATACCAAGAGAAGTTAACATTAAACCTTTTGCGTTATTTGACATGGTTGATATTATTGAAATATTTGACAAGATTGTTCCTGTAGGAGTTTACAAGAAAAGGAAAAAATCCTTTTCTTAGATATTGTAGTAGTTTGCTTCTTTGTGAGTTACAACTATTGCGCAAGTTGTTTGTTCGGGATGCATTTGAAAAGTCTCACTTAATTCTATTCCAAACTCTTCTGGTTTTAATAAATCAAAAATATCTCTATTCATTGCTAAATCAGGACAAGCAGCATATCCAGGAGAGTATCTACAACCTACATATTGTTTCATTTGAACATCATTTAAAGTATGACCTTCTTTTGGCACGATATCTAAATCAAGTCTGATTTGTTTATGTAAAACCTCAGCTAAGGCTTCAGCAAGTTCTACTCCCAGTCCATGAACTTGATAATATTTTGTAAACTCACCTTTATCATAAATACTTCTTTCATAATCAGATATTTTAAGTCCAGCACTAGCAAGGGTAAAGGCAACCACGTCAAGTCTATCATTTGCAAAGAAATCAGGAATACATCTAAATGGTTTTCTTTTTTGTCTAGGAAATTCTAATACTTTTATAGCTTCACTTAATGGTGGTACATTTTTTGATTCTTCAAGTGAATTAAACAGATGTTTTTTATCAAAAATATAAAGTTTATTATCGTGCGATATACAAGGATAATAAGCATAAATAGCAATTGGATCAAAAATATCATTATCAATTAATTCTGCTTTTAAAGCTTGATATGTAGGCTCAACTACTTCTTCTTCATATTTTAAAAATTTAGCAGAATCTTGTTTTCCTCTTTTATATCCCCATCTTTGTCTAAATAAAACTCTATGATTTATCCATTTAAAAATAAGTTCTTTATCAAGTTTTGCGCCTGTTCTTGAAACCCTATCCCAAATAGGAGGGAAAGTAAATGTATTGGCTGCTGGAAGTGGAATCTCTTCATAAGGAGGAATAACAACAGCTTCTTCTTCCACTCTATCGCTTGTATCAATTATTTTAATTAAATCTGCTGCTAAAGCTGTATTATTTTCATCACCTTTTTCAATTCTTTGCATAGATACAACACCATCAAAGGCATCTCTACAATAAAAAATCGGACCATCATAAAATGGTCGGCAGTACTCATCTATAAAGTTTTTAGTTAAAGCAGCCCCACCTAAAAGAACAGGAACTTTTATTCCCATTCTTTGAAGCTCTTCTAGATTTTCTTTCATAACTGCTGTTGATTTTACAAGTAATCCACTCATTCCAATAGCATGAGCTTTATGCTCTTGTAATTTGTCAATAAAAGTATCAAGTCCTGCTTTAATACCTACATTTACAACTTTAAATCCATTGTTTGATAATATAATATCAACTAAGTTTTTACCAACATCATGAACATCACCCTTTACAGTTCCAAGAATCAATGTTGTTTCACTCTCTTTTTCCTCTTTTGGTAAATATGGATTAAGAGCATCAACGGTAGCTTTCATAGTTTCAGCACTTTGAAGTACAAATGGTAACTGCATTTGTCCAGATCCAAATAACTCTCCAATGATTTTCATACCATCAATTAGCCATTCATTTACAATAACTTCTGGATTTACACTATGTCTTAATTCTTCAACAAGTGGTAATAATCTATCTTTATCTCCATCAAGTAAAAGCTTTTGCACCTTTTCAAGAGGAGGCATATTTTGATACTCTTCATCTGTTTGCTCTTCTTGTGCTTCTACATTTGAGAAGTGTTCAATAAAGGCAAATAAAGGGTCACCATTTTCGTGATTATTAAATATTAGATTATCACAAGCTGTTCTATCTTCTTCACTTATTTTATTTAGAGGAATAATATGTTTAACATTTACAATAGCAGATGTTAAACCAGCTCTTACACAATGGTCAAGATAAATAGAGTTCAGATAAATTCTTGCTTTTATATCAAGTCCAAAAGAGATATTTGAAAGCCCTAATGTAGTTCCAACTTCAGGATGTAAAATCTGAAATTCACGTATAGCTTCTAGTGTTTCAACACCTGCTGTTCTATATTCATCATCACCTGAACCAATAGTAAATGTAAGCATATCAAACACTAAATCATGTGGATCAAAACCATGTCTATTTACACATAAATCAAAAATTCTCTCAGCTATTCTAATTTTATCTTCTTTAGTTTTTGCCATTCCAACTTCATCAATTACAAGACAAACAAGTGCGGCTCCAAATTTTTTAGCAAGTTTACAAACCGCATCAAATTTTTCTTCACCGTCTTCAAGGTTAACTGAATTTATAATAGCTCGTCCACCTATTTGCTTAAGAGCTGCTTCAAGTGCATATATTTGAGTTGAATCTGGCATTAAAGGAAGTGCAACTTTTTGAGAATAAAGAGCAGTTACAGCATCCATATCAGCTCTTTCATCACGTCCTGCAAATCCTACTGAAACATCAATTACGTGAGCCCCTGCTCGAACTTGTTGTTGACCAACACTTAATGTTCCTTCATAATCATTTGCTTTTAATAGCTCTCTAAAAGCTTTTGAACCTGTTGCATTTGAACGCTCACCAATTAATAGTGGAGCTGGTTCTTGTTTTAAAGGCATTGTTCCAAAAAGTGAAGCTAAAGATGCTTTTAAAAATCCAGAAGGTTTTAAAGGTATTTTTCCTTCAATTGCCTTTGCTAAAGATTCGATATGCTCAGGTGTAGTACCACAACAACCACCTAAAAATGCAACACCATTTATATTTAAAAATTCTTTTTGTAAATTTACAAACTCATCAGGTCCCATTGGATAGTAAGTTTTTCCACCTTTATTTTGGGGAAGTCCTGCATTTGCATGAACAGATATTGGGAATCTACAAACTTCACTTAAAGTTTTAACATGTTTATGAACTTGTTTTGGACCCGTTCCGCAGTTAAATCCTAAAGATAAAATATTAAATGGAGCCATAATAGCTGCAATTGTTAAAGCATCAGTTCCAATTAACATGGTTCCAGACATTTCAATAGTCACAGATACCATAATTGGTATTTGTGGTGCTGTGTCATTTAGTGCATGAAGTGCTGCTTTTATTTGAAGTGGATCTTGACAAGTTTCAAGTAAAAAAATGTCACATCCACCATCAGCAAGCCCTTGTGCCATGATTTTATAACCTTCATACATTTCATCATATTTAATATGATTTAATGATGGAAGTTTAGTTCCAGGTCCAATAGATCCTAAAACATATCTTGGTTTTTCTGGAGTTGAATACTTCTCACAAGATTTTTTTACAAGTTGTGCTCCAAGCTTTGAAAGTTCATATGAAGTATGACCAATATCATATTCATCTAAAACCCATGGCATCGAACCAAATGTATTTGTACTTATTAAATCAGCACCTGCTTTTGCATAGTCATCATGAATAGTTTCAAGAATATGAGGAGCAGTTAAATTTAGAAGTTCATTACAACCTTCTAAATCAGCACCCTCATAAATCCATTCTTCTGCTTTTATGTCTGCTAGTTGAAGCTGTGTTCCCATAGCTCCATCTATTACTAAAACCCTATTTTTTATTATGTCTTTGATTGTTTCTAACATTTATTTCTCTATATTTTTTTTATTATTTTTTGATATTTATTATTGAAGAGTGTACTTAAATAGTAGTTAAAAAGCTGTTAAACAAAAGTTTTAAACTTTTTGAATAACAACTCTAATAACACAAGCCTCACCTTGATGACCAATTCCTTCATCTAAAGTAACTATTTCTTCACTAAGATTTTTTTTACAATTTGTAAATCTTTTTGAGAAATCTTCTAAACTATAAAGTAAGTCCAAATCTTTTGGTCCACCACTTTCATATGATAATTGTTTTTTTGAAAAGAACTCTCCTATAAAATAGCCGTCTTTATTTAAAGAATTTTCTATTTTTTTAAATAATTCTTCTCTTTCATTTTCAAACATATGTAAGTATGAAGCCACAATTACATCATATTTTTCTTTTGCTTCCCAATGATTTAAATCCATAAAAATAGTTTTTATATCAAGATTTTCTTCTTTACTTTTTAAATCAAGTTTTGCTAAACCCACATCTGAAGCATCAATAGCACTCACTTCTAAACCATTTTGTGCAAAAAATATTGCGTTTCTTCCTTCTCCTTCACCTAAACAAAGAAGTGTTTTTTTATCTTTAATTAAATCTAATTTAGAAGCTAAAAATTCATTTGGTTTTGTCCCATAAAAATAATCAACTTTCGAAAACTTATTATTCCAAAACATTTGTTGGCTCATTTTTCTACCCTTCTAATTTTTATTGTAATTTTATTATATCTTAAAAAAGCTAAATGCAACTAAGTTGCGTTTAATTTATATTTTATTAATATTCTAAAAATGCAACTTAGTTGCAAACAAAAAAGGAGTAGGAAATGAAAATATTAATTTCAATATTGTTTTTAATAAATATTGTTTACGCACAAACAAATATTGTTGTGAGTATATTACCTCAACAAACTTTTGTTGAAAAAATAGGTGGAGATAAGGTTAAAGTAAGCACAATGGTAAAACCAGGAAGCGACCCACACTCTTATGAACCAAAACCCTCTCAAATGCAAGATATTTCAAATGCTAATATCTATTTCCCAATAGGCTTAGAGTTTGAAGCAACATGGCTTGATAAATTTGCAGATCAAAATAAAAATATGAAATTTGTTGAAATGACAAAAGATGTACAATATATTGAGATGAAAGAACATGATCACCATCATGACGAGCATGAGCATCATGAAGAAAATCATGAAAATGAAGAAGATAAACATCATGGAAAAGATCCCCACACATGGGTAAGTCCTTCAAATGTTAAGATTATGGCAAAAAATATTTATGATACTTTAGTAGAAGTTGATCCTTCAAATAAAGAATATTTTGAAAAAAACTATTCAAAATTTATTGAAGAAATAAACCAAACTGATAAAAAAATAAAAGAAATATTATCTGTATTACCTGAAAATTCTAAATTTATGGTATTTCATCCTTCATGGAGATATTTTGCTAATGAATATAATTTAATTCAGTTAGCAATAGAAGTTGAAGGGAAAGAGCCAAAACCAAAAGTTCTTCAAAAAATTATTGATGAAGCAAAAGAAGAAAATGTAAAAGCAATTTTCACTCAAGCAGAATTTTCAGATAAAAGTGCTAAAACTATAGCTAGTGAATTAAAAATAAAAGTTTTAAAAGAAACACCATTAGCTAAAGATTGGTCAGAAAATCTAATCAAAATGGCAAATGCAATTGCAAACAATAAATAAAGCAATCTCTATGGACAAACTCTTTTTCAAATATGAAAAAGAGTTTGTTCTAGAAGATATAAATCTTCAAATAAATGAAAAAGATTTTATTACTATTTTAGGTCCAAATGGTGGAGGAAAATCTACTCTTATCAAACTAATTCTTGGAATAAATCCTTTAACTCAAGGCAATATAAAAATATTTGAAAATAATCTTTTAGATGAAATTACAAATATTGGATATGTTCCTCAAAATACAAATATCAATTTAAACTTTCCAATTAGTGTTATTGAAGTTGTTATGATGGGTCAAAATGATATCAAGAAAAGGCTATTTGGTTATAAAAAAGATGAAAAGATAAAAGCCTTAGAAGTTCTAGAAAAAGTAAATATGAAAGAATTTGCAAATGCAAAAATTTCTAATTTATCAGGAGGACAAAGACAAAGAGTTTTAATAGCAAGAGCTTTATTTTGTAATCCAAAGATTTTACTTTTAGATGAACCAACATCAAATATTGATATTACAGGTTGTGAGCAAATATATCAAACATTAGAAAACTTAAACAATGAGATCACTATTGTAGTAATAAGTCATGATATTTCTGTTGTTCTAAAATATGCTTCAAAAGCTGTTTATATAAATAAAAGATTAACTTATCATGATTTATCAAAAATGAAAAATGAGTTTAAAAATATAGAATCACATATATGTGAAATTGAACTTTTAGAAATGTTAGGAAAATGTAGATGCTAGAATCACTTTCATATACTTTTATTCAAAATGCATTAATTGCAGGTGTTTTAGTAAGTATCATAACAGGAATCATAGGCTCACTAATTGTTGTAAATAAAATGGTTTTTCTTTCAGGGGGAATAGCCCATAGTGCTTATGGTGGAATTGGTTTATCTATTTATTTTGGAATTCCAATGCTTCTATCAACTTCTATTTTTTCTATATTAATTACAATTTTAATAGCAATTTTAACTTATCAAAAAAGAGAAAATCTTGATACTATTATAGGACTTACTTGGGCAATTGGAATGTCTTTTGGAATATTACTTGCAGATTTAACACCTGGATATAGTGCAAATTTAATGAGTTATTTATTTGGTTCTATTTTAGCTGTAAATAGCGATGATATTTTATTTATGTCTATTTTATTAATATTTATAGTTTTATCTTTATTATTTTTTTATAGAGATATTTTAGCTGTTTCATATGATAGTGAATATGCAAATTTAAGAGGAGTAAAAACAAGATTATTTTATACCCTTATTCTTATTTTATCTGCACTTAGTATTGTAATTGCCATAAAAATTGTTGGACTTATTTTAGTTATTGCTTTACTTACAATTCCTATTTATATTGCACAAAAGTTTTGTAATACACTTTTTAAAATGATGATTGTTTCAGGATTATTTTCTATGATATTTACTATTTTCGGATTAATAGTTTCATATAATTATGATTTAAGTTCAGGGCCTTCAATTATACTTGTTAGCTCTGTTTGTATGTTTTGTATTAATATCTTTCAATTTTTCAAAAAAAGAGTAAAACTTATTTAAAAGTTTTACTCTTATAAAAGATGTCCCATTCTATCTTTTTTTACTTCTAAATATTCATAATTATACTTACAAGAATTCATCACTATTGGGATTCTTTTTTCTATTTTTATTTTTTCTAAGGCATTTAATTTTAAAGGATTATTTGTCATTAAATTAATTTTCTCAATATTAAAATATTGCAATATTTCATCTACAATTTTATAATCTCTATAATCTTGCCTAAAACCTAAAAGTTCATTTGCCTTCATAGTATCGTGTCCAAAATCTTGCAAATGATATGCATTTACCTTATTTAGAAGTCCAATACCACGACCTTCTTGTCTTAGATAAATTATCATACCACCATCTTTTGAGATTTGCTTTAAAGCATAATCCAACTGTTCTCCACAATCACATTTTTTGCTTTTAAATACATCCCCTGTTAAACACTCAGAATGAATTCTAAGAGTTGGAACTAGAGGTATATTTTCAGTAAAAACTACAAGATGCTCTTTTATTCCCTCTTTAAATGATTGTATTTTAAAATTTCCATATTCTGTGGGAAGGTTTGCTATTTTTGATATTTCTAAATTCATATAAATTATTCACTTTTTTTACATAATTTTAGCAAGTAATTCTTATTTGCAACTTAGTTGCATAAGAAATCACTCACTACAATCTGTTTTTACTTTATCAATTAGTGTTATATACCATTGTTTGTTTATTTTTGTAATATAAAAAACCATATTATGGGAAATAATTACTTCATAGCTTGTCTTTTCTATAAAATCAACAATTTTCAAATCTTCTTCACTATATGTATTCATAGCAAGCAAATTTGTTTGTTTCATAATATCTGATAAATATGTTTTTGTATTAACACTTAAAAAAACACCCTCTTTATCCCAACCATAATATGAATCATCATATGGACTGCAATTAAAAACAGTCTCTTCTTGTTTTATTTCAAAGGAATCTATTTCAGTACTTATTTCTTCTATTTGTGATTTTTTATTAAAATATATTTTATTGTTTTCACTATTTTTATAAATTTCAAATAATCCATATTTTTCATTAATAAATCTATTATTCAATGTAATTAAGTCATCATTTTTCAATAAAAATAGAATATAATTAATATCACTTAATAACATATCATTTACAGATTCTCTTTCTAACTCTTTTTCTTTATTCAATACTTTTTTTTGAGCCTCAAGCTTATTGTTTTCTATATATTGCTTTGTTGTACATGATGTTATAAATAAAGATAATATAACTATTATTAACGCATTTTTTAATATCATTTTTCTTACACCTATAGAGTTATTTTTTTTTAATATACCATTTATTTTTATTAAAAGTCTAACAGTCATTTTCTTAAGAGTAAATTTTAATAATATCTTAGATAAAATAAAGACTTAAAATTTAATCATTAGGAATTAATAAAATGACTGAAGCAAAATATATATGGATGGATGGAGAATTTGTAGCTTGGCATGATGCTAAAGTGCATGTTTTAAGTCATACACTTCACTATGGAAATGGTGCTATTGAAGGTACTAAAGCTTATAAAACAGTAGATGGAAGATGTGCTATTTTTAAACTTAATGAACATACAAAAAGATTATTAAACTCTTCAAAAATGACACTTATGAATGTTCCTTTTACGGTTGAAGAATTAAACAAAGCACAAATAGAATTATTACAAAAAAATGAATTATTTGAAGGTGCCTATATTAGACCTTTAGTTTATTTAGGTTATGGAGTTATGGGATTATATCATAAAGAAGCACCTGTAAAAGTTTCTGTTTCTGCTTGGGAATGGGGAGCTTATTTAGGAGAAGAAGGTCTTAAAAAAGGTGTTAGAGTAAAAATATCATCAATGACAAGAACTCCAAATACTTCAGGTATGGGGAAAGCAAAAGCAGTTGCAAACTACTTAAACTCTCAAATGGCAAAATATGAAGCTGTTGAAGCTGGATATGATGAAGCATTACTAAGAGATGACCAAGGTTATATCGCTGAAGCTAGTGGTGCTTGTTTCTTTATTGTTAGAGATGGAGTATTAATTTCTCCACCAAATGACAACTCTTTAGAATCAATTACACAAGCAACAGTAATTGATTTAGCTAATGACATGGGAATTCCAGTTGTTAGAAGAAGAATTTCAAGAGAAGAAATTTATATTGCAGATGAAGCTTTCTTTACAGGAACTGCTGCTGAAATTACACCAATTAGAGATGTTGATGCAAGAATTATTGGATGTGGTTCAAGAGGGCCAATTACAGAAAAAATACAATCAGCGTACTTTGATGTAGTTGCTGGAAAAAATGAAAAATATATTAAGTATTTAACATACGTTAACTAATCTTTATTATTATTAGTTAAATAAACAATTAAATCAAGGGAAATTATGCCAATAGATAACGACTATTTTAAAAACAGACAACAGAACAACGGTGGTGGTGGAAACAATAATAATGGTGGAGGAGGAAACTTTCAACCTCCATTTGAAACACCAGAATTTTTTAAAAACTTTGGTAAAAAAGCAGGAATGTTATACGTAGTAATCATTATTATTGCTGCTTTATTTATATTTAAACCATTTGTGATTATAGAATCAGGTCAAGTTGGTATTAAAGCAACAACTGGTAAATATGATGAAATGCCTTTAAATCCAGGTTTTCACTTATATATTCCTGTTTTCCAAAAAGTTATTATAGTTGATACAAAAGTAAGATTATTAAACTATAGAAGTGTTGAAGAAATGAGTGGATTTGATTCAGGTATTAAAATTAATCCTGCAATTAATATCTTAGATGCAAGAGGATTACCTGTTTCTATAGAACTTACTGTTCAATATAGATTAACAGCATCAGGAGCACCTGCAACAATTGCAACATGGGGACTTTCATGGGAAGATAAAATCGTAAACCCAGTAGTTAGAAATGTTGTAAGAAATGTTGTTGGAGGATTTAACGCTGAAGAATTACCAACAAAAAGAAATGAAATTGCAACTTTAATCGAAAATGGTATTAGAGCAGAAATTGAAGCACTTGAAGGTAGACCTGTAAGTATTGAATCAGTTCAATTAAGAGAAATTGGACTTCCAGTAAAAATTAAAGAGCAAATTGAAAGAGTTCAAATAGCAAACCAAGAATCTGAGAGAGTTAGATATGAAGTTTTAAGAGCTAAACAAGAGGCTGAAAAAAGAGCTGCTCAAGCAACTGGAGAAGCAGAAGCAAAAAGAATTGAAGCTCAAGGAAAAGCAGATGCTGTAACTATTGAAGCAAAAGCACAATCAGAAGCAAATAAAGCAATTGCACAATCTTTAACTCCAAGTTTATTACATATGCAACAAATTGAAGTTCAAGGTAAATTCAATGAAGCACTTAGAGAAAACAAAGATGCTAAAATTTTCTTAACACCTGGTGGTTCTACTCCAAATATTTGGGTTGACACTAAAGATAAATCAAGAGACGCAGCTATAAATCAATAAAAAAAGAAGCAGGAAACTGCTTCTTTATGACAAAGTAAAAATAATATGAAAAAATATTCTATTTCATCTATTTTTGTTCTATTTCTTTTAAGTAATCTATCTTTAAATGCAATTGATAATTTTATAGAACAAGAAACAAATATAGATTCAATCCTAAAAATAAAACCTCCTATTAAATATGATGAAAATTTAAAATATCAAGAAATAAATAAATATAGTGAATCAAAAAATAAAGATTCAAAATCAACTTATGATTTTGGAGTTAATGTAGATGTCAATAAAGAATTGATGACAATCGATAGTTTAAAATTAGATATTGGTACAAACTTTTAAAAGGAAAAGATTATGGAACAAGTAAATAAAATTGATTGGGAAAAGATGGATGGATTAATTCCAGTTATTACTCAAGATGCCACTACAAACGAAGTTTTAATGTTAGCATATATGAATAAAGAAGCCTTAGAATTAACAATCAAAACAAACTATGCTCATTATTATAGTAGAAGTAAGCAAAGACTTTGGAAAAAAGGTGAAAGCTCAAATCACTTACAAGAAATTGTAAATATATTAGTAGATTGCGATAATGATACAATACTTTTAAAAGTAAATCAAGAAGGTGTTGCTTGTCATACAGGAAGAAAATCTTGTTTCTTTACTGATTTAAATACTAATCAAACTATTAGTGATATTGAAATTGATACAAGTAGTGCATATGGAGTAATAGATACTTTATATCATACTATCTTAGAAAAAAAGAATGATGATCCAAGTAAATCATATACTGCAAAACTTCTTCAAGGTAAACAAAATTCAATGCTTAAAAAAATTGTTGAAGAATCAGGAGAATTTACATTTGCAATAAAAGATGATGATACAGAAGAAATCATCTATGAAGCAGCGGATATTACATATCATGTTCTAGTTGCACTTGCATCTAAAAATATAAGCCCAGATAGAGTAAAACAAGAATTGGCAAGAAGATTTGGGATTTCAGGAATTGAAGAAAAAAACTCAAGAGTAGAAAAGTAAAACTTTTTTATCTTATTAAAATTTAGTAAAAAGCCTAAAGGCTTTTTATCTAAATACTATTAGTGGCAACCACATCCAGTACCACAACTTTCTCCCGAACTTTTAGGTTGTTCTTTTGGTTTAGCAGCAGCTGTTGAGCATGCACTAACGCCTGGAGGTGTTGTTGGTTGAATTGCAGAGTTATCAATGTTATCATCAATACTTGCTAAAAATTGAATTAACTTATCAGCAGCCATCATATATCTTTTTGCAGAGATTGATTCAGGAGCAAAATAAACTATTGGTTTACCAACATCTCCACCTTCTCTAATTGCAGGTTCGATTGGTAAGTTCGCTAACACTTGAGTATTATATTGAGTAGCTAATGCTTCGCAAGTTCCCATTCCAAAAATATCAGATTCTGTATTACACGATGGACAAATAAATCCACTCATATTTTCAACAATTCCAGCAACAGGAATATGAAGTTTTTTAAACATATCTAATGATCTTCTTGAATCATCAAGAGCTACGTGTTGAGGAGTTGTAACATTAATACCAGCACTTACAGGTACACTTTGAGCCAAAGTTAATTGAGCATCACCAGTTCCTGGAGGCATATCAATAAATAAGATATCTAACTCTTCCCATAAAATATCTCTTAATAATTGTTGGATTGCTTTCATAATCATAGCACCTCTCCAAATAAGAGCTTGACCTTCTTCCATTAACATACCCATAGACATAACATCAACACCAAATGCATTTAAAGGTTTTGCTTTATCTCCTACAACTTCAACTTCTTTCCCATTTAAACCCATCATACGAGGAATGTTTGGTCCATAAATATCAGCATCTAGAATACCTACTTTTTTACCTTGCATTGCTGCTGCAACTGCTAAGTTTACAGTTGTAGTTGATTTTCCAACTCCACCTTTACCAGAACTTACCATTACAATTTTTTTAATTTGAGGTGCAATGTTTTTTCCACTTACACTATTACTAGATTGTTTTTGTTCTTGTGGCTTATTGAAATTTAATGTAACATTCATTCCAATAGCGCTTAGACAGGCAGTTATTTCTTTTCTTAGTTGTGTTTCAACTTCTGCTGCTGTTGATGTAATATCAAGGACTACTAAACAATTAGCTCCATTTACTTGAACATCTTTTACAAATCCAAATTCAACAATTGATTTTGCAAACCCAGGATATTTAACTTTTTCTAATTCTTTTTTAATATCTTCTACATTTACCATGTAAAATTCCTTTAATTTTTTAAATTTTCATTATTATAATTAAAATAGGATAATTCTTGTCTTAATTGACGAGCATTAATTTAATTTGTAAGTATTTTAGCAAAAGAATAAAAAGAATAAAAGAATAAAAATCAAGAATAATGAAGAATTTAGAAAATAGTAGATACAAAAAGTATCTACTATAAAAGAAGAAAATTATCCAGCAATATCAATCATCGCTTGACCGTGTTCTTTAACGATTTTTTGAGTTATTTTATATGAACAAAATTTAGGTCCACACATTGAACAAAACTCTGCTTCTTTAAATACATCTTGAGGAAGAGTTTCATCATGATACTCTTTAGCTCTTTCTGGGTCTAAACAAAGTTCAAATTGTCTATTCCAGTCAAATCCATATCTAGCATCACTCATTTCATCATCAATATCCCTCGCACCTTTTCTACCACGTGCAATATCAGCACTATGAGCAGCAATTTTATATGCAATAATACCATTTCTAACATCTTCTGCATTTGGTAAACCTAAGTGTTCTTTTGGAGTAACATAACAAAGCATTGAAGCTCCATGCCATCCACCAACAGCAGCACCAATTGCAGATGAAATATGATCATAACCAGCAGCAATATCAGTAGTTAATGGTCCTAAGATATAAAATGGTGCTTCATGACAATACTCTTTTTCAAGTTTCATATTTCTTTCAATTTGATTTAAAGGAACGTGACCAGGACCTTCAATCATAACTTGAACATCTTTTTCCCAAGCTCTTAAAGTTAATTCTCCAAGAACTTTTAACTCTCTTAATTGTGCTTCATCAGACGCATCTGCTAAACATCCAGGTCTTAATGAATCTCCTAAAGATAAAGATACATCGTATTTTGCACAAATATCTAAAATCTCATCAAAAGCTTCATAAAATGGATTTTCTTTATGATAATGCATCATCCAAGCCGCCATTAAAGAACCACCTCGACTTACTATTCCCATTTTCCTTTTTGCAACATGAGGCATAAATTCAAGTAAGAATCCTGCGTGAATTGTAAAGTAAGAAACACCTTGTTGAGCTTGTTTTTCTAAAACTTTTAACATAACTTCAATAGATAAATCTTCGATTTTATCTTTACAGTCATGTAAGATTTGATAAATAGGCACAGTACCAATTGGCACAGTTGAGTGCTCTATTACAGCTGTTCTAATCATATCTAAGTCACCACCTGTACTCAAATCCATGATTGTATCAGCACCATATTTTAAACAAACATCAACTTTTTCTATCTCACCTTCAACATTTGAAGCAAGTGCAGAAGAACCAATATTTGCGTTTATTTTGCATGAAGATGCAATTCCAATTGACATTGGAACTAAATGTTTATGATTAACATTTGCTGGAATTATTAGTCTTCCTCTTTCAATCTCAGCCCTAATAAGCTCAGGATCAAGTTTTTCAATTTTTGCCACATATTCCATATCTGGCGTGATAATTCCCTGTTTTGCATAATACATTTGAGTTCTAATTTTGTCATTTTTATGATTGTCTAACCAGTTTCTCATTTTTAAATCCTATAATTTATTATATGTTGAATGTCTAAAGATTATAGCTAAAAATATTTAGAGAAGCTTAATTCAAGTAATTACTTTTAAATTATTAATCATATAAGTTTCTTTTCTATATAATTATTAACAAAATAATTAAAAAAGTTAAATTTTCAAATTTATTTATTTGCACTTAGGGGAAAAATGAAAAAACAAATAATACATGAGATAAATTCTCTTCCGCCTCTTCCATCAAGTGTTATTGAACTTGATGATTATAAGAATGCGGATAATATAGATATTGAAAAATTAATGGAAATTATAAAAAAAGATCCATTAATGGTTGCAAATATTTTAAAAGTAGCAAATTCAAGTATGTTTGGATTTAGAAGTAAAATTGAAACACTTAGTCGTGCGATAAACCTTTTAGGTGTTAAATTTACAGTCTCAATTGCAATTGGTTCAGCAGTTCAAAATACAATGAAATCTAATTTATTAGCATATGCTGTTTCTAATCAAGATTTTATTTATACAAGTTCATTAGCTACAAATATAGTAAATACTTGGATTTCTGCAATAGATTTTGATTTGAAAAATGAGCTTTTATTACCTGCATTTTTACAAGAGGTAGGTAAATTTATTATTTCTGAAGTTATTCAAAAAGAGAAAAGAACTGAAGAATTTTTACAAGAATTAAATGAAACAAAAGACATAAGTCTCTGTGAAGAAAAATATATGGGATTCACTTGTGGACGAATCACTGCAAATGTTTTTAAACATTGGAATTTAAGTCATAATATAATTTTTCCAATTGCTTATGCAGAAGATTTGGATTCATGTCCCCAATCTTTCAAACAAAAAGCACAAATTTTACATATCATAAAAATTTTATGTGATATTAGAGATCCATTAAGTGATAAAAATATTGAAAAAGCTTTAAAAAAAGTTGCTCTTTTCAATTTAGATGTTGAACAATTTTTAAATTCAATTGATGTGATTAAAGAAGTAATTAAACAAAACTCTTAACAAATGCATAAGTAACAATATACTATAATTTGTAACTTTTTTACACAAAGGGGTTTTTGTTGTTAGATGTTACTCTTATAGTTCTATGTGCTGGGAATTCCACGCGATTTGAACATAAAACCAAAAAACAATGGATTAGAATAGGAGATGAACCTTTATGGTTAAATGTTACCAAAAGACTAGCTTCATTTTCAACATTTTCTAAAGTAATTGTGGCTTCCCATGAAAATGAATTAACCTATATGAAAAACTTCACCGATGACTTTATTTTTGTAAAAGGTGGAAACACAAGACAACAATCAATCTTAAATTGCTTAAACGAAGTTACAACAAAATATGTAATGATTAGTGATGTTGCACGTGCTTGCATTCCTCAAAATGTTATTGAAACACTATTAAACGAAAAAGAAAATGCTGATTGTATAGTTCCTGTTTTAAATGTTACAGATACAGTTGTTTATGAAACAAATACAATAAATAGAGATAATGTAAAACTCATTCAAACCCCACAGCTATCAAACACTCAAACTCTAAAAATTGCTTTAAATACTACGATAGAATTTACAGATGAAAGTTCTGCTATTAAAAACATAAATGGATCTATTAAATATATTCAAGGTAGCATTGAGAGTAAAAAGCTAACACTTGGAAATGAATTAAATGAGCTGCCATGTTTAAAAAAACCTTCAAAAAACTTTTTTACAGGAACAGGAATTGATATTCATGCCTTTGAAGATAATAAAGAGATGTTTTTAGGTGGGATAAAACTTCCATATGATTTTGGTTTCAAAGCACATAGTGATGGAGATGTTTTAATTCACTCTGTTATTGATGCACTTTTAGGTGCTATTGGAGCAGGAGATATTGGAGAGTTCTTTCCTGATACTGATAACAAATATAAAGGAATCGACTCAAAAATCTTACTTGAGCATATAATCACATTTCTTTGTAATGTAGGTTATGAAATAGTAAATGTGGATCTTACAATAATTGCTCAAAAACCAAAAATTAATCCATTTAAAAATGAAATAAAAAGCTCTATGGCAAAATTAATGCATATTGACAAACAATTTATAAACATAAAAGCAACTACAGCAGAAAAAATGGGATTTATAGGAAGAGAAGAAGGAATTGCTGTGCAAAGTATAGCAACTGTTAAATATTATAATTGGAAAAATAAATGAATATACTAATAATAGAAAATGAAATTTACCTAGCTCAAAAAGTAGTATCGAGACTACTTGATGATGGACATAGTTGTGATTACATAGAATCACCAAATATAGATAATCTTACAAAAGAGTATGACACAATTCTATTATCAACATCATTACCATCGGCACTATGTAAAAATATAATCAAAAGATATAGTGAAAATGCAATTATTCTTTTATTAGTATCATATATATCAGATGAAACGGTTACCAATCCTATAAAAGATGGTGCAAAAGATTATATTATGAAACCATTTATTATGGATGAATTAGTTAGAAAAATCTACCATTATAAAGAGTGTAGAAGCATAAGAAGAGAACTCCAAACGCTAAGAGAATATTTTAGTTTTACAATGTCAGATATAGATACTACAGATGTATTGCTACCGCCATCATTTCCAACTTTAGTAGAAACAAATTCTCAAAAATGTGCAGATAAATTAGTTTTTGAATTATCAAGAAAAATGGATCTCCCAATTACATTTATATCTTTAACATCATCTTTATGGCAAAAACAGATTAATGCAATTCAAGGTAAAACTATAATTTATTTAACTGATTATCATACATTAAAGAAAAATGCTAAAGAAAATGTAATAAAAATCATTGAAGATAAAAACTGTATTGTTTCAACATTAGAACAAGAAAATGATTTTCCATATAGAAAGATTGAATTTAATAATGAAAATATTTTATTAGGGGGAGCATCTAATATTATGACAATAAATGATTATGTAAAAATGATGGTTTTATCTTATCAAAATAAATACCCTGATACTGAATTATCGAAAAAACTAGGAATTTCAAGAAAATCACTTTGGGAAAAAAGAAAAAAACTAGATATCGAAAAGAAAAAATAAGGAATTAAAGTGAACTTAAGAAGATTTTTTTTAACAGTAGGATTTAGTGGGCTAAGCCCAAAAGCCCCAGGAACTGTAGGTTCATTTGTATCACTTTTTTTAGGATTATTTTTATTAGAGTTTTTACATGTTTCAACACTTTTCTTACTTGCCCTACTAATTACAGTGATTGCAATAAAACAAATTGATATTTATGAAAATGAAACACAAACACATGATAACAGTGAAATCGTAATAGATGAACTAGCAGGAATGTGGATAACACTTGCAATCTGTGGAATAAATAGTGGAAATATGATTATCATGGCACCATTAGCATTTATCTTCTTTAGAATCTTTGACATCTGGAAACCATCTATCATAGCTAAAATTGATAGAGATGTAAAAGGTGGAATGGGAGTAATGGGCGATGATGTAGTTGCTGGATTTGCAGCAGGAGTTGCAACAGCGGGAACATATCAGTTAATTGAAAAATTTATTTTATAAAAAAACTTTACTAATTAAAAAAAGGGAACTTCATAGGAAGTTCCCTTTTTTTTATTCAGTTATTTTACGATATCAGAAAATTGTTTAAAGATATACTTTGACTCATGTGGTCCTGGACTAGCTTCTGGGTGATGTTGTACTGAGAAAATCTCTTTATTTTTATATTTAACACCTTCAATAGTATTATCAAATAAATTTATATGAGTGATTTCAGCGATTTCTACAATATTATCAGGAACATTATAGTTATGATTTTGTGCAGTAATTTCTACTACACCATTATTTGCAACGGGATGGTTACCACCGTGTTGACCAAATTTTAGTTTATATGTATCATAACCATGAGCAATAGAAAGCATTTGGTGACCTAAACAAATAGCAAACATTGGAATATTTGCATTTATAAGTTTTTGTACTTGTTCCTTTTCTGCTGTTAAAGTTAGAGGATCACCTGGTCCATTTGATAAGAAAATTCCACCAATTTCTTTAGCTTCAAATCTTGATATTAAATCATCAGCTTGAAAAGTTGAAGGAACTACTTCTACTTCTAAACCTGATTCAACTAATTCATTTAAAATATTTCTTTTAACTCCAAAGTCAATAACAATAACTTTTTTATCACTCATAACAGCTTTTTTATAAGCTTTAATACTATGATCCCAAGCTCCTGCTTTATGAATATAAGACTCTTTTGTAGATACTTGTTCAATATAGTTGATATCTTCAATTCTAGGGCTTGCTGCTAATTGTTTTGCTAATTCATCTTTGTCTGAAATTTCAGTTGAAGCTATCATCATCATAGCCCCCTCATCTCTTATCATTTTTGTTAAATATCTAGTATCAATATCACAAATTCCTAAAACACCATGCTCTTTTAGTAATGAATCTAAATTTCCTTGTGCTCTATAATTTGAGTAATCATTATGGTAGTTTCTAACTAATACACCTTTACAGTGACAATTTCTACTTTCCATATCATTATCATTTACACCAACATTACCAATTTCTGGCATTGTAAAAGTAATAAATTGTCCTGCATAAGAAGGATCAGAAATAATTTCTTGGTATCCAGTTAATGATGTATTAAAAACTATTTCTCCAACAGTTGTTCCTGTTGCACCAAAAGATTTCGCTTCTAAAAAAGTCCCATTTTCTAAATATATCCATACGTTTTGCATTAAATCAATCCTCTTTTTGTTAATTCCTCTTCATATAATCTATGATAAACTAAATCATAATCCTCAGTTCCAGGTATAAGTTTTCTTTTATAATTTCTTAATTTACCTAATACTTCAGCATCTGCTTTATCAAAACCTTTTATAAAATCATCTAACGAAGCAAATATTACATTTTTAATTTGATTATCAGAACATGTATAATGTATAAAATCTTCTTCCCATAAATAATCTAATATTTGATGTGCAATGTCTGAAAATCTATCTTCGTTATTTAAAATAACACCATAATCATTTGCCATTCTTTTTTTAGTCATCCAAAAAAGTTGTCTTCTATCTGCATTTAAATACTCAATTTCTTCTTCTTGTGCATCTAAAATTTCTTGAACTTTTTCATCTAAGCCAAACTCTTTTTCTATATCAGCATCTAAAATTCTTTCAATTTCAGCTTCAATACTATGTTTTTCTTTTCTAATCTCTACAAAGTCACAACTAGCTAAGTCTCTTGTAATTCTTCTTGAGACATATGGTGTATGATGTAATTTCATTCTCATGTGTTTCTACCCCCTTATAATTGTGTCGTCTCTTTCTGGAGAAGTTGAAACAATTCCAACTTTTACAGAAGTAACTTCTTCGATCTTTTCAATATATTTTTTAGCATTTTCAGGAAGTGCATCATAATCTCTAATTCCAACTACACTTTCCCATCCATCAATCTCTTCATAAATAGGTTTTACATCATCTAAACTTGAAGGAACAAAGTCAATTTTTTCTCCATTTAGTTCATAAGCTACACAAATTTTGATTTTTGCAAAGCCATCTAAAACATCAAGCTTCATAAGCGCTAATTGGTCACATCCATTTAATCTACCTGCATGTTTAACAGCAACTGCATCAAACCAACCACATCTTCTTTTTCTTCCTGTTGTTGTTCCAAATTCTTTACCAACAGCAGCCATAGTTTCACCTTCGTCACCAAAATCTTCTGATGGGAAAGGACCATTTCCAACTCTTGTACAGTATGCTTTTGTAATACCTGTTACAACTCCAATATCTTTTGGATTTACACCAAGACCAGTACACGCTCCTGCACTTACAGTTGAAGAAGAAGTTACATAAGGATATGTTCCATGATCAATATCAAGCATTGTTCCTTGAGCACCTTCTAATAAAATCTTTTTATTCTCATCAAGAGCTTTCCAAACCATATTTGTAGTATTTGTAATAAATGGAGCTAATTTATTTTTATATTCTGTTAATTCTGCCAATAGTTCAGCTTCATTTGGAGTTGCAATTTCTAAAACATCATATATAGCTCTATTTTGTTCAAAAGAGTCTAAAATAGATTTAGTTAATTTAGCAGGATCAAGTAATTCTCCAACTCTATGTCCTACTCTATTAATTTTGTCAGAGTAAGCAGGCCCAATACCTTTTCCAGTTGTACCAATAGCTTTTGCACCTTTTAATTTTTCTTTAGCTTGATCAATTAACGCATGATAATTTAGATTTAAGTGTGCTTTATCAGAGATAAACAATCTACCTTCTAAATTTTTAAATTGACTCATCTCTTTGATAATATTTTCAGGTGACAATACAACACCATTTCCAATAACATTTATTGCTTTTGGATTTAATACTCCTGAAGGAATTAAATGTAGTGCATACTTTACTCCATCAACCCAAATAGTATGACCTGCATTATGTCCGCCTTGACTTCTACAAACCATATCATAATTTTGAGCAAGCATATCAACTATCTTACCTTTACCTTCGTCTCCCCATTGAATACCAACTATTACATCTGCGCTCATTCTTAATCCTCTAAAATTTTTAATAAATTATCTGTATATAATGCAAAACCTAATGAACACATACCCTCACTTGAGTACATACCACCTTTGCATAAAGTTAAATTGTCATTTATCACTCTATAGTAAATACCATTATAATATCTTAAAGATCCATAATAAAGTGGAGCTATAATGATATTTGAATATTCTACTTCATTTGCTTTTTGAAGTAATTTTTCTAATTCACATTTAATTGATTCTGGTACTATTTGAATTACTTTTTCTAAACTTGTTGTATCTTTTACTTTTATAAGTTTATTTAACCAATCACAGTTTAGTTTAAATAGTGATGCTATTTCACCATTTTTAAATAAATCAATATTAACATTTAATTCACTTGCTACTAGTTTTGGAATATTTATATTTGATATTTGTAAAATCGGCTCTATGTTTAAAGCCTTTAATATTTTTGCTGTTAAATTCATTATATCAGCAATATTATCATGATCTATCCACTCACATCCAATTTGATATTCTTCTTTTGATGGATAAGTAAAAATAGGCTGAACATAAAACCATTTTTTATGAGTTGTTGTTCTTCCTAATCTTTTTGTAATTATTCTTACCACATCTAAAGTAGAATCGGCTCTTAAAGATACTTGTTCATTTTGCTCATCTGAAAATCTTATTAGTTTTTTTTCGTTTGCAATTGCTTGATGTTGAGAATATGAAAAGTTTGGAGTTAAAATCTCTTCAAACTCTTCATTATCTAAAATCTGACAAACTTTATTTTCTAATACTCTTTTAGCTTTTGCTCTTGCACCAAAGTATAATCGACTTCCATTTGGAATTTCGTGTTCAAAAATCATTAATCTATTTTCCTTTAAACATATTTGATGCAAAAACTCTGTTAGCTGTTCCATCAAATGTTCTAATACCTAAATCATCAAGTGCTAATTCAATAGCATTTACAGCCCACGAAGCTTCAAAATCTTCAACTAATCCCATATGATTAATTCTAAAAATCTTTCCTGCTAAATGATCTTGTCCACCTGCAATATTTACATTATATTTGTTTTCTAATATCTTTCTAATAGCACTTGATTGCTCTGTGTAAACAGTTGTCATAGCATCAGCTGGAGTTTTTGGATAAATTTCAAATCCTATAGCTTTTAAAGCTTCTCTTGTAGCATTTGCTCTTGCTGCTGTTTTAGTATATAAGTTTTCAAATCCATCAGATTTTAGTTTTTCTAAAATTGCACCTAAACCAATAATCAACGTTGTTGCAGCCGTCCATGCAGTTGTATTTTTTCTTTGATTTTTAATTTCAATTGCTAAGTTAAAGTAATAACCTTTTGGTTTTGATTCTATTTTTGCAACTGCTTCATTTGATAATCCAATCATTGCAAGACCAGGAGGTAACATAAGTGCTTTTTGGCTTCCTGTTACAACTGCATCAAGATTTGTAGTGTCGATTTTTTCAACACCAAGAGCTGTAATTCCATCAGCAATAATCATAATATCTTTATTAATTTTTTTAACTTCAGCGGCAATAAGTTCTACAGGATGTCTTAATCCTCCAGCACTTTCACAAATTTGAATAAATACAGCATCTATTGAAGGGTCAGCTTTAATAGCTTCTACAACTGCTTCAACACTAACTGGTGTATTCCATTCATTTTTTATTTCTGTATATTCTATGTTTTGTGCTGCACAGATTTTTCCAAATCTCTCACCAAACTTTCCTGAATTAACAGTTAGTGCTTTTTTGTGTGTTAAATTTATTACACATGCTTCCATAGCACCTGTACCACTTGAAGCTAACATTACAGCTTCTGGCATATCATATAATTCTAATAATAATTCTCTAGTATTTTTAAAAATAGCTTCAAACTCAACAGTTCTATGATGAATTGTAATATCAGACATTGCTTTTCTTACAAATTCTGGTACTGGAGTTGGACCTGGCGTCAATAGCATTATCGCATCCTTATTTTTTCATTCTTTTATAGCAAAACGAAATATTTTATCTAAATATAGTTTATTAAATGGTTAAGTATAAAAATCTTTTTCACGATAAAATAAGAAAGTTTTTTATTATTTGACATATATGGTATTTTTATGTACAATCTCTATATTATATTACTTTTTTGGTAATAATTAAATTTTAAAACAAGGAATTCAAATGGCTGAATTATTAAAAAAGAAAAAAGTTGCAAAGATTGCTACAAAAGCAGTAAAAAAAGTTGCAGATAAAAAAGATGTAAAAAAAATCGCTAAGAAAATTACAAAAAAAGTTTTAAAATTAGAACTTAAAAAAACAAAAAAAGTAAAAACTGCTGTTAAAAAAGCAGTTAAAAAAATAGCTTAATCTTAGAAATAGTAGAATCATTTTCTACTATTTCTAAATCACTTTAAATTCTCATTCTATACTAAAATACAAATATTTTTAAGAAATAATCATATTACTCTTGACAATCATTATCATTTATTAGTACAATTTTTGCAAAGTATCTAATCATAAAAATTATTTTTGATTTAGAAATAGTCACTTTTACAATTAACAATATAAAAAAGGATAATAAAAATGAAATTTTTAAAATTAACAATTGCTTCTCTTCTTACATCAAGTGCATTATTTGCAGGAACTTATAATATTGATGTTAGTCACTCAAATGTGGGATTTACAGTAAAACATATGATGATTACAAATGTAAGTGGAAAGTTTAATGACGTTGCTGGATCATTTGAATATGATGAAAAAACAAATACATTAACATCGTTAAGTGGAGAGATTATTGTAGCTTCAATAAACACTGCAAATGAAAAAAGAGATACTCACCTAAAAGCAGATGATATTTTTGATGCAGAGAAATTTCCAAAAATTGAATTTAAAACTACAAAAATAGAAGACAATGCTGTATATGGTGATTTTACTATGAAAGGTGTTACAAAAAACATCAAGCTTGAATTAGAAAATGGTGGAGTAATAACTGATCCAAAAGGAAACTTAAGAGCAGGTTTTGAACTTACTGGGAAAATCAATAGAAAAGATTTTGGTATTACTTGGAATAAAGTACTTGAAACAGGTGGAGTTACAGTTGGTGAAGAAGTAAAACTTCAAATATCAATGGAAGGTGTCTTAGCTAAATAATTAGTTTAGATTTCTAAATATTTAAATAAAATAACTTTAAAAATAGAATATTATAAATTATTTATAATATTCTAGATTTACACAATTCTAGAATATTAAACACCTATTCTTCAATATTTATCTAATCTTTTAACTCATTTAATTATGAAATAGTAAATTAATTCTCATAAAAATAATTTATTGATAACTCATTTAAGCTAGTATTTAACAACTCTTATGTTAAAATAACTTTAGAGTTAGAATATCTCTACTTAAGGATAAAAATGCCGTATCTTGTTTCTTCAATAATAGCAGTTGTCTCAGCTATGATTATACTTTTTACAAGATATGAGGCTGATGATAGTACTATCACAGCAGAATTAGAAAGAATGAAATCGATGTTTATAGCAGTCGATGGTTTTGTAAATACTTACATTGAATCAGGTGGAAGCCTGGAAAATGTAAATTTTGAAGAGCTTTATGATAATGGTATTTTATTGGGGAATATTAAAAGAACTTCTCCTGCAGAAGCAAGCGATAATGTCCTTGGAGATGAAGAAGCTTCAAAATTAACATTTCCTGGAAGTACAGTATCATGGCAACTAATACCAAATATAGGTGATAACAGTTCATATAAAGTATTAATTGATATGACAAAAAATTCAAGCTTGATGAGCAAAGCTATATTTGTAGAAAGTTTCTCAGGTAGAGAATATTGTGAAAAAATGTTATTTGGAACTTCGGAATTAGATCGAACTTCTTATGATACGGGAACGAAAAATTTTATAGGAACAAGTACAAATAAAAGTGATGGTCTTTTTGTTTGTATAGTTTATAAATAAAAAGTTTGGCACAACTTTATAAAAGTTGTAATATAATAATGACACAAAAGTAAAAAATTTAATTCAAAAAAAAGGATAGAAGAATGCCTCAGTTAATAGCAATGGTTATAGTAGTAGTAGGAGCAATGATTTACATGTTCCAAACATTTGGTGGAACAGGTGATAAGATTGAAGGTATCGCACAAAAAACAAGTATTATTACAGAGATTAATAATATTAGAAATGGTTTACAGTTAGCAGTTAGAGCTGGAGATATTGAAAAGTCAGTTACTGCCGTTGCTGCTCAAGCAGCCGTTGCTGCTGACCCTACAGCTAATCCTCCAGTTGAAGCAGTTCCAGCAAGAGCTGCTATACCTGCGGGGGATTCTACATTGATAGGATTAGCAGTTTTAGGGTACTTTGCTGATCAAATGAATGATGAAATTGGTGATAATGCAACAACTGTTGGTACATATAGTGCTACAAATAACACGGCAGGTCAACAAAATACATATTCTGCAATTTCTTTTGGTGGAGAAACTAACCCAGGTATGAACATAAGTATGGTTGTTGGTGATTCAGGTACTAGACCTGGTATTAGAGTTCAATTACTGAATGAATTAGCAGGTAATGCAGCATTTTTAGAGAGCCAAATTGCTACTGATTTAGCATCAGTTGCTTCAATTGATAGAACAACTGTTGATGGTACAGCAGTAACACTAGATGCAGATGGTGATGTTCCTGCTGCTAATGCTTCAACATCAAGTACCGCCGCTTCAGATGGTGTTTTTACAGTTTACTTCAAAGATATGCCTCAAAATATTGTAGACTAACATATAAAAAAAATTAACACTTAGGCTTTTAGCCTAAGTGTTTTTTCGTTTGAAAACAAAAACTAAGTCCTAACTCATAGCATTTAGTTTTTATTTTCACCCAAAAAGGCATCTTAATAATGATTGGAAATATATGGCTATCATCAGCTCTTATTATTACAGCTATATTTTCCTCATCTGCTTTATACAAATCATATAATGATATGCAAGAAGCAAAACAAATCCAAGAAAACTATGAAATAATTTCCAATATTAAAACCCTTTTAGCCAAGCAATATAACAAAAACCCAGAAGATGTAACAAGGGATGAAATTATAGCTCACTTACCAAGTGGTGGTAACTGGGAAAAAGTTTTATTATTAGATCGAAATGATTCTAGTACCTTATCAAACAAAGAACTTGTGAATTCGGAAGGAAAGTTTGAAATAAGTGAAGATCAAAAACTGAAACTTTTAGCCCTTAAAGCTAAGTTAAAAAATATCACAGATCTTAGCTCTATTTCGCCTGATACAAGTACAAAAAAGTATACTTTTGAAGTAGGGGATATTGAAAAGAATAGAGTTTTATTAGATAATGATTTAGAAAAAAGTATTACAAAAGCTATATTTTTTTTAACTGAAGATATTTTATATGCGACAGGGAGTGTTGATATAGAAGCTGTTTTAGAAAAAAATATAGAAGATTTTACTCCATATGATTCTCTTTATCAAGATTTCAGAACAACAGGCGAAACTTCAATCTCAGAAACAGAATTAAAAACTAGAAAACAAGAATTTTTTAAATCAAAAATAAAAGAAAAATTAATTCTTAATGAAACGGCGATGGAAACAAGATTGTATTTAAAATTGGAAGATGAACTATGATTAAAAACTTTTTTATACTTATATTTAGCTTTCAAATACTTTTTTCTGCATCATTAGATGATTTTGATTATAGACAAAAAATACTTCTAGATGTAAAAAGAGTTATACAAAATGAAGAATCAATTGCAAGGGCATATGAACAATATTTATTAACAAATTATGCTGTTCCTACAAGTATTACGACTTTATATACAAGTGATTATTTAGGTACAAGTACAGAATTTATTGAAGGTATTTCAAATTTTGCAACAAATTTTAACACATTTTCTATATCTGGAAATACTATATCTTATGGTTTAAAAACTACTATAAGTGAAGATCCTAATATAAAAGCACTTTATGAAAGTGATACTTTTAGAAAAAAAACCTATTATAGAGATGAAAAAGTTTATTTTACACTTGAAGATGCTTTTGCTAGACATTTATATGATTTAATAAAAGCAACTGGAGCACTTGTTCCTTGTGCATCTGTTGCAAATCAAAACTGTATTTTAAATAGTCATATTTATATTAAACCTACTTATACTTCAGGACTTATCACTGATTATCTAATGGCTTATCATATAGATAAATTTAAAACAGGCCCAATTATAATCACAAGCAATACCTCTTTACAAATTTCAAGTGATGAGTTTGACACTATTCCAAGAGGCGCATTACTTTATGATACAACAGGATCAAAGTATGTTAAAACAACTTCTGGGATTGAGGTATTAAAATGATTAAATATCTTTTATTTATACTTATTTTTACCTTATCTTTAAAAGCTGAAGATAGTTTAAATGCTCAAAAACAAAATGCTTTATATGTTCAAAACATGATTGAAATAGAAGAAAATATAGCAAAAATGTTTGAAAAATATCTTTTGACAGAATTCAAAATTCCAACATTAGATAACTTAAAAACAGATGATTATCTTGGGAGTAATTTTTCAAGCACAAATAAAATGGGCTCAGACATTGCATTTGAAAGCACAAGCGATTTAAAAATAAAATATGCAATTACAAATGACCTATATCGAAATGAAAAAACAAGTGGTATTGATAATTATATAGTAAAACTTTATAATAGAGATTTATATAGAAACTATACCTCAGCATATGAAGATAGCTCAGATTTAACCAAATCATACATAGAAATCATTTTTCAATCTGATGAAGCAAAAACAATTTTTACATTATTAAAAGCAGAAAATACTATTGCAAAAACTTGTACTTCAATATTAACAAGTACATATTGCAATAACAATAACAAAACCATTAGATGGTATAACGCCTCATCACAATGGATAGAATATGATAAAATAAATTTTAACAATGCAAATATTACTGTTAGTAGTATAAATTTATTAAGTGATAGTAAACTAAATGATTTAGCAGTAGGTTCATATATTTTTGTTGAAAACTTATATAAATATGTAAAACTAACTGATACATCATCTGGTAGTTTACAAATTTTGAAGGTGGAGTAAATGAAGATTATTTTTACAATATTAATTTTTATAAATCTACTTTATGCAGATAGTGAAAATATCTCTATGATGAATAATATAAAAAATGTAATCCAAAAAGAAGAATATATTGCACTTGCTATAAATAAATATATTTTACAAACAGCAACTATACCCAAAGATGATGATAATAATCTAGACTGGGATAAGCTAGTTACAAAAGAATATTTAGGAACAAACTTCAATAAAATAAATCCTCTTACAAATGAAGATATGGAAATTACTTTTGATACAAATAATACTGCTTATATAAAAGGTGTTATAAAAGAAGAGAGTGAGTATAAAGAAGATAATAAATATCTATATAATTTTTATATAAATAAATTATTTAGAGTAAATACTATTGCCCCATTCGATACAACAAAAGAGAAACTCACTATTGGTTCACAAATACTTTATTCAGATATACAAAAAGAAATAGTTTCATTAATCAATGAAAATGATGCTAACAAAAGAATCAAACTTTCAAATCAAGAGTGTGTAAGTAATCTATATTTTTATGAGCTAAATAATGGCAAGTTAATTTATAAATACTGTAAATCAGCAAGTTCATCCATAGAAGTTTATCAGGAATCTCCTATTTATTTAGAAGATTGGGAAGATTTACAATATATAAAAGCTAATATTGGAGACAAAGCTTATGTGAAAAAAAATGGTACTTGGTATGAATACTATTATCAAGGTGATGCTTCAATAAAATGGATAGCAGCAGGAATTGGTGATGCACTAACAGCTACGGATGACAGTCTTGATTTAGAAGACAGAATTTTATCATATATTCCTGATTCAAAAGATTTAGTTTTTAGACGAGATGGTGGTTGTATGCTAGCAAATGGAGATATTTTTTGCTGGGGTAATAATTCATACAAAAAAGCTGGAATAGAAACTTATGGACAATTAGATCAAACACTAAGTCCTGATTATGTAAATACTCCTGTTATGTTAAAAGTACAAATAAGTGATACTGAACAAAAATCAATAAATTGGTATAACAATCCATATAGAATTAAATTTGAAAAAATGTCATTAAATAGTACAAATGTTTGTGGTATTTCACCCATTTTTGATTATTTTGATGGAGTACAAAAAAAATTTGGAGGAGATTTATACTGTAATGGATTAGTTACTTCAAGTTATTTTGAAGATATAGAAGAATCTAAAAATAGTACTTCTATCTTAAAACGTAATATATTTTTCTATACTGGTAAATCAGATGAATTAGAAAATGCATCTGAAATATACTTAACTGATATAGTAATGGTAGAAGACGTAATTGCTGTACTTTCAGATGCTGGTAAAATTTACACTTTTGGTAGAAACTATAATGGTGCGTTAGGAATAGGAAGTGATGATAAATTTATAATTCAAAATTCTCCAACAGAAGTAAAAAATTCTGGTCAAGTTTTTAAAAAGATATTTGCACTAAGAGATATAAAAGGATTTGGGGCTATTGACAGTAATAATTTGTTTTATATTTGGGGAGAGAGACCAAATGGAACTATCTATACAGAACCTACACTTTTAAATAATTCTATTCAATTTAATCCTGATGCTATTTTTACAAATAGTAAAGATTTTATTTTAAAAGGTGCTAATGATGTTTTTTATAGAACATATGGAGATAACAGCTTTAGAGCATTAAGTCAAATACCAAGTAGTGCTATTAGTGCATCTATATATGAAAAAAATGGTTCTGAATTATATTTATATGCAGATAAAAACTTGACAATTTCAGGCAGTAATGATTTTATTACTTGCCAAGATACTGATGGTGGAACTTGTAAATCATCTGAACAAAGTATTTTCAATAGTGCTTTAAGTGAACTAAATACAGCATCAAACCTAATAAATGGTACAAATTATGCGAATTTCTCAAATATCTCTATTTTTCAATTAGATAATGTAATTAGTGAGTTTTTTGAAGATTTTGAAGATGGACTTTCCACAGAATGGAAGGGAAGTGATATTAATAAAGATAGTTCTGGAAATATTAGAGTTACTTCTGTAACTGATGATGGTACAGATCAAATACCTGTTACTAAATTTCTAGGAAATTTTAATATAGAAGAAGTTTTTTACACAAAGCAACCATCAGTAGATTATGTAAATAAACCATCCTACATAGAAAAAACATATTCTTTCAATAGTGCTTATGCAAATAATGAAGTTGAAGTTGAATTTGACTTCTACGAAATAGATACTTGGGATTTTGAAAGATTCACTGTAACATTAAATGATGAGATTTTTGTTGAAGATAATTTTATTCATGATGATCATCCATATTTGAAAGATGTTAATGACACAGGAGAAGCTTTACAAAATGTTGCTTCTTCTGGTAGTGTAAATAATGATAATGATGAAAGGTATCACTATAAATTAAAAACAAAACTAGATTCTTCAGCAAAACTAAAAGTTAAATTTAGTACCAGAGGTCTTTTACCTTCAGATGATGGATATAATGGATGGTCTTTCGCACAAAGACTTACTGATGAATCATGGGGGATAGATAATGTTCATATCAAACTAAAAGAGACAAATAAAACTTTTGTTTGTGCTATGACTGGATTAGGAAGTGCTTCTCAAATGTATTGTTGGGGCGATGTTGCTAGAACAATACCTATTTTAAGTACTTCTTTATATGATGTGAGTAAAATTAGTACAATAAATAAATTATTTATCACTCAAGAGGCTGAAAAAAAGAACCAAATGTCATATAATAACTATTATTATGATGGCAAATTTTTTCTGAAATTTCCTACATATATTGGCGGATTTGATTATGCATTTTATTTTAAATAAGGAACTATATATTGAAAAACTTTAAGATTTTAATCCCATTTACGGTTTTTTCACTACTTTTTATTGGATGTAGTGAAAAAAGTTATCATGATGAGATGATTAACAAAACCAAGCAATCTTTTGATAAAAAAGAGTATAACGATATAAAAAAATCTTACTCAGACACTCTTGTAGATGAAAAGTTTAAAAATAAAGAATTTATTTCTATTATTGAAGACAAATCTTTAGGTGATATTCTAAAAGAAATGGAATTAATTGATGGAAATTTCTATTATCTAAAAAGTAGTGATATTTTAATTCCAAAAAGTAGAATCAAAATACATAATATCCAAGAATTAAATGAGTATTTAAATGCTGTTTTAGATGAAGAACTATCAATCAAAAAAACTGGTTCTATTTATCTTGTAAAACTTTTAAGTACAAGTGAGACTAGAAAACAATCAATTGAAAATCTTCCCTTTGCACTTGAAGGTCAAATTTCAGTAGAAGAATTAATTAAACTAATAACAGCACAATCAGGATATGAAGTAAATATCGGAAATTATATAGAAAATAGAAGTGATTTTCAAAATAGTATTGTAACTATTAGTTCAAAAAATTTAAAAGACGTATTAAATTCATTATCTCATGCAAAAGATGTATTTATAGATATTGATTATGATACAGAAGCTATAAATATCAAAAGATATAAAGATGTTGTTATAGAGTTAAATATTCCTTTATTAGAAATGAAATCAAGTAGCCAAACATCTACACAAGAGACAACAGGTGAGAGCAAGGTAGAAAATACTTCATCAATAGTTTTATATGATGAGCTTGATAAAATGTTAAAAAATATAATTTCAACTGATAAAATCTCAACATATCATATTGATAAATCAAGTGGATTAATATTCTTAAAATCTACAAAATCAGTAGAAGCTACAGTTAGAAATATTGCAAAAGCCTATGAATCTTCATTTGCAAAAGAGGCTGTAATTGAGTTTGAAAGAATTGAATTAGTTTTAAATAAAAGCAGAGAATATGGAATAGCTTCTTTTTCAGATGATAGACAAACAAATTCAGGAACTGGAGTTATTCGAGAAATTGGTGAAAGTGGAGCCTTGGCATTTACAAGTGATAGTGCTACAAGATTACTTAACATAACTGCAACTGCAAATAATGAAATAGGAAAAGTTTTAAACTACAGTAAAAATGTATTGGTTCTAAAAAACAATATCCCAACTGTTCAATCAATTACAGATAATACAGATTATGTTGAAAAAATTGAAACTACTACTGATGCTGACACAAACACAACAACATCAGATGTTACTGTTAATACTTTAAAAGAAGGAACATCAATAACAGCTATGGCAAAAATATCAAGGGATAAGATATTTTTAAATATAACACCAAGTATTAAAAAACTTATTCAGTTTGATGAAGTAAGTGTAGATGGAACAACAATTAAACTTCCAGAATACAATGACCAAAACTATAATATCTCAAGGGAAGTAAATCTTGGGGAGACTTCAATTGTTGGTTCAATAATTGTTCATGATGATTCAAAAGATTATCAAGGTATATTACCAATAGAAGATTTTGCAATTGGTGGTACAGATTCTAAATCTTATGTAAGAAGAGAAATTGTTTATATAGTAACTCTTAAAAATATTAAAGGCTTTTAATAATGAGTTTTTTTTCCGATCCATATGAATCTTTTTTATTAGATTATTTGGTTACAAAACTTGAAAATGGTTCAAATACAAGAAGGGCATTACTTTTGTATAGTGAGCAAATTACGAGAGAAACCAAATTTAAGAAAAGACTTATGGGTGCCATAAAAGATATGGAAATGGGAAAACATAAACTTGAAGCCATACTTCATAAACATAAATTTTTAAATAGCTTTCAATATAGTTTAGTTGTAAATAGTACAAATACTATTGATGGACTAAAACTTGTATTATCTTTTAAAAAAGCAAATTCTAATTTATTATTAAAAATGATAAATCCAATATTTGTACCCATGAGTATTATTATATTTACTTTTTATGGACTTATAATGTATTTAGATTTATTACAAAAAGATGTAGCTCAATTAAAGAAATTAAATCCAGATGTTGAACAATTTCTAGGAATTCCAAAATATTTTACTTATGATATTGCATATTCAGGCTTAGGTATTTCAATATTTATAACAGCATTACTATTTTTTGGATATATTTATACAGAACAAGCCAAACCTGCGTGGCTTTATAAAGTATTTAAAACACAAGCTTTTTCAGATGGAAGGTTTATGTTTAGAATTCTTAATGGAATGCTAAGCGCTGGTATTTCATTTCATAAAGCTTCATTGATATTATCAAAGGATTATTTTAAACCAGGGCTTAGACCTTTTTTCAAAGATTTGGCTGAATTAATCAATAAAAATAAGAAGTTATTTGTTGCTTTTGAAAAATATAATTTTCCTACGATTATAACAGCTGATATAAAACTATCAGAATTAAGCAAAACCAGTTTTTCTGATGTTACTAGGGCGTTATATCAGACATGTGACACAATGTATGAGAAAAATATTGTGTATATGGTTTTACAATGGAGATTTATGTTTTGGATGATTGCTATGTTAGTTACTGTTATTATAGGTTCAGATGTTATTAACTTAGTTATTAGTACATTTACCTTTAAAACACTATATCATTAAAAGACAGCATATGATAAAAAAAATAATTGCAAATTTTAAACGAGTACCAAAAGCCCAATTTATAAAAAAAGTTGAGACTAAGAATAAAACAAATTTTCTAAAAAAGATTGATTTTAATTCAATTCTTGAAAAACAAAAAAATTCATTTCTTCAATTTATAAATAAAAATGATGATTCAGATACACACTTATCTACAATTATTGAAGATGTTATTAAAGAAAAATTCCAACTAAGAGGTGGATATGGGGATTTAATAGCAAATGAAGAAAAATATGAAGAGTTTGTTCGTACTTTAGGATATGAATATTATGCAACATACAGTGATTTATCTAAACTTTATCAAGATACTTCATTTCAATTAGATGAAAAGAAACTTGAATTTTGTACAAGTATGTATATTATTACCCTTGAAGATAAAAAAAATAAAAACAAAGTTTTAGGTATTAGAGATGTTGTAAATCTTGATTTCCATGTTCTAAGTAAATTTTATTTTACAAAAATAGTTGTTTTAGGAGAAGGCGTTTTATCATCAGTATTTGGTGAAGATAGAGAGATTATTTTTGGTTCGAACAATGATACAGACAATGATAATGAAATAAATAAATACTTTGATAAAATGATGGGTCAAGCTATATTACTTGGGGCTTCAGATATACATATCCAAAAAACAAGTAGATATGCAACTTTATGGTTTAGAATTGATGGTATAAAAGTTGATATGGGAACTATGCCTATTACTATTGCTAAAACATTAAAAAGAAGACTTGTAACAATGGCTGATCAAGAAGATTCAGATTATGAATCAATTAATGGTGTTATAAACTATGAATATGGTAAAAAAAATATCAAATTCAGACTTGGTCTTATAAACTCAAAATTAAACTTCTCTTTAGTTATGAGGATGATTGGTGGACGAGGAGTTGTTGCTCATAATTTAAGAGGATTAAACTATCCACAAGAAACTGTTGATATTTTATCTAATCTTACAAAATATGCAAATGGAATGATATTAATCACAGGACAAGTAGGATCCGGAAAAACACACTTAATGTATGCACTTTTACAACAACTTGCAAAACAACAACAATATGTAATTACTATTGAAGATCCTGTTGAATATGTTGATGAATCATTTTTCCAAATTGATTTATCTGAGTTTGCGAGTGCTAGTGAAGAGTTTAAATATGGCTACCCTGAAGCTGTTGTTGATATCTTAAGACAAGATTCAAATATTATCTTAATTGGGGAAACAAGGGAGCCTCAAACAGCATCTCAGCTTGTAAATGCATCAAACTTAGGTCAGTTAGTATTCTCAACAATGCATACCAACTCAGCACCTGCTACTGTATCTAGGATGACTAGTTCATTAGGTATTAATGAGGGGGATATTATAGATAACTTAAGAGGAATTGTATCCCAAAGACTTGTTAGAAAATTATGTAAATATTGTAAAGAGCCTGATGATGAAGGTGGATTTAAAAAAGTTGGATGCGAAGAGTGTAATCATACTGGATTTAAAGACAGGGTTCCAATTGCGGAAGTTGTAAGATTTAAAATAGGACATGGTGGAGATTTTGAAAATCCTGCTGAGTATATGACTGTTGAAAAAGCTTGTATGTCACAATATCATGAAGGACTTATTACAAAACAAGATGCAATTGCAATTATTAGAGGGGAGGAACTATGGTACGATTAGTACGAACAGATTTTGATACAAAAGAAGATAGTGAGTATTTTTATATTGCAGATGAATTTGATGCATCACAAAATATGTTCACATATAGTTCTTTCAAGAAATATAGTGTATATCTTTCAAAATATACAAATGATGAAATTTATTCACTAAATATTCTATCAAAAAAATATTTGCAAAAAAATCAATTTTTAATACATATTTCAGATAGTGATTATGTAATTTTATTTAATCATAAAACAGTTTATTCTGCAAAAATAAATCAAAACTTTATTACAGATGATATGATTAAATCTATTTTGATTACTAAACATATTGCTATGCTTTCAAGTGGTGGAGATATTGAAAATATTTATTATGTAATAAATTCAAAATATAAAAGTGCAGTTGAAAATATTTTAAAACAAAACACAAAAAATGATAAAAATCATGTTGTTGCTAAATCTCTTGGTGAAACATGGGATTTAGTAAAACCTTTAAATGAATTAGATACATATAAATCACATATTTCAAAGCTTACCTATGCAACATTTTTAATAGCAGGTTCTATTTGGGCTATGGCATTTGGTTTAAATATGCTTGCTGATAAAATTTTACAAATAGAATCTTTAGATAATTTAAAAAAAGAGATTAAAGTTGAAGAACAACTAATTAAAAGACAAAATATTCTTTTAAATACTAGTGAAAAAAAATATAAAGAAATTACAGCTTGTCTAAGTACACCTGAGGTAAAAAAATGATAAGTATTAGCAATAAAAGAATATCTTTAATTAGTAAAATAACCATCTCAGTACTAATATTATACATTTTAGCTTTTTTTTCACATAGAGTTGTAACTTACTATAAAGTTTATTTTGAAAAAGAAGCTTTGACAAACGATTTACAGCTAAAAATGAATGAAACAAATAGTTTAAAAAGACTTGTTGAGAATTCAAAGAAAAAAATAGAAAATATTGAAAAATCATATATCACAAAAGAAGAACTTGAACCAAAAGTAAAAGAAATTTTTCAAAGAATGTCAATCTTGGACTATAATTTAAAATATATTGATGCACAAAAAATGTGTTTGGATAGATTTATTATCGTTTCACAAGTAAGTGCTCAAAGTGAAGATGGTTTAAAAGCAGCTGAGGGAATATTAGGATACATAGGAAACATTAAAAAAAGTGATAATAATGCTACAATTTATTTTGTAGATTATATTTCAAAACCTAAGGGAGTAAATCCATGATATTTTTCAAAATATTCATTTGTATTTTTCTTTCTTTAAATATTTTTGCTGCAGAAAAGTATATTGATTCTATTACATTAACAAAAGTTAAAAAACTAATAGAAAAAGAAGAAGAAGTTGCACTTGCATATAAAAAATATCTACTAGCTAAAGGCCAAATTCCAACGGAAGTACAAACTTTAATAGATAATAATTATTTGCCAAAAGGATTTAATACAATAAATCCTTTTGGAAGAGAAATTATATTTACATCTTCAACTTCATATTCTACAAATGATTCTTTACCTGATAATGTAGAAGTCAAAACAAATTTATTTGATTATTATTATTCAAATAAATATAGACATTATACAAAAGCACCTATTAGTGTAAATAATAATAAAGTTGAAATTAACCTATCTACAAAAGAAAAGTTTATTTATACTAATAGAGAAAAAATCACAACTACAAAAAGTGATGCTAGAAATAAATATTATTTAGATACAAAGGGTGTTTTACATTGGTATACTATTAATGGTGTTTATAAGTTTTCAGTAGATAAAGACTTGATCGTAGATTCAAGTGTTACTATCTTAAATTCAGATGGAAGTATAAGTACTGAATTTTCAGATTTAATGGAAGATAAAAATGTTACTTTTGCTGGACAAACTATTTTTCATAATAAAGATGGTCTAGCGTTAGAATATATTTATCTTGGTGCAAATGTAGGAATAGTAAAAGTAAATTCAACAACAAGAGATGTAGGGAAAACTATTATTCAGTTTTCAAGAAGAGCTGGAGGAATGATTGTAAATGGAGATATTTATACATGGGGAAATAATGCTAATAATATTACTGGTATAAATAATAAAACTTTTAAAGATTCTGCATATACAAAAGAAAATGGTTCATCTGGATCATCAAATAGATATCCTGTAATCACTGGTATGGTAAGAGTTAAAGCAAAAATTTATGATGATGATACAAGTGATAATAATAATTTAAGTGAATTTTATAGCAACAATTATTATTCTTCACCTTTGAGACCTAAATTTATAGATTTCTTTAGTACAGTTTTTCATAGTACTTGTGGAATTTCCATAGAAGGTGGATTATATTGCGGAGGAAGTAAAGGAGAAGCTTATTCATTTGGGAATAATTTTACTCACACAGACCAAACAAGTGTTGATACTGGTGAATTACTATATAGAAGTACTTTTTTTAATGGCATTACAAATAAAGCTGCAAAAATATTTGCCAATAATCAGTTATGGTTAATCTTATCACAAGATGGGGATATTTATAGATGGGGATATGATTGGAGTGGATTTTCAGGCAATGGAAGTAGTACCTATAATTATACAAACAGAAAGTACAATTTAAATCCAGAGAAGTTTACAATAATAGATTCAAGTACAAATGTAAAATTTACTGATATTACTTATTTATTAACTATTGGATATAGAAAAATGGGAGCACTTTCTACTACTGGAGACATTTATATTTGGGGAATAGAAACTGAAATTGCAAACGGAGCTTGCAATGTATCCAACTGGGACAATTTAAGTTTTAATTTATGTACACCAACAAAGGTAACTAAAGATAACTCTACCCTTAGCAGTAATATTACATTTCAATCTATTTATGGAGGCTTGGAAGCTTTTGTTGCATTGTCAACAGATGGTAAATATTATAAAATCCATCAACCAAAAAATAAAAAGATCCAAGTAGAATTAATAAACGATACTATAAAAACCTATTCCACTTATGTAGAAGCAGATGATACAAATCTATTATCTGTTGATTTTTCAAGTAAACTTAGTGGTTCAGCTTTAAAAGTAAATGAAGGAATTGTTTGGGTTAATGAGAAAAATGAATTAAAAGGTGATTACTTTACTGCTGATAATGTAAGTGATAATATGTTTATAAATGCTATAAAAAAAATAAAATGGAAAAAAATAAAAGTTATTGCAGATGATAATGGTATGTGTGGAATTGATACAAATAATCAAATGTATTGCTGGGGGATTCAATCATTTTATAGAAATGTTGCTACTACAAATGATGATATAGGAAATACTTTTATGATACCTGTATTTAATACAAACTTATTTGATTTAGATAAAGATTATTTAGTTGCAGAAGGTGGAAGGACTGGGTATTTAACAAATATGACATCATTTGAATGGAAAAGAACTAGTGATGGTGCATTTTTCATAAAATATCCTACATATATCGGTGGATTTAACTATGAATTTACATTTAAATAAAATTAATAAAAAAAAAGGGAAAAAATGAAGAAAATAAGGCTAATTGCATTTTTATTTTTTATAGTACTTAATTTACAAGCTGAAGAGCCAATCCAAGCTCAAATGGAAAATATTGATAAACTAGATGTTTTAGATAAGCAATCAAAAGAATTTTTTAATGCCATAACAGGTCTTGAAAAAAACTATCTAGAAGAACAGGTAAACGCCATAAAAAATAAAAAAGATGAATCCGGGCAAAACATTAATCCTAATCAGCCTAATAAAGGAATGAAAGAGGAGGTTAAACTTTCACAAGAAGATTATGAAAAGAATGTATTTACTCATCAAAATGATATGGCAAGATTAACTACAGATTTTACAAGAACAAAAAAATTAAAAGATCTAAAAATTAAAAGTATGTACTCTTTTAATGGAAAAGATTATGTAGTTTTAGAACTTGTTGATGAAACAACTAAAAGTGTAAAAACAAGTGAATTAAGTGGAAATATTGAAGGAAGATATATAGAAGGTGATGATATTTTAGGTCATAAAATTATGGATATAAATACACGAACAAAAAGTGTTCTACTATACAAAAAACTTGATGAAGAGTATGGATATACAATTTATCTAAGTAATTATGGAATATCAGTTAGTGATCTTACAAAAATTCCAAAAACGGAAACACCTAAAAAAGCTGAGGCAAATAAGAAAATAGAGGAAGATAAACTTACTAATAAAAAGGTGAAAGAAGATTCTATTAAAAATGCATTTGAAAATATTAAAACTGCAAATCCTGAAAAAGTTGAAAAGTTGTCTAAAGAGCAAATTTCTAACTGCTTATATACTGTTAAATATGAGAATCTAAATGTGAGAAATGAAAGCAATATCGAAAGTAAGATATTAAGAATTTTAAAAAGAGATGATCAATTCACAATAAAACAAAAAAACAACCAATGGGTTCAAATTGATGTTATTTATAAAAAAATATCAGGTGATGTAATGGATGTTTCTACCCAAAATAATTGGGTTCAAATTGTTAATGGTAATGTAGCTACACCTAATAAAGATTGTATGTAGGATAAGACATTGGATAATATGAACAACATAAATTCACTTTCATTTGATACACAAAATATATTAAATGAACTTCAAATACTAATTCCACAATTTAATAAGTTTTTTAATATAAACGATATCTTTTCAAGTGAAATAGGAGGAAAAACTAGACTTCATAGACAAATTTTCAATGAAAATAATGAATCAATACAAGAGTCTATTTCTAGATTAAATATTCAATTTGATGACTTTTTATCCCTAATACGTCAAGAAATGAGAAATATTTTAGCTAAGTATGGTGAATATGAAAAATCTGAGCTTACTGATTTGATTTTTGATGATAAGAATTTTATTGAAATACTAGAATTAAACCTTGATACAAAAGGTATCACAAGAGATACAAAACAAAAATGTCTAAAAGATATAAAAAAGTTAATACACCTAAAAAACAAAATCTTCAATCTAAAATATCTTGTTTATATGTTTGACACATCTATTTTTGATAAATATATAAATAAATTAGGAGTAGAAGATTTAATAAACAGTACTATAATATTTGAAGTTATTGATTCTTATGCTTTACAATTTGAAGAGCTTATGAAGTTTGATCAAGAGATTAGAAATATAGATAATATGAACTATAAAACAACTAATTTTAATAATTTTAACCTTTTATTTGAACTACATAAAAGAAGAGTAGATAACTTTACATACGCAAATGTAAGATACAAAATATTTATTGATTATGATATAAATGTAGATCTGAATAAAGCTATAAATTTGAATAGCATATATTTAGAAAATATTCTTTCTTGTTTTATTGAACAATCTTGTATGGACCTAGTAAAAAAAGAATTAAAAAGAGGGAAAATACAAAAACATATTGATATAAAAATGAGTTTAAAGAAAAATATTTTAGAAGTAATTGTTAAAAATAATGGCTTTGAAATTAAAAATATTTATAATTTATTTTTGTCAGATATAGATAATAAATATACATTAGAAGCAAAAAATCTAGCAAATATGCTTAATGGAAAGTTAGAAATAAATGCAATAGAAAATGAAGGTATGCAATATAGTTTAACTATCAAAATCAAATAATTAGAAGCAAAAGCTTCTAACTACTATTATTGATCTTTAAAATTTCCAATAATCTCTTTAGCCTTTTGTAAAGCTCTATCACTCGAATCTCTATCAAAAGTAAGAGCAACCGCCATTCTTCTTCCAACATGAGACTGAGGTTTTCCAAATACTCTAATAATTGAGTCTTTTGTAAATGAAGAATCAAAGATATCAATTACTGGATTAAAGCTATCACCTTTTGCTTTAAAAGCAGCACTAGCACCACATCCATAATCAATATACTCCAAAGGTAATCCCAATACAGCTCGTACATGAAGTGCAAATTCACTTTGAGATTGTGTAATCATAGTAACCATTCCTGTATCATGTGGTCTTGGACTAACTTCACTAAAATAAACCTCATCACCTTTTACAAATAGCTCTACACCAAAAATACCACGTCCACCTAATCCATCTGTGATTTTTTTTGCGATTTCTTGTGATTTTTGTTTTGCTACTTCACTCATATTCATAGGTTGCCATGAAAAAATATAATCACCATCTTGTTGAATATGTCCAATTGGTTCACAAAATACTGTATCTTTTCCATTTCTAGCTGTTAACATAGTAATTTCATAATCAAATGTGATAAATTCTTCAACAATTAGTTCACTAGCATCTCCTCTAGCTTCTTTTGCTAATTCCCAAGATTTCGGTAAATCACCAGTAGTTTTAGCAATACTTTGTCCATGACCAGAAGAACTCATAACAGGTTTAATAACACAAGGGAAACCTATATTTAGAGCTGCTTTTTCTAAAGCTTCAAAAGTTGTTACAAACTCATATTTACTTGTTGGTAATCCCATTTCAACAGCAGCAAATTCTCTAATATTTTTTCTATTCATAGTTTTATTTACAGCATCTGCATTTGGAATTACATGAAAACCTTCAGCTTCAGCTGTAAAAAGTGCTTTTATATTTATAGCTTCAACTTCAGGAAGTATATAAGTTGGCTTTTCTCTTCTTATAACATCAAGTATTTCATTTTCATTTTTCATATTGATTGTATAAGATTTATTAGCAACTAATTGTGCAGGAGCGTTATTATAACTATCAACAGCTATTGTTTCAATTCCAAGTCTTTGAGCTTCTATAATAACTTCTTTCCCTAATTCTCCGCTTCCTAGAAGCATAATTTTAATTGAGTCTGATTTTAATGGTGCAGTAAATTTCATATTTTTCCTTATTTAGTGATTTTGTTGATAATATCTATTGTCATATTCTTGCAGATTATTTAGTAAAATTAAATCTTTTAAGATTACTAAATATTCATGTGCAATACCAGAGTAGTTTAGCATAGTTTGAGAAAGAGTTAAGCCATCTGGTTGTTTACTATTAAGTCTTTGTTCATATCTTTTTTCTTGAAAAGACTTGTATGCTAAATTTCTATTCAAATTCAAAATATAAGCACTTGTTGAGTCCCTTAAATTCGAGAAGACTCTAATAAAATGAGAAGAATTAATACTTCTTCTTTTTGGAATAATTCCTATTTCTTCGTTATAAGTCCAATGTCCAAAAATATTACTTGCCTCTTTTACAAACCTACTTTTACCCCATGCACTTTCGACTGCAGCTTGTGCGATTGCCAAAGATGGAGGAACTATATCTATTTTTTTTTGATATTCATGAAGTGTATAGATATTTTTGATTTTATATTTTTGTTTTATTGAAAGAAGTTTATGAAAAGAAGCAGAATCAAAATCTATATTTAAAATACTTGTGCCTAATATTTCTTCAACAAATCTCCTTTCACTTTTTACTCTATTATTTTCTTTTGCAACTATTTCATACATATGATTAAAAAAGTAATTTTTTGATTCATTAATATCATTTATTTCATAATACTCTTTAGGAAAGCCCTTTGAATAACTTTGTGCTTGTAAAGAACCAAATAAACAAAGCCCAAGAAGTAATTTCTTAGAGTTACTAATTAAGAATTTAAAAAAGAACATATGATTAAATGGTTGTTACAAAAACTTTTTTCACAGCACCTTTGAAATAAATAGTGCCATCTTTTCTTGAAAGAGTTAATTGCTCATCACTTTTTGGGTAAACAAAAGTACTATCTTCTACAAGATTTAAATCATTTGCCCTTAGAAAACAAGCAGCCATTCCCGTACCACAAGCCAAAGTTTCACCTTCAACTCCTCTTTCATAGGTTCTTACTTTTATAATCCCATTTTCTACTTTTGCGAAATTTACATTTGTATTATATTTATATCTCATTTTTGCACATAAATCATGATTATAAACTTCTAAATCATCAACAATAGTTACTAAATGAGGAACTCCTGTATCTACTAAATACCAAGTAAATCCATCTTCTTCAAACTCTTCTTTTATAACTTTAGGAGCTGTTAATTGAGTCTCTACAATATTCCCATCAACACATGATTTTATAAGTCCAGCACCTGTTAAAAACTGCATTTCATTTGAACTTACTAAATTATTTGTAAAAGCATAATGAGAAACTGCTCTTGTAGCATTTCCACACATTGCAGCATCACTCCCATCACTATTATAAAATAACCATTTAAAATCAGCTTGAGTACTTGGAATAATTACCACAAAGCCATCAGCGCCAATTCCTTCTGTTCTATTACATAGTTTTATAGCATCACTTGAATAATCTTTTTCAATAATTGAGTGAGTAATAATAAAGTCATTTCCACTTGCACTATATTTAGTATATGTCATATAATTTCTCCGATGATTCTTTCTACTTCTTCTTGTAAATGTTTTAGATTTTGGGAATTGTCTATTACCATATCTGCTAATTTTCTTTTCTCTTCTATATCCATTTGATTTGAGATTTTTAATTTTGCTTCATTTTCATCAATATTATCTCTTTTCATAAGTCTTTGAATTTGTATATCTTTTGGTGTATAAATTACTAAAGATTTTGAAATTGGATAGTGCATTTTCTCAAAAAACAGAGGAATATCTACAAAATATGGTTTATTTTGACTTTCAAATATTTTTGATTCTTTAATGATTTCTTCTTTGATTAATGGATGAAGAAGGGCTTCTAATTTTAATTTATTCTCTTCATTTGAGAATATAATTTTCCCCAACTCTTTTCTTAAAACTTTTCCGTTTTGTACATATTTCTCACCAAACATAGAAGCTATTTTACTAGAATTTTCATCCAATAATCTATGTGCTATCGCATCGGCGTCAATTGTTAAAAAACCATGAAGTTTAAATAGGTTACAAACAGTACTTTTACCTGTTGAAATTCCGCCTGTAAGAGCGATTGCGTTTTTAAATAAATCATTACTCATAGATGGGATTTTACAATAATAATGATTTATTTATATTTAATAGCTAAAATTATCTTTTAGCTATACCAGTTAGAGCTCTATGTTCAGCAGCAGGGAACACAAAAGAAGCATTGTGAATTTCAGCAGAATAGTAATTTAAACCATCTAATAAATCAGCTCTTTGTAGATTTATATCAGCAGTTGGGTGATATCTTTTTGAAGCAATAATTGAAGTGTTATGACCAAATTTAAATGGCATTGCAATCCAGAATTTTGTTCCAACTAGTTTTAAATCTGCAAATAATTGATCTTCATCTTTAGAAAATGCTTTTGAAGCAAATGCAATTAAACCATCTTCTTTCAAAATTCTTTCAATATTTGCTAACAATAGTTCATCAATTTTAACATCAGTTAAAACTACAACATCTATATTTTTTTCATTTTTTGAAGTTAATAGATATAAATCTCCAAACTCAATATTTGAAACTTTACTATGCTTTGCAGCTTGAGCTTTCATATCTTCATTATTTGAACCAATAATTAATACATTTGAAGCTTCTTTATGTGTGCATAGTGGTAAATGTACCATCATTTCATTAAATGCGTTAGTATCTTTCATTATATATAATCCTTAATATTTATAAACATTTTGCTATAATACCAAAAAAAATTTAATTAATCGTAAGAATTAGAAATTAGAATAAAAAAAGGTGAATAATGGCAACAGTTAGTTACAAAGATGCTGGGGTTGATATTGATGCTGGAAATCAGTTTGTAGAAAATATCAAACCTTATGTAAAATCAACAATGATTCCAGGAGTTTTAGGAGGAATTGGTTCATTTGCAGGTGCATTTGAATTACCAACAGGTTATAAACAACCAGTAATACTTTCAGGAACAGATGGAGTTGGAACAAAACTAAAACTTGCAATTGATGCAAAGAAATTTGATACAGTTGGAATTGACTTAGTTGCTATGTGTTCAAATGATTTATTATGTAACTTTGGAGAACCATTATTTTTCCTAGATTATTATGCAACTGCAAAACTTGATGTAAATGAAGCAACTCAAGTAGTTAAAGGAATTGCAGAAGGATGTATTAGATCTGAGTGTGCACTTGTTGGTGGTGAAACAGCTGAAATGCCAGGGATGTATAAAGAGGGTGATTTTGATTTAGCTGGTTTTTGTGTTGGAATTGCAGAAAAAGAAGAGTTAAATAGAATTGATAAAATCAAAGCTGGTGATACTTTAATCGCATTACCATCTTCTGGTGTTCACTCTAATGGTTTTTCACTTGTTAGAAAATTACTTTTAGAAAAATTGGGAATGTCTTTAGATGATGATTTCCAAGGAAAAGCATTAAAAGATGTTTTATTAGAACCAACTAGAATTTATGTAAAAGAGTTCAAAGCTAATAAAGATAAAATCAACGCATTAGCACATATTACAGGTGGTGGAATTACAGAAAACTTACCAAGAGTTTTACCTGATAATTTAAAAGCTGTTGTAAAAAGAGCAGATGTTAGAGTTTTACCAATATTCCAATTTATGGCTGAGCATGTAGAACTTGAAGAAATGTACAGAACATTCAATATGGGTGTGGGTATGGTTTTAGTAGTTAGTTCTGAAAATGTTGACGCTGTTTTAGCTAATACTGATGGTTATGTGATAGGTCATATAGCTGAGGGTTCTAAAGGTGTTGAATTTATCTAATATTTTTTAGATAAATAAAAAGGCTAAGTTCAATTGAATTTAGCCTTTTTTTATGTCAGTATAATACTTCAAAATATCCACCACTTTTGAAGCATATCCCCACTCATTATCATACCAAAGTAAAAGCTTTATCATATGATTATTTTTTACCTCAGTATATCTGTGATCTACAATAGTGGTACTATGCTCTTTTTTAAAATCACTTGATACTAAAGGTTCAATATTATTTAATACTATTGGAAATTCTTGAGTTTTTTCATACTCTACAAATAGCTTAATAATCTCATCTTTTGAACACTCTTTTTTAGTCATTAAAGTTACATTTATTGCCCCAACAGTATCAGTTGGTACGCGAAGTGAACTTGATGAGATTAAATCTGAATTAATACTTGATTGAACGTAAGAGCATGCTTCTATGGTGGTTGTTTTATTTGGAATAATATTTTGAGTAGAAGATCTTCCAAACTCGAAATTACAATCTACATTTCTAGTTTGACTTTCTACAAAATGTCCATCAAGAACTCTTTGATGATTTAAAAGTGGATGAACAGTAAGAATATCTCCACACAAAATCTCTTTTTGCTTATCTATTAATTTTAAGGCTGGTAATAATGCCGTTGCATTACATGAGCTTGTAGAAATAACTTTATGTATATTTATATCAATAGCATCTTCATTTACACCTAAAATTACATTTATATCAGCATCTTTGTTTGGATGAGTTAAAAATACAGCTTTTACCGGAAGAGTTTTTAATTTAGAAATATCTTCTTTTTTACCACTTGCATCAATAATTATATCAATACCTTCTAAATCAATATCAAATAAAGAACTATGATTTAAAACTTTGATTATTGAATACTTATTTTCAATATAATTATCTTCAATTATTTTAAATTTACTAGAAATATTTCCATAAGTAGAATCGTGGTTTATAGAGTAAACAATATTTTCAAGATAGGGATTGATTTCATTTATTGCTACTATCTCAAACTTTTCATTTTTCATTAGAATTTTTAAAATAGCTTTGCCTATACGACCAACACCATTTATTAGTATTTTTATTTTCATAACTTTAAGACCTAAATAATTTATTTTCTAAAGTGTATCAATTTGTAGTTTTTATATTCATTTAAACTTAAAAAGCCCGATTTAATCACTGCTTACAGTGCTTAAATCGGGCTTTTAATGGCCCCAGGTATGTATCGAATAAATACTAACAAAGACCATAATATAGGTATCTTTAATAGTTAATATAAATCAAATGACCCAATTTATGACCCAATAATTTAATTTACATAATAATAATATTAAACTATGATTATTTATTGTATTACCATTTAATGCCTTAGTTAATCATTTCTTCCATCATCTCTCACCAAATATCTTAATAAGCATGCATGAAATAAAACCCAAGAGGAATAAGTTAATTCTTTTATTTTAATAGATTTTACATCTTTTAATAAATACTCTTTTGAAATTGTCATAATTTTCGTAAAATCAATGAAATACTTATTCATATCATCAGAAAATGGAGGTACATACATACTTTTATAATTTTGAAAACTTTTAATTCCTGAAAAAATTCTTTCAGGTACACTATCATCAAATTTTAAAATAGGGATAACATTACTAAATGGAATATCTTCTAAATTTCTAGCAATATCACATGTATTACCTAAAACAATCCAATAATTAGTATAATCTTCAGCACTATAGGCTCCATTATTATCAAGATATAGAAATTTCTTTTCAATATGTACTATATCTCCTTGAAACAATTCATTATTTTTTGGAGTTAAAGAATAGAATCCTATAGTATAATTATTTTTAACAATTTCTTTAATTTGTGTTTCTAATTCTTTAAAATCATATACTGTTGGCCATCGATCTTTAATCATCTAAAATTCTAAAATCTCTTTATTCTTTCCTGAATAAGAGCTAATATATTTATTTATATCATTATTAAGATCTTCATCAACATCTAAAAAATCAAACTGTGCATTTTCAATATGAGAAAGACTATTTTTAACAAAATCCAATAACTCAATATTTCCTTTTTCTGAAGTTAATTCACTTACCGATGGAATAAAACTACTTTGACTCTTAATATAAATATTCTTACCTACTTTTGCATGCTCACTAATGTTTCCCTGTACGGTAGAAGTACTTAGTAGTCCTAATAAAATCATATGGTATAGGTAATTTGTAGATTGTACTGAATCATAGGTTTTATAATTATTGTAACTCATATTTTCCCTTTCTTAATATATAGGATTTAAACTATCAATAAAATCTTTTTTAAGCATTTTATAAAAGAATTCTTTATTAGTTTCATGGCAATTATTAAGATACTTTTCATAATTCTTGCTAAAATCATCTTTTATATCTGTTGTAAATGAATCTATATCAATCATTGACCCACTAGTTATTATTCCATTAGCAATAAAATTAGAATTATTTGACACAACAACATTGTGTACAAAACCATTTTTTTCAATTGTTTGTATTATTTGCGTTTTTTCAAGATCTTTTCTATTGTGTTCACTATCTAAAATATTATATTCCGTATGATTAAAAATATTTCTATCTTCGAAAAAATCATTACATCTAATTCCTAATCTAGTTACTTTTGAAATAATATTTAATGAAAATAAGATTGAATACAATTTTTTTAATTCTATACTTAAACTATCTGTCCAACCAGGATAATCTTCTGATGAATTTAAATCTTCTTTTGCATAAAGAAAAACAAATAGTTTAGGTCCTAATAGAATACTCAAAGAACTATTTTTTTTGAAAAGTCTATAATGAGGTTGATCAATTAAACCATCTTGAATTCTAATTTGCTCAGGAATAGTTGATATAGGTAAAGGTTCATGTTCATTATATTCAGTTCTCAATGCATTAAACACTATACCAAAAACAGCATCTAATGGACAATTTACATCAAATCTAATTTCTATTGACGCTGATATTATTGGTGTGGGTGTTATTGATTTAGGAAATGGCTTTTCCATAATAATTATATTCCTTTTCAATAATCAAAAAACCTCAATCAATGATGAGGCTTCATTTTTTGCTGATATTTGCTCAGCTACATAATATACTTTTAATTATTATACCAAATAATTAACTTTTATAACAAAAAAATTTGAATACTTGAACTTTTTATCTATCTGATGTGTAGTAAAGTAAAATATTCTAATTTAAATTAACTGTGTTATCTACTAAAAAGTATCATAATAATATTATTGTATTATTCCAAAATATATTATCAAAAGGCAAAAGATGACTGAACAAGCATACTTATTAATAATTGGTGCAATAATTGGTTTTCTGAGTGCTACACTTAAAGATTTTATTAACCATTATTTAAAATCTAAAAAAGAAAAAGATACATTAGCATTAAAAAGACTTGAAGAATCTTTTATTTATTTATCTAAAAGTTATTCTTATTGTACAAAAATTTTTACTAAAAATATTGACTATAGTAGAAATAACAACATAGAAGAGAATACTGATTCAATTAAATTAGCTTTTCAAATTAGAACGTATTTCCCTGAATTAATGAAAGAATTTAATAATTTCTCTACTTCTTACAATGATTTTGCATCATTCCAAATTAGTAAGGCAATAGAATTTAATCAAACTATTAAAAGTCAAGGATATTCTGAAAAGCTGTTTGATGAACTATTTAAGAATTATTATTCTGATAAAGAATATTTTAAATTGTATGAATCTTTTATAATAGATTATAAAAATTTATGTGATGCAATAATTAAAGAAACAAAGAAATATAATAAGTAATCTTAAAAACCTCATCAAATTTATATAACATTGATGAGGTAAGATAATTAAATATTTTCCCGCGGGAAATTCTAGTAACTTAAATCATATAATGCTTTTTTAATAACACCATCTTTCAAATATAAACAAAACTCCCCTATATCTTTTTTTCCGTTATGCAGCTGCTTATTAGATTCTAGATCTACAATATCAAAATCCTCGAATGATAAACCATCTTCTTTTTTCCAATATTGAAAACTTTCATTGTTTTCTAACTGTTGCTTTAACTCATTTATTTTTTGTTCTGTTAGTATCATTTTACACTCTCTTTATTTTAAATTAATTTTGCTTATTTTAATCGTAGCTCTATGAGTCCATATCTCATAGAACTTACGAGTACCTTTATTTTATATTTAATTGTTTTTTTAATTCTAAAATTTCTGAATCTTTATCTTCAAAAATCTTTCTAAAATCATTTTGCATTTCCTTTAGCATTGAAGTAACAAAACCCAATCTAATAACCGTCATAGAAGGGTATATTTTTTGTGAATCTTCTGACTTTTCCAAAGCCTTTAAATTTAATTCACTTAATAAAAATTCACCATTAACCGACAACTCACACATAAAAGAACATGTAGGGTCTAAAAGTTCCTGGATAGTCTGTAATATGTCGTTAATCTCATCAGGTGTAACATTTGGATTAAAACCACCATGAACATTGATTAATGATTCTTTTGCTAAATTAATAAAAGAAGCTGCTTTTCTAATATTTGAATAATGTCTATCAAATGTTTTTTCTATTATCTCTATTTGTGTTTCCGTAAATGCTTCTATTTTTTTCATAATATATACTCCCATCTTTCGTATTTATTTGCTATTTTTTTAACATCATCTGTAACTAAGACACCTATTATTTTAAAATCACCATTTTCTAAATATGCTTTTATTCTCATCTTTCGTACTCCTTTTTATTAAAATACATTTGTATTTCTATTTAGAGAATTATATATACTTAATTATTAATTTAAACTTAATCAAATATACATATATATTCCCTATTGTTATTATTTAAATACATATGTATTTAATTAGTATTGAAAAGCACTCTTTTCAATACAATAGAATCACCTTTTTTTTATCAATTTTCTAAGTTTTTTTATAGTTAAATTTATTTATTCACCTATGAAGTTAAAACAAAACCCTATTTGTAGGACTTCTTTTATTATTGATATGTGAATAACTTTTATATTATAAAATTGCCTTTTTTTTAGTATTGAAAACTAGATTTTTTACTATGTGAATAAGTCATCATATGTATTTATTAAATGTAATTATGTTACACTTTTGTATATAAAATATAAAGGTATTAATAAATGAATCTATCTAATGAAGACTTTAAACAATTACTAAAAAATGCTGAATTATCAAAACTAAGTTTCTCGGAACTTTTGGGAACTTCTTACCAGGGTGTAAATAACTGGGGAACTAATGGACGGGATTATCCTTATTGGGTTAAGTCATGGCTTGAAAATTACATCAAGGCAAAAACTTACGATAATATAAAAGATAAAGTATTTGAAATTGAGGGTTTAGAAAAATAAATAAAAACTACTTCTCTAAATATTCTACTACTATCTTTTTACTATTACAACTAAAGATAAAAAATCACAACCAACTTTTAAAAATTAATTCCCCGCGATAATCGGGGCTTGCACTACCCTCAATGATAAAACATATCCAGGAAGTACCTTTTTTTATTTGGCTTACTATTTCCAAAGCTATTGGAAACAATGGAAATTATCTTAAGAATAAATAGCTACATACTCCACTAAATACAACTTAGTCGCATTAAATCATCTTTAAATCTTTTGTATAGCCCCACCCCTCAAAATTCTATTCTGTAAAAATTTGACTAAAGGGTCGGTAGGTGAATAATCGAACTTGTAGAAAATCAACATACCCTATCTTATATATTTTCATATGGTAGGTCATCTATAATTTTCTTTACATCGTCAACACTTCGGACTACTGCAGCAACTCCACCACTATTTTTAATTAGTTTTATATTATGCTCTTGTAGTTGTGATACTGTTCCTTTTTCTGCTTTCACTTCTAAAGCTACATATCTGCCCTTTAAACAACAAATAACATCAGGGCAACCATTCCTATTGGTTACAATGGTTTTGATTGAATAAGCACCTATTCCGTTAAGATACTTAATGATTTTGTTTTGTATCTGTGATTCTTTCATCTGCAATTTTTATAGTAACTGTTTGTAAAGTTCATCTTATTACTTACTGCTTGGTAGATATGTTCATCTATTCCACCTTTTGTAAATAGGTAATGAACTACAATAGGCTTAGTTCTTTTCTTATTTGCTAATCTTTCTTTTGATTGTAGGTAAGTTGTTGCACTAAAATTCAAAGAATATATAATCATACTATCAGCATAAGAGAAATCAACTCCCTCGCTAAATGTTTTAATATGTCCTATAAAGTATTTAAAGCTCTCACTCTTAAACTTCTCAACCTCATCAGTACTATTTGCTAATCTAGTAAGTAATAGATCTCTTTCTTTGATGTAGTTGCAAAGTATTACTATCTTTTCATCATTACCTAAATTCTCTTTTATGTAATTGACTTTATGATTCGAAACTATCAAGGATAATTTATCATCTACTTTTATAGTTCCACCATTTAACTGGTGTAGCTTATTTAGTGCACTCGCTGAGGTTTCAGCTACTATCTCATTTTCATCTATCGTAATGATTCTATTATTTCTAAAATAGTCTAAAGCATTTAAATAATTCTCATTCACTTCCACCTGGTGTATTTTCTCATTAACAAATACATCAAAGTTCGCTTTCTCTTTAGTCATAGTTACGATTAAATGATTTATCATATCCATAATCATTTCACCATGACTTGCTTTATACTGCTTAATAAACATTCCATTTATGAAGATTGAATCATCTTCACCATAATTTTTATACCATTGATAAAAACTCTTTTCTTCAAAAGGTGTAAAACTACTTACCCATAATTGATGAAATATTTGACTATATGTTTCAGCACTTGGGGTTGCGCTTAGATAAACTATACTTTTATCTTTTGCCATTTCTTTTAATTGTTTAGCTCTTTGGCTTGGTTTTGGATAACTTCCAATACTATGTGCTTCATCTAAAACAATTACATCATATTCTTTACTATCCATCTTGTGTATAGATTCGTAATTGATAACATCAAAGTTTTTTACCTTTGATAATTTTATATCACTATTCCAACTACTAAGGGCTTTCTTTTTTGTAACTACCAATATCTTTTTAAAATCATCTTTTAATAGGTGAATAGCTGCTAAGGTTTTACCCGTTCTAGTTTCTGCAGCTATATACACCATCTTATATTTTTCTAATATTGGTTTTGCTTGTTTTATTAGTTCTTCCTGGTGTTCATATAATTCCATCTGTTACCCTCTTTAATGTTTTGTATAATTCATTTCTATCCTCAAAATTTTCTGAATAACCTTCTTTAGTTTTAGTATCAATAAGCCACATTGTAAATTTATTACTAGGGTCATACATTTTGGAATTAAAATAAGGATAAATACTATCTATCAAATAACCATCTAAATACTTACCACTATATTTATTTTCTAATTCTTCACATGTTTTACTTAGATACCATTTTTCAAAATCTTTTAATTGTTCTTCATCACCTTTAGATAATTGCTTTCTGATTTTTAATTCAAAACCTTTTTGATTTTTTATATATTCAGATTCATATATTAAATTCTGTATGTAACTATCTATTTCTTTTAATTGTTCTTTTTCAGATAAAGAGAAAAATATATATCCTTCTCTCTCTCTTCTTTTGTCTATTTTCTTTTGTTCTATTTTCTTTTGTATGTCTTTCTCACAGACTAGCCCTAGTCTTTCTGACGTACTACCCTTGTCTTTCTGACGTACTAGGTAGTCTTTGTCAAGTACTAGGGGTGTATATCTATTAAAAGACTTCCCGCCATTCTTTAAAGTCTGTTTTTGAACACTAATAAATTTGTTTTTTTGTAGATTTTCCAAAGATTTTATAACCTTATCTTTACTTATTCCAGTAAATTTAATAAATTGACTAAGACTAATCCCATCACTTTTTTTATTGAAACCTATTGTTTTTCTCAAAATCAAAATTAATATTCTAAACTCATAAACATCTAAGCCCTCAAAGTCTAAAATAGAATTTGGAACTTTCGTATAAGGGCTTTCTTCCATAACTGCTATCCTTGATAATTTTTAGAGTTAATTGTTTCTAATATGTTTCTAAATAATTCTTGTTCATTTCTTGAAGTCATATATCTAAATGGATTTTCAATAAATTTTTTGAACTGTTCCAGGGAATAACTATCATCTTGCATATTAGATAATTTTATAAATGTTTCATAATTTAATTGATTATCGCAAAACTTTTGAATTTTATTAATTTCATTAAACATCACTATCCTTAGTAATTATCATATTTATTTGGATTATAATTGCCAGGTGTATTATGTGGGTTTTGATTATTTTGCCCTTGTTGTTGTGGCTGCTGCTCAAACATTCCTACTATAAGCATATCTTTTCCAATTTCCCGAGGGAAACCCGCTAAATTGATTGTTGGGTCCAATAACATATATTCTTTCCCGTCTGCTGTTGTGTTAATAGTTCCAATAGTTACCCATCTTGTTTTTTCAACACCATCTTTTATATATTTCCCGTTTGCTATTGCTAATTTTTTCATATTAAAATTTTCCTTTATTCATATAATTTACAAATTCTTTCCCATTCTTCTTGGTCGCATTTCCACTCAAAACCGTTTGAATTCGCCCACACCTTAAACCTCTTAATACACTCTAATAACTCTTTTGGCTCTATATCTTTAAAAGATACTCTTTGATTGTTATTCAAAGGAAATAAGGCTATTTCCTTGAATATCTCACGTATTGTTTTAAAACCATAATTACATGGTTTAAACCTTAGTTCTTGTGAATCAACACTTACACACATTTCAATATTTGAGTTATTAAACTCTTTTATAAATGCGTTTATGTATCTATTAAATACAGGTGTAATATTCATTATCTAGCACTAAAATTGATTTATTTCTTCAACACTTAAAAGAGAATTAAAATGTTCATTAAGTTTTTCTCTAAAACCTTCAATTACTGTTTTATTATCTAAAGATACATTAACTTCAACCTCAAAAATTGCACTAACTCTTACAGTTTTTTTACCTGACTTTCTTTCTTCTTCAATCTTTATTTTTTCGGCTAATTCTCTTTGATGCTGTTCTTCTTTTGTTTTTCTTTCAATCTCTTGTATTCTTTGATTTTCTTTTACTATTGCTTCATCTTTAACTGCTTGGATAGCTTCTTGCTTCTCTCTTTCAACCCTTTCAAGTTCTGCAATTCTAAAAGCTTCTCTTTGCTCTCTTTCTTGTTTTTCTTTTTCTCTTTCTTGAAGTCTTGCAAGTTCTAAAGCTTCTTGTTTTTCTTTTTCAACTCTTTCAAATTCTGCAATTCTTTTTTCTTCATCTGCTTTTGCTTGCGCTTTCATTTTCTCTTGAACTGCTAATCTGTTTTCAATCATTCCATTTAATAGATCTTGATAATTGTCTTCTTGGATGATGTGCTGAACTTCATTTATTTCAATTGGAAAAGATAGCCCACTTCTAGTACAAATCATTTCCAGTTGTAGCTCTCTAATTGTTACGGCATCTTCTAAAGCTTTTACTTTTCTTACCATACTTTCCAACGTTTCAAGTGCTGCTTTTGATAGTTTTGTTTTTGATAAACTTGTCTCTTTAATTAATGGTTTTATATCTACTACTTGGTATTTATCTGATACATTTTGAGATACATATAATAAATCTAGTTCCTGGTTTAAAAGAGTTTCAATAAGAAGCATTCTTTTACTTTTAAATACCTCAACTTTTTCAAGAATATCTATCCTTTTTTCTTGTACTAATGCTATTAGTTCATCAATACTATCTTTCAGTTCATCAGCTGGTCTTTTAATAAGCTTTGATACTTCTAGTCTTTTTGAATTTAAATCTTTTGCTAATTTATTTAATTCAGTTGCTTGTTTTGAAGCATCTTTCTCTGTTTCTTCTGTTACTTCAATATCATATTTTTCTAAGTGAATAATCAATTCTCTTTTTAATTGCTCCGTATTAGTTTTAATATGAGTTCCACCATTACAAACAATATCAGGAAGATTATCTTCTATTATTTCGACTTCTACTTGTTCAACTTCATTAATTAATTCACCCGTTTCAGCATTATATTTTTCGCCGTTATGTTCAATTATTTCTATCATTTTGAATCACCTTTAATCTTTTCTATTTTTTGTTTTAATGATTTAATAGCAACTGCGAAATTATTCATTGGCATATCTTCTAATTTTTTAATCTCAAAAGCTATTAAAAACCTATTTCTATCTGCAGCTGCTTTTATAATTAACTCTTCAAGCTGTGAAACCATTTCATCTGTAATTGTTTTAATTGGTTCGGGAATAACTTCCGGCATATCTTCTTTATTGTAGATATATAATCCTAGTCCAAACATAGCAAGGCATTTAGTTAAGCACCTCATAACTGTTTTATTAATATCAAACATTGTATAGGCTTCGACTGTTTTATCTATCGTGTTTCCAGTTGGTATATTTCTTCTTTGATTCTGGTCGTAAACGTATTCTTTTACTTGATATGTGTAAGGTTCTTTTTTCATAGATTTATTAGCCCCGTCCATAACTGGCAACCACATTTCGTGAGTTAAACCATTTGCAGTTACTCTCACATAAACCATAGCACCCGCTCCATCTTCAAAATATGGAAGATTATTTTCATTTTTAATAATTTCATATATCGCACCTGGATAAACTTTTACAAATTCGGTCCAGGCTTCACTCCATGATAAATATTTAAGGGCATTGTTTCCAGTTCCTTTAGTTTCTGTTTTTGCATTTACATTTAATTGTAAAAGTGTTTCAAAACCTTTGAGTAATTCATCTCTTTTTATTTCACTCATTTTTTACCTTTTTATAGATTGAGTTTTATTCTCCCCAAATTAAGGGGCAACAAATTTTTAAATTTACTTTGATTGATTGTTTTATATGAGATTTTTGTTAGTTTTTTGATAGAATTATGCAGCTAAACAATATCCTACCTCATCAACTTAATTAATCTCTATTGATGAGGTTATTATCCAGTATCTATTTTATATAGTTTATTCACGCTGTCGCACCGTTAAAAAATTGCTCTAATTCTGCAGTATCTAAAACAGTTACTTTTTCACTTATTTTTGCAGCTGTTAATTTGCCTTGTTTGATATATAGCCATATTGTAGATAATCCCACACCATAATTTTCTGCTGCTTGTTTTGGTCTTTGTTTTCTTGGTAGTTGTTTTGTTACTTCCATAATGTACACCTTATTTTAATTTAGATTGTCTCGTACGATTATGAAAGTTTATAGGATTGTGTTAGATAAGTGAAGCGAAAAAAACCACCATTTTTTTGGTGGAGAAATTAGAAATTTAAGTAATTTACAATTCTTATTATTTTTTTTGCTCTATAAATTGGGGTTTTAGCATGATTAATAAGCTGATAATATAATAGTTCTTTACAACCTTTTAATCTATCTTGTAAATTTCTTGTGTTTTTTTCTGTTTTTTTAAAGTTTATTTCATTTTTTATGATATTTGCTTCATCATCTAAACCCAATTCTTTTAATACATTTATAAATTGATTTTTTTTATTAATGAATTTCCCTTGTCTTTTTCTTGATTCATGATTAGGGTCTTTTTTTGGTAAGTTCTTCATTTGTATTGCATTTTCCAAAAATATTAAAATTAAATCAAATTCAATATATGTATTTATTTCATAAAATATATCAAATAAATCATCTTTGTTTATTTCTATTATTTTACTTATTTCATTCTCGAAAAAAAATCTATCTTTATTATCATCTTCTAATTTTGTAAAATATTTAACATTATCTAATTTATTTATTTTATGTTCAAATTCTTTCTTTTGTATTTTCTTTATACATTTTTGATATGACTTTTCAACCATATCATTTAATACATTTTTATATGATGCTGAATATTTTTTATATAGTTCCTCATTAATTTCCAATAATGCTCTTTCAATATTTATAATTTCAGATAAGGTTTTATTTTGATTTTTCAAACCGATACTCACTAGCTTATTAGCCCAGTCGATAAAATTACCTATTTTTAAATTATTTGTATGATTATCTAAAAACATATTATGTAATTCTTCAACAAAAAAGTAAATATTTTCACTTGATTCTAAAATTTTTTTTTCTTTCTCGTTTATTTCTAGATTAAGAATTTCAACTTTATTTTTATAAAAAATAAATTTCTTTTCTTTAAAATCGTAAATATATGCAACTTGTAAGAATATATCAATAATATCAAATATCCTTATTAGTTCATCATTGAAAAATATAGAATTTAATTCTCTTTCTTCTTCAGTATAATCTCTTTCAAATCTCATTATTCACTCAAACCCATTACATAAGCACTCCAAAAATTCATCAAAGAAATAAACTGTTTATAAAAATCTGCCTTATGATTGTAAGCTCTTGCCGTTTCATTCTTTTCGTGATGGTCCAAAGCTCTTTCTTTTAAATCAAAACTAAATTTATTATCAATATCTAAAGTATCAATTAAGCTCCTAAAAGTACCTCTAAAGCCATGAAGTCTAATTTTACGACCCTTACTATCATCATTAAAGCCCATACGCTGTAATGCTCTATTTGGACTTTCATTGTTTATTGAATCCCTATTATTAGTTCCTAGAAATACATACGCCTGGTGTGATGTAAAAAGATATTGTTCTTTTAATATATTAATAACTTCATCTGTTAAAGGTAATTTAAAATCATCTAAATTACTATCTTTGATTTTCATTTCTTTTCTTGGAACTATTAAGCTTTTTTCTTCAAAATCTATATATTCCCATTTCATAGAACATAAATTTTCAGCCCTTAGAGGTACATGTAAAACAAATTTTAAAGCATTTCTTAGGGAATGACTACCCGTATAATTATAAATTGATTCTCTTAACTCATATAAGATTTTTGGGTCTGTGATTTTTGAAAAATGTTTAACTTTTTTGGGTCTTAAAATATCTGATTTTCTAATATCAGCTAAAATGTTTCTATCGCAATACCTTTTTAATACTGCATATCTAAAAAGATTATCTAAATAATTAAAAATCTTTGAAGCAACCTCATGTGCTTGTAGCTGCTTAATTTCAATTACTTTTATAATATCATTGATAACAATATCTTTAATGTGTTTATTCTTGAAGAATGGATAAATATCATTTTCAAATACTCTTATTTTCCCCTCATGAGTACTATTCATAGTTCTTGCAGATTCTTTATCTAGCCACTCACTAGCAACATTTAAAAACATTCCATTTATATCTATGATATTTTCTTCTTTTATTTGTTTAGCATTATCAATTGGATCTATTCCACTATTTATTAATGTTTGATAATCTTGTCTTTTAGTTCTTGCTTCTTTTAAAGATACAGTAGGATAAGTTTTAAATGATGTTTTCTTTCTTTTGCCATGAAGTGTATATCTAAATTGCCATACCTTTTTACCATCGGGGAAAATTGATAACCTCAATCCTCCACCATCGTTTAAGAAGTATTCTTTCTCTTGTGGTTTAGCTTTTTTTATTTGTATATCTTGTAATAGGTCCATTTTAGGCATATTGTTAACCTTTTGATTTTTAAATGGGTCATATTTCTTCAATAAATGGGTCTTTTTTATGAAATGACCCAAAATAAGACCCAAATTTTATTGGATTTGTTTGAATTAGATTAGCATAAGTTAGATTAATATTTGTTTTAAAGTTCGATTTTATAGAGGTTTCATAGGTTGATTTGGATTAGTTTAGATTATAAAATGGCACGCCAGGTAGGATTCGAACCCACAACCGCCGGGGCCGAAACCCAGTGCTCTATCCAGTTGAGCCACTGACGCGTTTGTTTTAGGATGGGAATATTAGCATAGATAAGCTTAATATAAATTTTAATATAGCTTATCTATTTTTTTGTTTATTCTCATACATTAATGCATCAGCTTTTGTAAGAACATTTGTTATATTTTCATCTTTTTTATAATCTAATAAACCATAAGAAAATGAAAATTGAAGATTATCAATTTTTGCAGATTTTAATTTCTGATTTGAAAGCTTTTCTTGCACATCTTTCATCTTATCTTCAACATTTATTTCTCTAAACACTTCTTCACCAAAAAGAATTAAAAACTCATCTCCTGCGTATCTAACCACATAAATAGAGGGGAAATTTAATTGTGATTGTAAAAACTTCACAAGATACTTTAATACTTGATCTCCAATCAAATGACCATAAGTATCATTTATAGTTTTAAATTTATTTATATCAAGAAAAACTAACTTACCATTTTCTGGAAATTTTTCTTCTTTTAAATAATAATCATTAAGCCATTTTCTATTATAAGCTTTTGTTAAAGCATCTGAAAATAACTCTTTTTGTAAAAAACTAATTTGCTCTTGCATATCTAATATTTCACGACTTATATGAGAAAGAGAGACATCATCTTTATCCAAAATAGCCTTTTGCGCTTTTTCTGTACTTGAGTGTATTTCTGTTAAACTTTTACTTGTTTTATCAACAATTTTATTTATTTGATCAGTACTATAACGTAGCTCTTTTTGCATAACTTTATCATCTTGCAAATCGATATCTAATGTTTTAGCAATTTGGTCAAATACTTTAGAATAATCTCCTGGAAGAATTATTTCATTGTTTTTCAAGTTTTTTATTGTTAAAAAAGTTATTTCTTTTAGTTTTGCAGTCATATAATCTTTCACTTTCCTAATTTATTTTATTATACATAAAGATTTAAAAAATATTATCAATTATGATAAGAATTAAAAATATTATCCCTAAATATCCATTAACTGTAAAAAAAGCCCTATCAATTTTTTTAAAATCTTTATTCACTAAATAATGCTCATAAGATAACATTAAAGCACTTATTATTACAGCAAGATATGCAAAAAATGAGCTAGCTGAAGTTATCGCAAATAAAAGCCAAAAAAATACTGCTAACATATGAAATACTTTTGATATTTTCATTGTTTTTTCAGCACCAAATTTTGAGGGAATCGAGTGAAGCCCTAATTCCTTATCTACATCTATATCTTGAAGCGAATAAAGTAAATCAAATCCAGCAACCCAAAACATAACACCAATACTTAATGCTATTGACCAAAAAGGGATAGTTTCACTTACTGCTACAACTCCTGCGATTGGAGCTAATGCTAGAGAAATTCCTAAAATAATATGAGCTAAATAGGAGAATCTTTTAAAATAAGAATAAGAACCAATTATAAATAGTATTGGAATAGATAATTTTAAGGCTAAGTCATTTATAAAAAATGCTACAACAACAAATCCAAGGGCATTTGCAAGAGTGAATACAAGCATTTGAGAAGCTGATATTCTTCCATCTACATTTGGTCTATTTATTGTTCTTGGATTTAGAGCATCAATATCTCTATCCATATATCTATTAAATCCCATTGCAAAGTTTCTTGCAGTTAGTGCTGCTAGAATTCCTAATACAAAAAGTTTTAATCCAAACCAAGCACTACCATTTAGCTGCCCTGATGAAACCACCATTGCTATAAATATAAAAGGTAATGAAAAAATAGAGTGTTTGAACATTACAAGTTCATTAAAGTCATTTAGTTTTTTTATAAGCTTATTCATAAAAGGGATTGTATCGAAGATAATATTAAAAATATAAATATAAACTTTTTCTAGTTATAATCTTGCATATTTTATACAAAGAAAGAGTTCAATGAAAAAAATTACACTACTAATAATTAGCTTATTTACAATATTTTTATTAAATGGTTGTACTTCAAAAGCGCAAACAGATGTTATTGATTCAAATTCAAAAGATATATCTGAACTATTAAAAACTCTAATTCAAAAAGAAAAAGAAATAAATGAATTAAATAAAAAATTAGAATTATGTAAAGAGCAAAAGACTAAAAAATGAAAGAAATAGCTATCATTGGCTCAACAGCTTCTGGAAAAACTGCCTTATCTCTACAAATCGCGCATAAGACAAATTCTGTAATTTTATCCCTTGATTCACTTTGTGTTTACAAAGATATAGAAATTGCATCTGCAAAACCTAGTATTGAAGAAAGAGGAGATATTATTCATTTTGGAATAGATGAAGTCTATCCAAATGAAGAATTTGATGTTATTAAATTTATAGAACTTTATAAAAAAACAAAAGAGTATTGTCTTGTAAATAGCAAGAATTTAATCATAGTTGGTGGTACAGGATTTTATTTAAAAGCCTTAACTGAAGGTTTATCTCAAGGAGTTGATTCAAAAATTAAACTTGATCTTCCAGTTAATGAAGCCTATGATTTACTCTATAATTTAGATAAAGAGTATATGCAAAAAATAGAAAAGAATGATAGATATAGAATAGAAAAAGCTTATGCTATCTATAAACAAACTGGCCTCTGCCCTACTTCTTATTTTGAAAAGAACCCAAAAGTTCCTGTGGCGAAAGATTTAAAAATATTTGAAATTCTTTGGCCTAAAGAAGAGTTAAAAAAAAGAATTGCTAAAAGAACAAAAATTATGATTAAATCTGGATTAGTTGATGAAGTAATTTTTCTCGAAAGAACTTATTCAAGAGAACCTAATTGTATGGCTTCTATTGGTATTGTTGAAACGCTAGAGTATTTGGATGGAAAGCTTACAAAACAAGAACTTGAAGAAAAAATTTCATCAAATACAATTAAACTTGCTAAAAGACAAAATACTTTTAATAAATCTCAATTTACAAATAAAACTTCAAATATAATAGAAGACTTAAATTCAGATATTATTAAGTATTTTTCGTTATAATTGCGCCCCTAAGAGTTAGATAAAGGGCTTGCATGGACTCGACCTTTTATTTAACAATAATTACAATTAAGGAAATGGAATGAAAAAAGATATTCATCCAGATTATAAAGTTTGTACAATTTCTTGTGCATGTGGTAACGAGTTTCAAACTAAGTCAAATGTTGAATCATTAAGAATTGATATTTGTTCTTCTTGTCACCCATTCTTTACTGGAGAGCAAAAACTTGTTGATGCTGCTGGTAGAGTTGAGAAATTCAAAAACAAATATAACATGGCTAAATAGTACGCTATTGTGCTGTGCTTAGTTCCCACTCCAATAGGAAATCTTGAAGATATTTCTCAAAGATCTTTGAGAATTCTTATTGAAGCGGAACTTATTTTTTGTGAAGATACAAGAGTAACAAAAAAACTTCTAAACCTTCTAGGTGAAAAAAATAACCTAGACTTTTCAAATAAAGAGTACAAATCCTTTCACTCTCATAATGAAGATCAAATATTAAAATCTTTAGATAAAGAAACTTTTACTAAAAATGTTGTTTACGTAAGCGATGCTGGAATGCCTTGTGTTAGTGATCCAGGTGCTACTCTTGTGGATTTTTGTATAAAAAATAATATAGCTTATGATGTACTTCCAGGGGCAAATGCAATTTTAACGGCATATGCAATGAGTGGATTTAGCACTACAACTTTTTCATTTTATGGATTTTTAGATCATAAAGGTGTTAGCCGTGCTTCAAAACTTGATGATATTTTAAATGATAACAAATTATCTATCTTATATGAATCACCACATAGACTTCTAAAACTATTAGAAGAACTAAGCCTTAAAGAACCTACAAGAACAATATTTTTAGCAAAAGAGATTACAAAACTACACCAAAAAACTTATAAAAATAGTGCATTAGAATTATTTAAAGAATTTGAAAATATAAATATTAGAGGTGAATGGGTAGTAGTCATTGAAGCAAAAAAAACAATAGGTTATAACCTTGATTTATCAGATATTCAAAACTTAGATATAGCACCTAAAATAAAAGCAAAACTTATTGCAAAAATGACAGGACAATCTATAAAAGATGTTTATCAAAAACTTTTAGAAAACTAGAGTATCAAAACTTCTTTTTTTAACTAATAATTATTAAAAAACAAAGAACTTTATTAACAATATTTAGATATAATCCGCCTATGATAATATATGGAAAACAAATCGTACTTTATGTACTTGATAAACACCCTCATTTAATAGAAGAAGTTTTTCTTTCAAAAGAAATAGATAAAAAACTTTTTACAAGATTTGCAAAACTTGATAAAAAAATCCATAAAGTGGATAATCAAAAAGCTCAAGCATTAGCAAAAGGCGGGAACCACCAAGGTTTCATTTTAAAACTTACACATGCTGAATACACAGATATCAAAGAATTCAAAAAAATGAATTTTATTCTTGTTTTAGATGGAGTAACTGATGTTGGTAATATTGGAGCAATAGCTCGAACTGCTTATTCTTTAGGAATTGAAGGATTAATTGCAGCTGATATTAAAACTGTAAATGATTCAGGAATTCTAAGAACAAGTTCAGGTGCTTTACTTGATTTACCTTTTGCAATTCACCCAAGATCTGTTGATCTAGCAAGTGAATTAATTGATGCAGGATTTACACTAATTGGTGCAACAACAGATGGTGTTGACCTTAAAAAATATGGAAAAATTGAAAAAACTGATAAAGTTGCCCTATTTTTAGGAAGTGAAGGAACAGGAATTTCTCCAAAAGTTACTAAAAAACTAGATTTAAAAGTATCAATTGCAATGGAACATGAGTTTGATTCATTAAATGTTTCAGTTGCTGCTGGTATTTTAATATATAATTTAAAAAGATAATAAAGAAGAAAAGTCGTGATAAAAAAATTTATTTTAATAGCTACTCTTTCTGTATTTGCAAATGCAGACTTGAATGAAAAGATACAAAACTTGCTTGGATATTCAGATTATAATACCCATAAAAATTTAATCAATCATCAGTTTGGTAATCAAGATGCATACTACTCAAATGGTTATGTAAATTATGCACGACTTACTCAAGAGCTAGAAAATAATGGCTTATTAAAATTAAATTTTGGTTCAACTCAAAATATTGATGTAACATTTAATATTCAAGGTAATACTAAAAAATCAATAAAAAATTTAACAGATATATTAAAAGTTTTAGGACACCAATATTTCATAACACAAGATGAAACAGTTGTAAATAATACTTTTAAATGGACTATCAAAGTGAAAACAGCAGCCGCCATAAGCCCTCTCAGGTTATCTCAAGAATTACAATCAATAAATTGTAATATCGTAGATATTAAAAGAGAGGGAAATTATAAATGGGATTACTCAATAGATATGAGAAATTCTACAATTTATAAAGCGGAAGATTTAATTGGAAACAATCAATTATCTTTGAAAAAACCATCAAAACCATATATGGTAATGATTGGAAATAGCTCAAGAATTTTTATAAATTCAAATGCAGGTAATTCTTGGTATCCAAGTGTAGTTTTCTATGACAGTGATTTCAATATGATTGAAATTCATGAAGAAGATAGTTTGCATAATAGTTTAAAACTTAACGTGCCTAATAATACTAAATATATTAAAATTGATGATTTATACTCTCTTGCTAATTTAAAGCGAGGGATTACTATTACTAAGGAGTAAAGAAATGTTCCCAGAAATTGAATTTGAAAGAATGAAGAGACTTCCAAACTATGTGTTTGCAGAAGTAAACAATATTAAAATGGAAGCAAGACGAGCGGGTGAAGACGTAATTGATTTCTCTATGGGAAATCCAGATGGTCCAGCACCACAACATATTACAGATAAATTAATTGAAGCTGCTGCTAAACCTAAAAATCATGGTTATAGTGCAAGTGCTGGTATTTTTAAATTAAGACTTGCTATTTCTAATTGGTACAAAAGAAAATATGACGTTGATTATTTAGATCCAAATTTACACGTATGTGCAACAATGGGTTCAAAAGAAGGTTATGTTCACTTAGTTCAAGCTATTGTAAATGTTGGGGATGTTGCTGTTGTTCCAGATCCTACTTATCCAATTCATTCATATGCATTTATGTTAAATGGTGCAGCTGTTCATAAGTTTGAATTAGTATTTGATGATACATTTAAAGTAGATGAAGAATTATTTTTCCAAAGATTACAAAAAACAATTGATGAATCAATTCCAAAAGTAAAATTCGTAGTTGTAAACTTCCCTCACAATCCATCATGTGCAACTGTTACACCTGAATTTTATACTACACTTGTAGCAATGGCAAAAAGAGAAAGATTTTATATTATCTCTGATATTGCTTATGCTGATATTACATTTGACGGTTATAAAACTCCATCAATTTTCCAAGCTGAGGGTGCACTTGATGTTGCAGTTGAATGTTTTACATTAAGTAAATCATACAATATGGCAGGATGGAGAGTTGGATGTATCGTTGGAAATGAAAAATTAATTGGTGCATTAAAAAGAATCAAATCATGGTTAGATTATGGAATGTTTACTCCAATCCAAATCGCAGCTACTGTTGCACTTGATGGGCCACAAGACTGTGTTGCTGAACATGTAGAAAAATATAGAAAGAGAAGAGACCTAATGCTTGAAGTATTTGCAGAAGCTGGTTGGAAAATGAATAAACCAAATGCATCTATGTTTATATGGGCAAAAATACCTGAGTGTGCAGCACATTTAGGAAGTATGGAATTCTCAAAACAATTATTAACTCAAGCACAAGTTGCAGTAAGTCCAGGAATTGGATTTGGTAACTATGGTGACCAGTATGTGAGAATTGCACTAATTGAAAATGAAAAAAGAATCAGACAAGCTGCAAAGAATATAAAGAAATATTTAAAATCATTAGAAAAGTAAGCTTTGTTCTCAAAGCCCTTTAGTTTTTGCTACTTTTAAGGATTTTTTACAAATCCTGCTAAAAAGTAGATATAGAATAGATTCGGTTCCTTTAAAAGGGGAACCATTTTAAAGGAAATAAGATATGTTAAAAGTTGGAATTATTGGAGTTGGAACAGTTGGAGCAAGTGTTGCTAATATTTTAAGAGATAACAAAAATATTATTACCGCACGTGCTGGAATTGAGATTGTACCAACCATTGGAGTAGTATCTAACTTACATAAAACTAGAAATGTTGATATTAAATTAACTGATAATATTGATGAAGTATTAAATGATGACTCTATTGATGTTGTCGTTGAATTAATGGGTGGAATTGAAAAACCAAATGAAATAGTCAGAAAGGCTTTATTAAAAGGTAAAGCTGTGGTTACAGCTAATAAAGCTTTATTAGCTTATCATAGATATGAACTTCAAGAATTAGCTGGTGATATTCCATTTGAGTTTGAAGCAGCAGTAGCAGGTGGAATTCCAATTATTAATGCTCTAAGAGATGGATTAAGTGCAAATCATATCAAATCTATTCAAGGTATCATGAATGGAACTTGTAACTATATGTTAACAAGAATGATTAATGATGGTATAAAATATGATGATATTCTAAAAGAGGCTCAAGATTTAGGTTATGCTGAAGCAGATCCAACATTTGATGTTGGAGGATTTGATGCTGCACATAAACTTTTAATTCTTGGTTCTATTGCATATGGAATTGATGTTAAACCTGAAGATATTTTAATTGAAGGTATTGAAAATATTTCAAATGCAGATATTGCATTTGCAAAAGAGTTTGAATTCTCAATTAAACTTCTTGGAATTGCAAAAAAAGTTGGGAATGAAGTAGAATTAAGAGTTCATCCAGTAATGATTCCAGATGATAAAATGATTGCAAAAGTAGATGGTGTTATGAATGGAATCTCTGTTATTGGAGATAAAGTTGGTGAAACTATGTTCTATGGAGCAGGAGCAGGTGGAGATGCAACTGCATCTGCTGTTGTTGCAAATATCATAGATATTGCAAGAAGAGGTAAAGGTTCACCTATGCTTGGATTTGAAAACCAACCAGGTGAGAAAGTTACTTTAATGTCAAAAGATGATATTAAAACAAAATATTATTTAAGACTTGAAGTTGCTGATAAATCAGGGACTTTAGCAAAAATTGCAACTATTTTAGGAAATAACTCTATTTCAATTGAAGCTATGATGCAAAAACCATTAAAAAATGCAACTGCAAATTTACTTCTTACAACTCATACTTGTATTGAAAAAGATATCATTAAAGCAATCAGTGAACTTGAAAATTCAGGTGTAATCATCAGTAAACCTGCAATGATAAGAATAGAAGAATAGTTTCTATTCTATTAATTTGAGAAAAAATACCCAACACTTAACCACACAAGACATTCCAAGCTTGATAAAACAACTAGCAATTCCTGCTAGTGTTGGAATGTTTTTTAATACTATGTACAATGTAGTTGATACATTTTATGCAGGTCTTATCTCCACTCAAGCAATAGCTGCTTTATCACTATCATTTATGATTTTCTTTTTAATTATTGGTTTTGGATATGGTTTTTCATCAGCAATTACTGCACTTTTAGGAAATGCTCTTGGTAAAAAAAGATATAAGTTAGCTTCTATTTATGCTCATAAGGGCTTGATTTTTGTACCTATTATTGGTCTTGGGCTTAGTATTATTGGATATTTTACAGCTCCTTGGCTTTTTAGACTTTTAGGTGCACAGGATGAATATTTACAAATCTCTGTTGATTATATAAATCCTATTTTATTTGGTGCAATATTTTTTATGTTTAACTTCTCACTAAACTCTGTTTTAGTAGCAACTGGAGATACAAAAACATACAGAAACAGCTTGATATTTGGATTCTTCGCAAACTTAGTTTTAAATCCTGTATTTATTTATGGATTTTTATTTATTCCTGCAATGGGGATAAAAGGAATCGCAATAGCTACTGTTTTAATACAAGTTATAAATATGTTTTATATGCTTTATAAAGTATTACAAACAAAACTTATTCACTTTGAAAATCTTAGATATTTCATACCTGATTTAAGAGTTTATAAACAGTTTTTAACACAAGGTTTACCTGCTAGTTTAAATATGCTTACAATGGCTATTGGTTCACTTATTCTTACGTATTTTGTATCACACTATGGGATGGAAGCAGTTGCAGGTTATGGAATAGGATATAGAGTTGAGCAACTTATGCTTTTACCTGCGCTTGGTCTTAGCACTGCTGTTTTAACACTTGTTTCAAATAACTTTGGTGCTAAAAAATATGATAGAGTTATACAGACTTTAAAAACTGCATTAAAATATGGATTTATAATCTCAACTGTTGGAATAATTACTCTTACAATTTTAGGTAGATTTATTATCTCTTTATTTGATTCTAATCCTATTGTTGTTGGGTTTGGAGTTGATTATTTACTTGTTGAAATTTGGATTTTTTATGCTTATATTGTTTTATTTGTATGTGTTTCAACTCTACAAGGTATCAAAAAACCTAAAATGCTTTTATATATAGGACTTTATAGACAGATTTTTGCAAAACTTATAATTGCATATTTTATAGTAAAATTCTTCGAACTTGATTTTATATATTTATGGTTTGGAATTTTATTTATGATTTATAGTGCTGCTATTTTTGCATATTTTTATACAAACTCTTTATTAAAGAAAATTTGTAATAAAACTTTTTAATTTAGTATAAGCGCCCTATTTTGGATAAGTTCCATTAAAGGCTCTTGTAAAATCTCTTTAGCTTCTTGTAGCTCTATTTCATTTTCTTTACATATTTCATTTAAAGTAGACTCTAAGGAAGCGTGTTTTAGTTTCTTGATTAATACATAAATAAACTGATTTATTTCTCTGAATAAAACCTCATCAGTATTAAAGTCATAATAGATTATTAGATAATTTTCTCTTTTTTCTTCATTCTTTGCATTTATAATATCATATTGAAATTTTTTTACTCTAGCACTTTTTGAAATACAATAAGAATTATCCCATGAAAAATCATTCTCTTTTAACTTATACTCTTTCATATAAATTTCAACTTCAATCCAATCAAAATATAAAAGTTCATATAAATATTTTCTACTATGAAAAAGTTTTTGTTTTTTAACAAATTTCATATAATCATTTGCAATTTTCCATACAAATTCAGTTTTAGGTGGATTTTTCAGAAATTCATAAATAGAGTTTTCCAATTCATCCTTAGAAATATTTTTTACAAATTGAATAAAAGTACTTTTTACAATATCTTCATATCTATAAAAAACTAACTTTTGATAGACTTTAAAAGCATCTTTTGGATTGTTTTCTTTTTGATTTGTAATAATATCAAAGAATTTATCTTGAACTTCTCTTTCAAGTGATTTATTACTTTGCATTTCTTACTCTTTGAACTATATCTTTCATTTGATTATATTCATGTTCTAATTCTTTTAGTGGAGGAATATTATTATCACGTTCTATCATTACAGGAGCATCTACTTGCTTTAAAGTATATTCAAGTAATTTCCAAACACCTGAACAAATAGGCATACCATGTGAATCTATTTTCATATTGAACTCTTTATCATTATAGTGACCAGCCATATGCATATATGCTACTTTTGATTTATCAATTTCATCTATAAATCTTCTTGATTTAAAAGAGTGATTAGCTGCATTTACAAATACATTATTTACATCTAAAAGCATTTTTGCACCTGATTTATCTAAAACTTCATTTATAAAATCAACTTCAGACATTTCAGCATAAGGAACTAAATAGTATGTTGCATTTTCAAGTATCAAATTTCTTTGAATAATATCCTCAACCTCTTTTACTCTATCACTTATTATGCTTACCATCTTTTTTGTCATAGGAAGTGGTAATAATTCATAACTTTGATTTCCATCAAGTGAAGAGAAGCTAAGATGCTCAGAATAGTGTTCAATATCATATCTATCTAAAAATGTTTTGATTTGCTTAACGAATTTTTTATTTAGTTTATCAGCAGACCCAATTGATAAAGATAAACCATGGGCAATTGTCGGTTTTGAGAAAACAGCTTCTTCAAAAGCTTTTTCAAATATTTTTGGCATATGCATCCAGTTTTCAGGAGTTACCTCCCAAAAATCTGGATTAAAATCATTGTTTTTTAAATCTAATAGAAAATCACTTCTAAGTCCTAATCCACAACCTTTTATATTTAGCATATTACATCTTTTAGAGAAGCTTTATTATTTGCTTCCACATTTACCAGCACCACAAGAACCTGATGCTTTTTCTTTCATATCTTTTGCTTCAGTTGTAGCTTCTTTTTTCATATCGCCACCACATTTACCTGCTCCACAAGAACCTGATGCCTTTGTTGTAGTTTCTTTTTTCATATCACCACCACATTTACCCGCTCCACAAGAACCTGATGCTTTTTCAGTAACTTCTTTTTTCATATCGCCACCACATTTACCTGCTCCACATGATCCATTTGCTGCAAATGCTGATGATGTTGTTAATGCTGCTCCTAAGATTAAACCTGCTAATTTCATTTTATTATTCATTCTATTTCCTTTATTTTATTAAATTATTTTGTCGTAATTTCTATTTAAAATTGCTACTATTTACTTAGCTTCAACTGCTTCAACCTCAGCAGTTAGTTTTACTTCTTCGCCAACAGCAACTCCACCTAATTCTAAAGCTTTATTCCATTTTAAATCATAATCCATTCTATTAATTTTACCGCTTAGCGCAAAACCAACTCTTGAATTACCTTCAAAATCTTTAATAGTAGCCAAGTCTTCAACTTCTAAAACAACAGTTTTTGTGATACCTCTGATTGTAAGGTCACCAGTCATTTTTCCATCTTTATAAGAAGTCATTGCAAATGTCATCTCTGGATATTTATCTGCTAAAAAGAAATCATCACTTCTTAAATGGTTATCTCTCTTTTCAATACCTGTATCAATAGATGTAGTTTGAATTACTGCTTTAAATGTTTTAAAAGTTTTGCTAGCAGCATCAAAATCAATATTTGCTCCAAAATCTTTAAATTCACCTTTTACATTTGTAATCATTAAATGCTTTACTGAAAATCCTACATGTGTATGAGAATTATCAAGTTTATATTCACTAGCATTTGCTAAACTAAAAGTCATGGCAGTTGCTACAAATAATTTCATAAACGTTTTCATTTTCTCTCCTTATATTTAATCAAGTTACCCAGAAATTATAATAAAATTTTGTGTAGTAACTGTTTAGATTATATAATTTTACTTAATGATCTAATTCACCCTCTATCATCTTTCCTTTTTTTCTAATTGCCAAGATATAAAATATCGAAGGAATTATAATCAAAGTTAAAAAAGCTGAAGATACCATTCCACCAATCATAGGAGCTGCAATTCTTTGCATAACTTCACTTCCAACACCATGTATATACATAATAGGAATTAATCCTCCTAATATTGCAAATAGTGTCATAAGTTTTGGTCTTAGCCTTAAAACTGCACCTTTATAAATTGCATTAAAAATATCTGTTCTGTTTGGATCTTTTATTTTTTTATTCAATTCATGCATAGCTTCATGTAAATATACAAGCATCACTATAGATGTTTCAGCAGCGACTCCTAAAAGTGCCAAGAAACCTACAATTACAGCAATTGATATATTAAAATTCAAAAACTCTAAATAAAATATTCCACCTGTTAATGCAAATGGTAAGGTAAAGAAAATTATCATTGTATATGTTAAATTCCTCAAAGCTAAATATATAAGTACAAATATAATTACAAAAGTTAAAGGAATAATATAAACAAGCCTTTGAAGAGCAGATTCCAAATACTCACTCTGCCCTGCCCACTCATAATAGTAACCACTAGGAAGTTTTATATCTTTTAATAACTCTTTTGCTTCATCCTTATACTGATTTGCTGATATTCCATCTTTTGGTGTAATATAAATGAAATTTACATTTAATGCTTTTTCTGATTTTATAACAGATGGTCCCTCTTCATACTCTAAATTCGCAAACATTTTAAGGGGTTGAAAACCTAATTTTGTTTTTATTTGAAGATTTTCTAAACTTATTAAATCTTCTCTTTGAGTTGTTTCAAATCTCAAAGTAATTGGATATCTCTCTAATTTATCTATAAAAGTAGATATTTGAGATCCTGCAACTCCAAGTGAAATAGTTGATATTACATCATTTTTACTAATTCCATATCTTGCTATCATCTCCTCTTTTATGTCAATATTTAAATAATATCCTGAATTTATCTTATCAGTTGAAACAGATAAGGTCTTATCAAATTTCTTTAATTTTTGCTCAATTAATCCTGCTGTTTTTTCTAGTTGTTCATGATTATTTCCATACAGCTTGATTCCCAAAGGTGTCCTAATACCTGTAAGAAGCATATCAATTCTTCCTCTAATTGGATAGGTCCAAGAATTAATAAGCCCTGCTACTTGAAGTTTGTTATTCATCTCTTCCATTAGTTTTTTATAGGTCATTCCAGGACGCCATTCTTCTTGTGGTTTAAAAGTTACTATTGTTTCTATCATCGCAAGTGGGGCGGGATCTGTTGCTGTTTGTGCACGCCCTGCTTTTCCAAATACGGTATCTACTTCTGGAAATGATTTTAAAATTATATTTGTTTTATTTGTGAGTTCTTTAGCTAAGTCTATCCCTATTCCATAGGGAGTTACAGGCATATACATAAAAACTTGCTCATTCATCATTGGCATAAATTCCCAATTTTGTTTTTTATAAACGGGATATGCTAAAATTATTGTTCCAATAAAAATCACAACAACCAAATATCTTAATTTTAATGAAATTTTTAGAAGCGGTGAATAAAGCATAATGAAAAATTTATTTAATATATTTTTATCTTCTGCCATTATTTTTCCACGAATTAGAAACACCATCAAAATAGGAACAATTGTGATTGACAAAATTGCTCCACTAATCATTGCAAATGATTTAGTAAAAGCTAATGGTCCAAATAACCGACCTTCTTGTCCACTTAATGCAAATATTGGTAAGAAAGAAATAACTACTAATATTAGTGCAAAAAAGATTGGTCGCCCTACTTGTTTTGCTGATTTAATAATTATTTCAATTCGTTCTTTATTACTTATATTCTCTTTTCCTTGAAGATATTTATGGGCATTTTCAACCATTACAATTGTGGCATCAACCATTGCTCCAATAGCAATTGCAATTCCACCTAAACTCATAATATTTGAGCCCATTCCAAAGGCTTTCATCATTAAAAAAGTGATTAATACAGTTATTGGCAAGGTTATAATAATAATTAATGCACTTCTAAAGTGAAATAAAAATAATCCACTTACTATCATTACAATAATCGATTCTTCAATTAATGTATTTTTTAAAGTATCAATAGCTTTATCAATTAATGAAGTTCTATCATAAGTTTCAACAACTTCAACATCATCAACGTTTAGGGTTTCTAGTTTTTCTTTTACAGCTTTTATAACTGCATATGGGTTTTCACCAAACCTAACAACTACAATACCTCCAACTGTTTCACCCTGCCCGTTTAAATCGACCATTCCTCTTCTATTTGATGATGTAATATTTACATTTGCGATGTCTTTTATTTTTAAAGGAATTGAATTAAAAGTTTTAACAGTAATATTTTCTATATCAAAAACATTTTTTAGGTAACCTTTGGCTTGAATCATATGTTCATAACCATTTTCTAAGATTATTCTTCCACCTTTTTCATCATTATTATTTACTAAGGCTTTTTTAACATCTTCTATACTTAAATCATATTGAACTAATTTATCTTGATTTAGTGTGATTTCATAGTTTTTTACAAAACCTCCAACTGATGCAATTTCACTTACTCCATCAACCCCTAAAAGAGCAAATTTATAATAATAATCTTGTAAAGTTCTAAGCTCATCTAAGCTTTTTGTTTTTGATGTTAATGCATATTCATAAGCCCAACCAACACCCGTAGCATCAGGACCTATTTGAACACTTGAACCTTCAGGAAAGGTTCCTTGAAGAGTTGATAATTGCTCTAAAATTCTGCTTCTTGAATCATAAATATCTGTTCCATCTTTGAAAATAATATAAATCATCGCATTTGAAAAAGAGCTCATAGCTCGGACCGTATCAATATTTGGCAAAGACATTAAGTTTGAAATCAAAGGATATGATATTTGCTCTTCGATTGTTTTTGGACTTTGACCTTTCCACTCAACTTGAACAATCACTTGAGGAGGTGATAAATCAGGTAGGGCATCTAAACTTGTGTTTTTCACAGCCCAAAAAGATGCAAAAGTTAAAATGATTACGCAAAAAAGTACTAAAAATTTATTTCTAACACTATATGAGATTATACTTTCTACCATCTTTTCCTACCAATCTTCATCATCAGATTCATACAGTGCATTTGTAACTGCATCTGAATCTAGCAAGAATAGGGCATTGTTTATAACCTCATCATTCTCTTGTAAGCCACCAAGTATTTCATACTTATTTGAAGATATTCGTTTTGCATTTATTTTTATAGGTTCAAACTCTTCATTTGAAATAGGTCTAAATACATAATATGTATCAGCTTTTTTTAGTACAGCTGTTTTTGGTAAAGTTAGCATTAGTGATTTTCTTACCGTTAAATCTATTTTTCCAAACATACTTGGAACAAGCTCATTATTTGTATTATCAAGTATAAATCTTACATCAACTGTTTTTGTTTTTTCATCAAAAGTAGGGTAAATAAAATCAACTGTTGATTTTATACTAGAATTTAATCCATCAATAGATATTTGTGCTTCCATACCTTTTTTTACATAAGATAAGTCACTTTGGTAAATAGAACTAATAAACCAAATTTTATCTAAAGAAGCCAGTTGAAGTAGGGTAGTTCCCTTTTTTACGGCACTTGAGTTATTTATACTTTTTGCTAGTAGGATACCATTTACACTAGAGGTAACCACTATACCATTTTTATCTACTTTTGATTTTCTGATTTTTTCTTGTTCAGATTTTGATATGTCTAAGTTATCAAGTCTTAGAAGAGTTGAATTATAAATGTTCTTATTAAAATCACTTGCAATTTGAAGTTCACTTTGAATACTTAAAATATCATCTGAATAAATAGAGTATAAAGGCTCACCTTTTTTTATACTCATATAGGTTTTATTTGCATTTAACTTTGTAATATAACCATCAAATCTACTTACGATATCAACTAATGAGCTCTCATCAATTTTTGTTATTCCATAAAAACTTTTTGTAAGAGCTAATTCTTCTTTTTTTACTTTTACAATTTTCTTGTTAAAAAGCTGTTTGGCTTCTATAATTTGGGCATTTAAAGCCGTTGTTAAAAGTAGGGTGCCTAACAATACTATTTTTATACTTCTAATCATTTTATGCCTTTATTTGTAAAATATAATAAAGCAGAATAAGCTTCATAATATTTTTGTAATTCATCTATTGCTTTTATTTCATAAGATATTAATTCATTTAAATTTTTAATGCTTTCTTGTGGTTTAATCTTATCAAAGCTTGTGTAAGTCTCTATATTTGTTTGTATTTTTTCTTTGATTGGTATAATTTTTTCTTCTATTAAATTGTAGTTTGTATATGAACTGTTTAAACTATTTTTTAATATTTCACTTTGCATTGAGAAGTTATGTTTTAGCTGTACTAATTTATCATTTGTTTCATTCATATTCATTTTAGCTTGAAGTCTAGCTGTATTTTCAGTGTCATAAATAGGAAGTGGGAAACTAACACTCACATTTACATAATCATTAAATCTAGAATCCCTTTGAAAATAAGCCACATTTAACATCACATCTGGAATCTTTTTTTCAGCCTCTAAATCTGCCATATTTTTTGATTTGTTTGCCATCTCTTCCAGGGTTTTAAACTTGGGATGTTCTTGGTTTATACTTAATAAATTTATCTTCTTTATATCAATATTTTCATCGATTTTATCAATCTTAGTATATGTAATTTGCTCCAATTTTAAGTATGAATTATCAATCATATTCTTAAGATTTTGTTTTTGCAAACTTATATCTAAAGCCGATATTTGAGAATTTAATATCTCATTTTGAGTAACTTTTTGATATTTATATAAAGAAGTAAATAAAGTTTCTAGTTTTTTAATATTTTCTTCATATGACTCTAATAGCTTATATTTTCTTTCTAAAAGTAAAATAGTATATACATATTCATAAACTTTTGATTCTAGCTCTAGCTTTTTATCTTCAAGATTTTGTATTTGTATATTTCTATCTTTTTGGGCAATCTTTTCTTTTATTTCTAATTTTGAACCTGTAGGAATCACTTGAGATAAGCCTATAAAAGAAGCTTGCATAGCCTCTTTATCTCTTGAACTTAAATCGTTAAGCCATAGGTCATTTAATCCAAGTGACAAAGTAGGGTTTTGCCACTTTTTAGATAATAAAATCTGATGATTTGCAACTTCTATGGATTTATCTATACTTTTTATATCATAATTATTTTCATTTGTATTTTTTACTAGCTCATCTATTGTCACAGCTGATAATAGGCAAACAGTAAGGCTTGAGCATAGTAATATCTTTTTCATTATAGGTTTATACTACCTTTTACAGTATGAACCACATCATCTTTTGTTTTAAATTTTAGATGATATTGCCAAGTTCCTGACATACTAAAGTTAACATTTACTTTGTAAACTCCATTTTCAAGTACTGCTTTATCTTCATATTCCATATATGGCATACCTGGCATTTCAGGCATAAAAACTTTTAATTTTACTTTTGCATCTGTAATTGCTACACCATCTTTAGATAATTCAATATCAAAAGTATTTGTTCCTACAATCAAGCTTTTTTCAGAGCTTAATTTAATATCATAACCATCTTTTGCACCATTTTGTTCTATTGCTTGGGCATTTAAAAAACCAACTGTTATTAATAGCGTTGCAAATAATTTGATTAAACTTTTCATATATTTCTCCTTTGAAATTTTTAGTATATAAAATATTATCAATTTTGTGAGGAGTTAATGTGTAGATTCTTTTTTAAAAATTTAGAGTAAAAGTTGTACCTTTTTTTAATTGTGAGTTTACAGATATATTTATATTATAATTATTACATATTTGATTTACAATACTAAGACCTATTCCAAAACCGCCTTGTTGCGTTGTTGCTCTATAATATCTTTTAAATATATCTTTTAGTTTATTTTGCTCTATTCCAATACCTGAATCACTTATTATTAAAGATCTATTTTCAAGTTTTATCTCTATAAATCCAGCTATTTTATTATATTTAATTGCATTTGATATTAGATTATTGAAAACTCTTATAAAATCATCTTTATCTATTTTATACTCAAAATCTTCTAATTTTAGTTTTATATCTATTCTCTTTTTTATTGCTAAAGGTTGAAAAAATTCTAGCTGTTCTATTATTATTTGTTTTAAATTTACTATTTCAATAGATTTCTTATCATAACTATTTTGTAAAAATATATAAGTTAGATCTTTATATAGCTCAGATACTCTTTTTGCGCTTATTCTTATTCTTTCTATTTGTTTTTCATTTAAGCTATTTGATTCTGTTGACATTAAAATAGCGCTAATTGGTGTATTTAACTCATGGGTTGTATCTTTGATAAAGTTATTAAGTTTTTCTCGTTCGTCTTTTATAGGCTTTAAAAATAGCTTTGCTAAATAAAATCCTATAATTGCAATAAATAAATAGATTAAAAAGAAAATAAGTACAATATTTGTTTTTAATTTACTGATTTGTTCAAAAAAAAGATTCTCTTTTATCGCTATATAATAAACACCCAAATGGCCTAAAGTAGAGGAGTCAATTAAAATAAAATGTTTTTGATGCTCTATTATTGTTTTTGTAAAATCAATTTCATCATCCAAATTTCCAAAGATTTTATTTTTATTCTCATCATAAAAAGAGATTTTATAATCATCTGTTTTTAGTAAATAATTTTTATCAAACTCCTTATTTGTCATATGTGCAAATATTATTTTTGATGATATTTGTGAAACTACATTTTGCATATTTGATTTTGTTAAATCATAATATAGTGTTTTTTCATTTTGAAAATAGAAAAATGCAACCATTAACATTAATACAAAAGATGAGCCCAAATATAAAAAAAGAAATCTTATAAAAGTGCTTTTTTCACTAGCTGTTAAATCTATAACCAACTCCTCTTATATTTATAATAGAGTCTTCCCCTAATATTTTACGCAGATTTTTAATATAAGTTCTAATAGTAGAAGCTATTGGCGCTTCTTCATATGCCCAAACATTTATACTTAATTCTTCAATACTAACTGATTTATTTCTATTTTTTATTAAATATTCTAATACTTCACTCTCTTTTTGGGCAATATGAATAGTTTTAGCATCTTTATTTATTGTTAGAGTATCTTTATTTAGATATATTTTATTTGATATTTCAATGCTATTAGAAGATGAAATATTGTGTAATCTTTTAATATTTTCAATTCTTAAATCCAACTCTTTTAATTCAAATGGTTTTTTAATATAATCATCACAACCTGATTTAAACCCTTTTTCAATATCTTCTAACAAATGAGCAGAAGTTAAAAAAATTGCTGGTGTTTTTATTCCATTTTTTCTTAAATCTTCTAATAATTCAAAGCCATTTATATTTGGAACATTTACATCTAAAAGCATTAAATCAAATGTTTTTGAATAAATTATATCTTGGGCTTCATCACCTGTAAATACTGAAGTTACACTATTATTCATCTCCATTAGATGTTCTTGTATTATTTCATTCAAAATTAAATCATCTTCAAGTAGTAATATTTTCATTTAAATTCCTTGAATAAATTGTAGCATAAAATTATTTAGTGTTATTTGTGATTTTTTATAAGCTATAGAATAGCTCCTCCTATTAATAAATAACTATTTATTAAATAACAATAATTCCATACAGATGGAATTAAATGAGGAGTCTAAATTTCTATATTTCGTGATTGGATTTGATGAGTAACTTTAAAAAAGTTAAGCATAAGGTCTAAGTTATGTAGCATTTAAAATAAATGCTACTTTAACTTAAATTAGAATTGTCTTCTTGGTCTTTCTTCTCTAGGTTTTGCTTCATTAACTCTTAAAGTTCTACCTTCGCAGTCATTACCATTTAAAGCTTCAATTGCTTTAGTCCCAGCTGATGCATCTTCCATTTCAATAAAACCAAATCCTTTAGATTTTCCTGTTTCTCTATCCATGATAACTTTTGCACTTTTTACTGCACCAAACTTTGAGAAAACTTCTTCTAACTCTTTATCATTCATTCTGTATGATAAATTACCTACGTAAATGTTCATCTATTCTATCCTTTGTAAATGTTATAATATTATGCCTGATTATTTTTAAATAATCAAGTATTTTGAAAATTTCTTTTTAGAGCATTTTGTAATCTTGAAGAAACCTCATTAAATCCTAAAATTGCAATGATGTCATACACTGAAGGAGCTTGTGTTCCACCTGTTAATGCTATTCTAATTGGTTGAAATAATTGTGGAAATTTCAATCCATTTTCAGTAATAAAAGGTTTTGTGATCTCTTCAACTTTTGCAACATCATACAAGTCATCTTTATTTTTTTCTAGTAGATTAATATATTTTTCTAAAAATGCTTTTGTATCTTCTTTTACAAATTTCTTAACTCCGCTCTCTTCATAAGAAGTTGGAATTTCCAATATAGCATTTACTGAGGCTTTTAACTCTATTAATGTTTGTGCTCTTTGTTTTGATAAATCTAAAAGTTCTGTTCTTTTTGGATGATGAGATAAATCCATATCAAAGAACTTTAATTCTTGAATTAATCTATCATTTGATACAGCTTTTATATATTCAGAGTTTAACCACAATAATTTTTCAGCATTGTATGCAGATGCTGATTTATTAATATTTGAAGGATCAAACAATTCTAACATATCTTCCATTGAAAAGATTTCTTGGTCACCATTTGACCATCCAAGTCTAACTAAAAAGTTTAATAAAGCTTCAGGTAAATATCCTTGATTCTTATAATCCATAACATCCATTGCACCATCTCTTTTAGATAGTTTTTTCCCAGATGGATTATTAATCATTGGAACATGATAAAACTTAGGTACTTTAAATCCTAAGGCATTATAAACAACAATTTGTTTTGGAGTATTTGATAAGTGATCATCACCTCTTATAATATCAGTCATCTCCATTAAGGCATCATCAACGGCAACAACAAAATTATATGTAGGCATTCCATTTGATCTTGCAATTACAAAGTCATCAACTTGATTAGCATCAAATTTCATAGGACCTTTTACACCATCTAAAAATTCTATTGTTCCAGAAGTTGGAGCTTTGATTCTAATAACTGGCTCAACACCTTGAGGGATTTCAGGTAAAACTTTCCCATCTTCTGGTCTCCAAGTTCCATCATATCTTGGGTTTTCTTTTCTAGCTTCTTGACCTGCTCTTAGGGCATCAAGTTCTTCTCTACTCATATAACATTTATAAGCATTTCCATTATCTAATAAGATATCAATATATACTTTATAAATTTCTGTTCTTTTTGATTGATACAAAACTTCACCATCATAATTTAAGCCAACCCAATCAAATGCATTAATAATAGCTTCCATTGCATCTTCATTATTTCTTGCAGTATCAGTATCTTCAATTCTTAATTTAAACTCTCCACCTGTTTTTCTAGCCCACAAATAGCTATATAATGAAGTTCTTAAACCACCAATATGTAAATATCCTGTTGGACTTGGTGCAAATCTTGTAATTGCCATTAAATTATTTCTCCTCTTTTTTGTTTTGTATATAAAATCCTATGCCCGTAACAATAGCTACAATTGCTATAAAGATTAATAGTGATATTTCAAGAATTCCCATTAGCTTCTTTCTCCTTTAACTGCCCACAAGCAGCACTTATGTCAATACCTTTTGATTCCCTAATAGTACAAATTAATCCACGTTCATTTAAATAATCTTTGAATCTTAACATATCTTCAACTTCAGGTCGCTGATATGTAGTCCCTGGATAGGGATTAAAGAAAATTAAATTTACTTTTGCTTGAATTCCATTTAGAAGTTTTAAAAGTTTTTTTGCAGCATCAACTGAATCATTTTTATTTTTTATTACTAAATACTCAAACATAACTTTTTTTCTTGTATCTATTGGAAATTTCTTAACAGCATCAATAATTGAAGCGATATTATAAGCTTTATTCATAGGAATTAATTCACTTCTTAACTCATCATCAACAGCATGAAGAGAAATTGCAAGTTGTATTCCTAAATCAATTTGACCTAACTTTTCTATTTTAGATGCAATTCCTGATGTTGACACTGTTTGTCTTCTTCTTGAAATTGCTAATCCATCAAGTTCAGAGAATATACTAACTGCTTTTACGAAATTAGTAAAGTTGTCAAGAGGTTCACCCATTCCCATATAAACAATGTTTAATGCTTTGTTTTCAGCTATGTCATTATCTCTTTTTATATTTACAATTTGAGCTATATACTCTCCAACTGTAAGATTTCGTACAAATCCACCTTTTGCCGTTAAACAAAAAGTACATCCAACCTTACAGCCAACTTGAGATGAAATACATACAGTGTATTTTTCACTTCTTACAATATTTCCATCTTCATCTTTTTTCTTATCTTTCATCAAAAGTAATACAGCTTCAACTGTGTGGTTATCTCTTAATTTAAAAAGATATTTGATGCTTCCATCAATACTTTGCTCTTTTTTTACTATTGTCATAACATCAATTGGATAGTTTGCTTTTAAATCTTCTTTTAATTCATTTGGTATATTTTTCATTTCATCATATGAGTTTGCATATTTTTTATAAAGCCAGTTGTACACTTGCTTTGCTCTAAATGATGGTTTTAATTTTTCTTTTAGTTCATCTAATGTGTAATCATATATTGATATTAATTCTTCTTTTGCCATTATAATTTATCCAGTATTTTATTTTGTCTATTTTATTATATTTTTTTCAAGTAAATATTTTGTTAGTTTATCCATTGCTTCTTTGTGATTTTTTATAAAATCTTCATGGGCAGTCTCATTTGTATAGTTTGTTATTACAAATATTCCAGCAACTGGAATTTCAAACTCCTTTGCAACACTTAAAATTGAAAAAAACTCCATATTTTCAATTCCAACACCATAATCATTAAACTCTTTACATAATTTTTCATTTGTAGATATATAGTTTGATGAGTTTACAATTGTGTCATTTCTTGCAAATTTATTCTCTGATTCTAAAACATTATCAAGTGGAGTATATGCACTTTGTATTAAAAAACCAAGCTCTATATTTGAAGCTCTTTTTGATTCAATAATATCAAATATTTGATGGTTACCATATGAACCTGCACTTCCTATAAAAAGTAAAAACTCAGGCTTATCAAATAAACATATTCTTGTTAAGTTTATAGCAGATTCAACCAAACCCACACCAATAGGGTGGGCGAATGGAAAAACTTCATTTCTTCCAGCACAGATAATCATTTACATTCCAATGTAAAATTTGGATTAATATTAATATTTTGCTCACTATTAATAGGTGCCACGTCTGCAGCTATTTTTGCTTTTGTTGAATATGCTATTTCAGCTCTTGCATACATTATATTCCCATTTTGTGATTCATTTACATTTATAGTTTTTATCTCGCAAGATTTTGATAATTTTGCAGATAAAGTTTTTGAGTAAGATTCTAACCATGTAATTGATTCTAGTCTTAATTCATCATAACTTTTATTTTGTAGTTCATCACTTATTTTCCATGATACATTTGAAATATTTAGTTTTACATCTTCAGATTTTGTACTATCTTTTATAGAAATTAATTCATCCATAAAACTATTTAATTTTTTTGCATCTGTTGATTCAGCAGTATATCTTAGACTTCCTACATAACCTGTAAATTCTTGTTTATTATCATAATATTTATATTTTGGACTTAAAGTAAAACTTCCATTTTTTAATGTAATACTTTTATTGTTTTTCATAAAATCATTAAATTTTTCTATTTCTATATTTACTTTTGATTCATCTAATTTTTCAACACTTATATTAATATATGTATTTAATAAATCAGGATTAACAACTTTTGAAAAACTTTTATTGAAATTTATTTCATAAGAAAATGACAAAATAGGTAATATCAATAATGAAAATATTTTTTTATTCATTTTATATCCTTACAGGAATATTATTAGCTCTTAAATATCTTTTTAAATCCATAATATCTATCTCTTTAAAGTGAAAAATTGAAGCAGCAAGTGCTGCACTTGCACCATGTTCAAAAGCTTCTTTTATATGCTGCATAGTTCCAGCACCTCCACTTGCAATTACAGGAATATCAACTAGTTTTGATATTTGTTCTGTAATATTTAATTCAAATCCTGTTTTAGCACCATCTGTATCCATAGAAGTTAAAAGTATCTCACCAGCACCTCTATCATATACTTCTTTTGCCCATGAAAGTGCATCAAGGCCTGTGTCTTCTCTACCACCTTTTACAAAAACATGATATGAACCATCAGAAACTTTTTTTACATCAATGGCTACCACTATACATTGTGAACCAAATCTTTTTGAGCTTTCATTTATTAAATCTGGGTTTGTAACAGCAGATGAATTAATAGAAACTTTATCGCATCCTACATTTAGTAAGGCATAAATATCTTCAAGTTTTCTAATTCCTCCACCAACAGTTAGTGGAATAAAAACCTCTTGAGCAACCTTTTTTACAATATCAACAATTGTTCCTCTATTTTCATGGCTAGCTGTAATATCTAAAAAAGTAATTTCATCAGCACCTTCTGCATTGTATCTTTTTGCGACTTCAACAGGGTCCCCTGCATCACGAAGACCAACAAAGTTCACACCTTTTACAACTCTTCCATTATCAACATCTAAACATGGTATTATTCTTTTTGCAAAACTACTCAAATATAATCCTTCATAATAACTAAATATTATCTTATCTAATTGTAAGTTAAAAGCAGATATACTCCTTGCAATTATGGAAAAAGTAAAAGCGAAAAAACAATACGGACAAAACTTTTTAAAAGATACGACTATTTTGGATAAAATCATCCAATCGATGCCCACCAAGAATAACTACATCGTTGAAATTGGGCCTGGATTAGGTGATTTGACCAAAAACTTAGTCAAGTACAAAGATATGACTGCTTATGAAGTAGATACTGATTTAATCAGCATCTTAGAGTCTAAATTTGCAATAGAAATAGAAGAGGGTAGACTAAAACTGATCCACACTGATGTTTTAGAGGCTTGGGATAAGCAAAAAACTCTACATGATGGTAGATATGATTTAATCGCAAATCTACCATACTATATTGCAACAAATATTATATTAAGAGCGTTTGAAGATAGCGCTTGTGAACACATTATTGTGATGGTTCAAAAGGAAGTTGCAGAAAAATTTACTGCACGTGTAAAAGATAAAGAATATTCTTCATTAGGTATTATTACTGAATTAATTTCTGTTGATTCAAAAATACTTTTTGATGTTCCTCCTGAATCTTTCGATCCTCCACCAAAAATAATGTCTTCAATTCTTTATATAAAAAAAGATATGGATAAAGTTCTTGATAAAGATTTTAATAAGTTTTTAAAAGCATGCTTTGTGCAACCAAGAAAAAAACTTTCTAAAAATCTTACATCAGTTGTAAGTAAAGAAGCCATTTCAGAAATTTATAAAGAGTTAAATATTAATGATAATATTAGACCTCATGAAGTAAGTTCATCTTTGTATAGCCAAATGCATACAAGGGTAAAAGATGGAAGAAATAAATAAAGAAGAACAGGCTGTTGTTAACAAACAAGTAATTCAAACAACTAATCAAAATACAAATACTACAGCAACTACTTCTGAGCAAAGCACAGAAGGCGTAGAAACAAAAAAACCACCTTTCAAAAAAAGAAAGCCAAAACCTAAAACTAATCCAAATGCTAACAATGCTGTTGCTAATCAACAAAAAGGTGAAGGATGGATTACTGATCTTAAAAAAGCACATTTAATAAATGAAAAAATTCATAGAGATAGATTAAATCCTCACTATAAACTAAATTTAAATACATCTGCAAAACTGAAAATTACTCCACTTGGAGGATTAGGTGAAATTGGTGGAAATATGATGGTTATAGAAACTGAGAATGAAGCAATTATCGTTGATGTTGGAATGAGTTTTCCTGATGAAAACATGCATGGTGTTGATATTTTAATTCCTGATTTCTCATACATCAGAGAAATTAAAGATAAAATTATTGCAATTATTATTACACATGGTCATGAAGATCATATTGGCGCTATGCCATACTTATTTAAAGAAATGCAGTTTCCAGTTTATGGTACATCATTACCACTGGAAATGATTGGTTCAAAACTTGATGAACATAAAATGAGAGAACATAGATCATACTTAAGAGCTATTCAAAAAAGAACTCCTATAAAAATAGGGGAGTTTGAAATTGAATGGATACATGTTACTCACTCAATTATTGATTGTTCATGTATTGCTGTTACAACTGAAGCTGGAACAATGATTCATACGGGTGATTTTAAAATAGATCATACTCCATACGATAACTTGCCAACAGATTTACATAGACTTGCTCATTATGGTGAAAAAGGTGTTTTACTTTTAACATCAGATTCAACAAATTCACATGCTCCTGGTTTTACAAGAACAGAAAAAACAGTTGGTCCAACTTTTGATAGATTATTTGCAGGAGCTAAAGGTAGAATTCTTATGTCTACATTCTCTTCAAATATTCATAGGGTTGCACAAGCAATTGAGAGAGCAATTACATTCGGGCGAAAAATCTGTGTTATTGGAAGATCAATGGAAAAGAATCTAGACTTAGCAATGAGTTTAGGATATATAAAATTTCCAAAAGATCAATTTATAGAAGCTCATGAAGTAAATAAATATAATGATAAAGAAATTTTAATTGTAACAACAGGATCTCAAGGAGAATCTATGTCAGCACTTTATAGAATGGCTATTCATGAGCATAGACATATCAAGATAAAGCCAGATGATCAAATTATATTATCAGCTAAAGCAATTCCAGGGAATGAAGCTAGTGTATCTGGTATTATCAATCATTTATTAAAAGCTGGGGCTAAAGTTGCATATCAAGATTATGGTGATATTCACGTTTCTGGGCATGCTTCTCAAGAAGAACAAAAATTAATGCTAAGACTTGTTAAACCAAAATTCTTCTTACCTGTTCATGGTGAATATAATCATGCATTAAAACATGGTCAAACAGGTATTGATTGTGGTGTATTAGAAAGAAATGTTTATATTATGAGTGATGGAGAGCAAATTGAAGTAAGCCCTAAATATCTTAAAAAAGTAAAAACTGTTAAAACAGGAAAAGTTTATATTGATAACCAATTAAACAATAAAATTTCTGATGATGTAATTTTAGATAGACAAACAATGGCAAATGAAGGTGTTGTTATGATTGTTGCACAAATTAATGAAAATGACAGAACTATGGCACAAAGACCAAAAGTTACTTCTTTTGGATTAGTTCCCGATAAACAAGATAAATTCTTCTCTAAAGAGATTGAAGATTTATTAACTACATTCTTAGAAAATATTAAACCTGGAATTCTAAAAAACAATAGAATTTTAGAAGATGAATTAAGAAAAGTTGTTAGAAAACATTGTACGAGAAAATATAAAAAATATCCTATGATAGTTCCTACAATATTTGTTCAATAAGGATTGTATAGATGGATTTCAAACAAATTGTTAAAGATTTATTACTAGTTGAAGCAAAAGAGTTAGAAAAAGCTGCAAATAATATAGCTTTTGATATAGAAAAAGCAATTGAGTTAATAATAAGTACTAAAGGTAAATTAATTATCACAGGTGTTGGTAAATCGGGATTAGTTGGAGCAAAAATTGCTGCTACTCTTGCAAGTACTGGTACAAGCTCATTTTTTCTACATCCTACAGAAGCAATGCATGGTGATTTAGGAATGATTGGAAAGAATGATATTGTTCTTGGAATTTCATATAGTGGAGAAAGTGAAGAATTAGTACAAATTCTTCCACATTTAAAGAGATTTAATATCCCTTTAATTGCAATGGCTAGAAATCCTGAATCAACATTAGCTAAATATGCAGATGTTTTTATAAATATAAAAGTTGAAAAAGAAGGATGCCCGCTTGATGTTGCACCTATGTCATCTACAACTCTAACTATGGCTATGGGTGATGCTCTTGCTGTTTGTTTGATGAAAAAAAGAAATTTTAAAAAAGAAGACTTTGCTTCATTTCATCCAGGTGGAAGTTTAGGAAAACAACTTTTTGTAAAAGTTGATGATTTATTACGAAAAGAGAATCTTCCAGTAGTTTCACGTGAAACAAAATTAAAAGATGCAATTTTAATAATGAGCGAAGGAAGACTTGGAAGTGTAATAATTACAGATAAAGAAAATAAAGTAATTGCACTTTTAAGTGATGGGGATTTAAGAAGAGCTTTAATGGGTGATAATTTTTCTATGGATTGTAAAGTAGAAGAGATTGCTACAATGAATCCAAAAAGATTAAAAAACAAAGAGCTTTTAGCAAGTGATGCACTACAAGTAATAGAAGATTATAAAATACAGCTATTAATTGTAACTGATGAAAATGATAAATTAGTTGGTGTATTACATATTCATGATTTAATAGAAGCTGGTATAAAATGAAAAAAAGAGACGAAGAAGTTCAAGAAGAATTAGTAAGATTAAATAAATTTTTATCTCATAATAGTAATTATTCAAGAAGAGAAGCTGATAAGCTAATAGAAGAGGGTAAAGTAAAAGTTAATGGAAAAATTGTAACAAATCTTGCTACAAAAGTTTCAAATAAAGATGAAGTTGAGATTGGTAGAAAAAAAATTAGAGAAGACAAAAATAAAATTTCTACCGTAATAGTATATAACAAACCGAAAGGTGAAATAGTATCAAAAAAAGATCCTCAAGGAAGACGTACTATTTATGATTCACTTGATCATAAATACAAACACTTTTTAAGTGTAGGTAGACTTGACTATGCTAGTGAAGGTTTATTATTACTTTCAGATAGTGTTACTATTGTTGATGCATTAATGCACTCTGATTTAGAAAGAGTTTATAAAATAAAAGTAAATGGTATTATTACAAAACCTGTTGAAGAGGCTATGCAACATGGATTAGAAATAGAAGATGCAACAAGTGGCGCTTATAAAACTAGTAAAATTAAATCAATGAGTTTTGCACCATTTTTAGCATATGATATTCAAAGTAATGGTGAGAAGTTTTCAAAAATCAAAGTTGTAATTAGTGAAGGTAAAAATAGAGAATTAAGAAGATTCTTTGCTCATTTTGGACTTGATGTACTTGATTTAAAAAGATTGGAGTATGGTGGGATCTCTTTAAATAATCTACCAACAGGAAAAACAAGATATTTGACGAAAGAGGAATACAAAAATCTTAGAATCTTTATGAATGAAGATGATAGATCTATCTAATAAATTAAGACCAACAAATCTAGATAATTTTGTTGGTCAATCTCACATTATTGCTAAAGATAAGGCACTATATAAATTAATTAAAAAAAAAGACATACCACATCTATTTTTTTATGGAAAACCTGGAACTGGAAAAACTACACTAGCAAAGATTATAGCTCGTGAAATAAATACAGACTATTTTTATTTTAATGCTACAAGTATAAAAATTGAAGATTTACGTAAAGTGTTTGATAAATATAAAAACTCTTTAATTAAGCCTTTAATCTTTATTGATGAAGTTCATCGATTATCTAAAAACCAACAAGAAGTCCTTCTTCCTATTATGGAAAATTATGATGCAATCATAATTGGAGCAAGTACTGAAAATCCATTTTTTACTTTAACATCAGCAATTAGATCAAGATCATTTTTATATGAATTTAAAGCCTTTACAAAAGAAGAGATGAATAAAATTCTTGATATTGCTTTAAAAGATATTGATATAAATATAGAATCTGATGCTTTAGAGTACTTGATTACTTCGAGTTCAGGAGATGCTAGAGCTATGCTTACACTTCTTAATTTTTCATATAAAGTATCTAAAGATATTGATGTGAGTTTATTAAAAGAATTAAGAGAGAATGTAATAGGGGATGGAGTTTCATCTTCTGATACACATTATGATTTAGCAAGTGCTATGATAAAGTCTTTACGAGGTTCAAATATTGATGCTTCACTTTATTATATGAGCAGATTGATAAATGGTGGAGAAAGTGTTGACTTTATTACAAGAAGATTAGTTATATTTGCAAGTGAAGATATTGGTAATGCAAATCCAAATGCTTTAAACCTTGCAGTAAACACAATGATTGCTTGTAATAAAATAGGGTATCCAGAATCGAGAATCATACTTTCTCAGTGTGCAATTTACCTAGCTTCGAGTCCAAAATCAAATAGTGCATATAAAGCAGTAAATAAAGCTTTAGAAGAGATAAAAGCAGGAAAGATACTAGATATACCAAAACATCTTGATTCGCAGCATATAGGCTATTTATACCCCCATAATTATGGTGGATATGTTGAACAAGAATATTTAAAAGAAGATTTAAAGCTTTATGAAAATTCTAATATAGGATTTGAAAAAAGTTTAAATGAATGGTTGATTAAGATAAAAAACAATAGTAAGGATTAAAATGGAATATTATACTTGGATACTGACTTTTCACATTATGGCTATGATGTCTTGGATGGCAATGCTTTTTTATCAACCAAGACTTTATGTATATCATACAGAGCATCAAAATAAGAAAGAGTTTGTTGATGTAGTCAAAATTCAAGAACTTAAGATGTACAAATATATTGGTGTTCCAGCAATGTGGGCTACAATAATAAGTGGATCAGTAATGCTTTATTTAAATCCATATTTATTATCAAGCGAAGCAGGTGGGTGGATGCATGCGAAAATATTTTTTGCTTTATTGCTTGTTATATATTCATATTCACTAGGATATTATAGAAAAAAATTAGAAAAAGATAATTATGAAAGAAGTGGTAATTTCTTTAGAGCATACAATGAAATACCTACTATTTTATCTTTATTTATTGTAGCATATGTAATTACAAAAACTTTTTCACTATTATTTACAATCGTAACACTTGTTATTGGTTCATTTATAGTATATAAAGTTTATAAACAAAAAGAAAAGAAGATATCATGAATTTTGAGAAATACTATGTATTAGATACAAATATACTACTAGAAGATGCAACAAATATATATAAATTATCACAAGAAGGGAAGAATCTAATTATTTTACCCGAAACAGTTTTAGATGAACTTGATACTAAAAAAAGTGGTTTTGATGAAATCAATTTTCAAGCAAGAGAGTTTGCAAGAATTTTAGAAAACTCTGAAATATTAAATTCTCAAAAGGTAGAATCATATAAAACCATTAGATTAAAAATACAAAATGATAAAAATACTATTATAGATATTATTTCAAAAGATGAATATTTAGTGAATATAAAAAATATATCTCCAAATATAATCAATGATAGAAAGATTCTAGAAATTGCTACCTTTGCAAATACTTACTATAATAATCAAGTTGAATTTTTATCACTAGATATAATGGCAAGAACTAGGGCAGTATCTCTTGATATTAAAACAGATGCACTTGTAGGTAAGGATAAGGACAATTTTGAGTTTGAATTTATTAAAGATATTGATATAAGATTTCAAGACTTAGAATTTCTTGATAATCAAGAAATAAATAAATTTGATAAAGAATATAAACCATATAATTTCTCATATTGTTTTAATGTAGAAGCATCAGATCAAGTTGTTTTAGCAAATATTCAAAACAAAAGAATTAGAGTATTAGATGAAGATGAAATTAGAGATCAAATAATTACTCCTTTAAATAAAGAGCAGTTATTCTTTTCAGATGCAATTCTTAATCATTTTTATAATGTTCTAATTGTAGAAGCAAAAGCAGGTTCAGGAAAGACATTATTAGCTTTAAGTGGAGCATTAAAACTTGTTAGACAAAAACACTTTCAAAAAATCATTTATATAAGAAATTCAATTGAATCACTTGATAAAGGAGAGGAAGTAGGTTATCTTCCTGGTCTTGAAGAAAAATTTAGAATATACAATCATCCCTTGATGGATAGTTTGGATTATATTATTAGAACAGAGCATAAAAGAAAAAGAAATAAAAAAGCTCCTGATACTATAGTGTCAGAATTGGACGACAGCGAAGTAACAGCTCGAATCGAACAAATGATTAGCAATTATGGAATAGAGACTATGTGGGTAGGGGAAATGCGTGGAAGAACCTTATCCAACTCATTTATAATTATTGATGAAGCACAAAACATGTCAAATAAAACTATGCAAATGGTTTTATCAAGAATTGATAGTTCTTGTAAAGTTGTTATACTAGGTTCAAATAAACAAATAGATAACTTCTATGTAAACAAATATACAAATGCATTAACTACACTTTTAAAATCTACTAAAAATGAAAATACACTTGTAAATTCATTTGCAATCAAATTACAAAAAGTTCTAAGAGGCCCAATAACAGAATGGGCTGAAGAAATTTTCTCTAAATAACATCTTTTTTTAGATGTTATTTAATCAATTATAATACATCAATTAATTAGTACTAAAACTCAATTTACATTTTGATTAATAAAAATTGTAAAATTCTTTTATACAAATATTTAAATATATTTTTAATTAACTAATTTGTTTAAATGAATTAAAAAGACTAAGAATACAAGCCTATAAAATCGTAATTATATTTATAATATAAACTAAGAATCTAAATATAAAATTAAAAATAAATAAACTTCATTTTGTGTTATAATACACATTATAATATGTAAAGGAGTAAAAATGGGCTTATTACAATATACATCAAATGAAATGTTTTCTTCAACTGAATTAGTTAGAAAGAGTAAAAATATATTTGATAAATTAAATAAAAATGAAATTGAAAAAGCAATAATTCTAAGAGATGGAAAACCAGGTGTCATACTTTTAGATTTCAATCAATATGAAAATATAATGAATGACTATTTGAAACTAAAAGAGAAGATTTTAAATGAAAGTTCAAAAAAAGAAAATATTGAATCTACAAAACAAAGCGATGAAAAAATAAATAGTGATAATTCTCAAAATGTATATGAACAAATTGATAATTCTGATTTTTCTTTTGATTCAAATAGTGCAAGAGAAGAGAAGATTGAACCACTAAAAGAATTTTGGGATTAAAATGATAGATGTATTAATAATTGGTTCAGGAATAGCTGGACTAACTGCTGCATTAAATGCAAAGAAAAATGATTCAAATGTTTTAGTTGTATCAAAAACATATCCAACACACTCACAAAGTGTTCAAGCACAAGGTGGAATAAATGCTGTTTTATATGAAGATGATGATAGTGTTGATATACATACTGAAGATACATATAATGCATCTTTTAAGCTTGCGAATAAAGACACCATAAAGTTTATGTGTGAAAATGCTAAAGATACTATACATTGGCTAGATTCCATTGGTGTTCCCTTTAATAGGGATAAAGACAATAAAATAGCTCAAAGAAAATTTGGTGGAACAAAGAAAATAAGAACTTGTTACTCAAGTGATTATACTGGTTTAAAAATACTTCATACACTATATGATCAATGCATTAAAGAGGGAATAAATTTCAAAAATGAACATCTAGCTTTAAATCTAATAGTTCACAAAGATATAGCTAAAGGTATAACTGCACTTGATATACAAACAGGTGAAGTAAAAGAATTTATATCAAAAACTACAATAATCGCAAGCGGTGGATATGCAGGTATTTATTATAACCATACAACAAATTCATATTCAAATACAGCTGATGGAATTAATATAGCATACAAAGCTGGATGCGAATTATCCAATATGGAATTTGTACAATTTCACCCAACTACACTAGAAAACTCAAATATTTTGATAAGTGAAAGTGCTAGAGGTGAGGGTGGATATCTTGTTGATAAAGATGAAAAAAGATTTATTGATGAATTAAAACCAAGAGATGAAGTATCTAGAGCCATATATGAGAAAATAAAAAAAGATGAAAAAGTATATCTTGATTTGAGGCATTTAGGAATAGATAAGATAAAGGAACTGATGCCACAAGAAAGAACTTTAGCCTATGAATTTTCTAATATAAAAATCGAAGAAGAGTTACTTCCAATTATTCCAGCAGCCCACTATAGTATGGGTGGAATAAAAACAGATAAAGAGACAAAAACAAATATATCAAATCTTTATGCTTGTGGAGAATGTGCTCAAGCATATATACATGGAGCAAATAGGCTAGGGGGAAACTCTTTACTAGAAATAGTTACATTCGCTAAAGTAGCTGGATTAAATGCATCAATAAAATCAAATGAAATTAATGATTTCCATATATCAAATAACACCCAATATAAAGATGAAATAAAGGAAATTGAAAATATTTATTCATTACCAAATATTGAAAACTTTTATAAATATAAAGAAATAATTGGACTTAGCTTGTTTGATAAGCTTGGATTATTCAGAGATGAAGAAAAAATGAATGAATTGTTAAATGAACTTAATGAAATTAAGAATAAATTACCCAAGATGGGAATTGCTGACAAATCAAATGTATTTAATAAGAATCTAATTGAATTTATTGAATTCAAAAATATTTTAGATATTGCAATAATAACAACAACTTGTGCAATAAATAGAAAAGAAAGTAGAGGAAGCCATTATAGAACTGACTATCCAAATACAGATGAGAACTATAATAAGTGTTCAAAAGTTTATATACAAAATAATAGTACAAATATAGAGTTAGAGGACATCAAATGAAAATTAATATAAAAAGATTTTCTAAAGATAAAGTATATGAAGATAAAGTATATCAATATGATACAAATGAAGATAATTTATTAAAAGCTTTATATGATATTAAAATTAATATTGATTCAACATTAACATTTAGATGTGGTTGTAAAAGTGGAGTATGTGGTTCATGCGCTCTTAAAGTCAATGGTGTAGAAAAATTAGCATGTAAAACAAGAATCAAAGATTCAGACTTAATTGAACCCATGAGTAACTCCAATATAATAAAGGATTTAATAGTAGATGTTTCACATGAAACATTTTTGATAAAGAAAACAAACAGCTTTATTGAAGAGAATATAGAAATTGAGTTAAGTCAAAAAGATATAAAAATAATAGATTTACAAAGTAATTGTATTTTATGCAATTCATGTTTTAGCTCATGTCCTGTTTACGATGTAAATAAAGACTTTCTAGGGCCTTTTGCACTAACAAGAGCCTTACGATATATAAATGACAAGAAAAACGCTTCTAGAGCAAATATAGTGAGTAGTATTCAATCAAATGGGATATGGGATTGTACTTTATGTAGTGCATGTACACTTGTTTGTCCACAAGGTATAGATCCAAAAGCAGATATTATGCAATTACAAAATATATCTATACAAAATGGTTATAATAATCCAAATATGCAGACTTTTGATTTTGGTACAAATTTCAATGATGATTTTGGGGGATTTAATCCAAATGGATTTTAATAAAGAGGAAAAATCCTCTTTATTATAAAAGTATTATAAATTGTCTTTTAAGTATAAGTAGTCAGACATTTTAGTCCACTCTCTTACTTTTTTCATATAAACATCTTGAGAATCTAAAATCTCTTTTAATAAAGGACTTTTCTCTCCCATTTCTGTTCTTAATTCTTGATTTGCTTTTTTCATCTCATCCATAATTTGTTTAGAAAAAGTTTTAACTTGAATATTTGGATATTCAGTTTTCATTTGTTGCCATGCAACAGCATTCATATCATAATTTTGAATATACATATCATAAGCGCTTAATCTTATTGCATCAACCATAATCTCTTTTAAATCATCTGGTAATTTCTCAAATTTCTTTGTATTAATGATAAATTGCATTTCTGATGCTGGTTCATGCCATCCTGTATAATAATATGGAGCAATCTTATGAAATCCCATACTAATATCCATTGAAGGTCCAACCCATTCTAATGCATCAATTGTTCCCATTTCTAGTGAAGTAAATAATTCACCTGCAGCCATATTATTAGCTTGAACACCTAGCTTTGCCATGATCTCACCTGCAAATCCTGGAATTCTCATTTTAAGACCTTTTAAATCATCAAGAGTATTGATTTCTTTTTTAAACCATCCTCCCATTTGAACACCTGTACTTCCACCAGGAAATGATAATACACCATGTTTATCATAAACCTTTTTCATAAGTTCCATTCCACCACCATGGTAAAACCATGCATATTGTTCAGGAGCAGTTAAACCAAAAGGCATTGATGTAAAGGGTAAAGTGTTTATGTCTTTACCTTTCCAATAATATGATGCCGTGTGCCCCATATCATATTGCCCAGCTTTAACCATATCAAGAACACCTAAAGGCGCTTTATGTTTATTTGCCGAATCTACTTTAATATCAAGCCTACCATTTGACATTTTATAAGCCATACTAGCCATGTTTTTAGCTGTATCTATAAGAGGCGTAGCAGTTTCACCCCAAGTTGTTGCCATAGTAAATTTATATACTTTATCATCTGCACTTAAAGAAGACAATAATCCTATGCAAACAACAAAGAAAGAAAATTTTCTAATTGTTTTTTTCATTTATACTCCTTGTAATAAGTTGTGTATTATATATTTAGGTGTATATTAAAAAGCTTAACTAATAAGGCAATCTGATAGATTGATTTTTTTATTCCATTTTAATTTTTTCAATTCTGGTTCACTATAAAATTCTTTTGTATATCCAAAGCATAAGTATGCAATAAATTTAAACTCGTTTTTGTTCATATCAAATATTTTATTTATTTTTTTTGGTTTTAAAATGGATACCCAACCCATACCAATATTTAAAACACGAGCAGTTAACCACATATTTAAAATTGCACATACAACAGAATATTCTCCTGTTCTTTTCATATAAGTTTGTCCTAAAATATCATTTTTACTTTTTTTATAATAAACTGCAATATTAATGTTTGATTCTTTTATTCCTTCAAGTTTTAAAGAAGAGTATACAGGTTTATCAAGAAACTTTTTTTTACTTTTATCAAAAGATTTTTTAAAGTGCTTATAAACTAAATCTCGTTTTTCATCATTAACAATAATAAATTGCCAAGGTTGAGAATAACCAACAGAAGGTGCATTTAAAGCAGATTGTAAAATGATATCAAGTTTTTTATTTGATATCTTTTTGTTAATGAAATTATTTCCCCTAACATCACGTCTAGAGACAATAATATTGGAAAGTGTCTTTAAATCTTTTTTATTAAATTTCATTTATATAGAAAAATCATGTAAATCTTTGAATAGAAATGCTTCAACAATTTCATCTATACTTTTTTGAGTTGGAGCAACTAATGCAATAATTCCTTCATCCATAAATGGCCATACATACTCTAAATCATTGATAACAACAACAGCATCAATTAAAACTGTAATATCTTCACGTCTATCAAAAAATTCAACCTTTACGATTTTACCTTCATCTAAAGTTATAAAAGCCCATGCTTTATTTTCTTCTATTGATGAAATGATACACTCATCTCTATTTTTCATATCTACTGGAATTAATATAGTCATTTTTTCTCTTTTAATAAATTTTATTTATAATATATTTGATTTTACAATCTTTTATCTTAAGAAATATACTCTTTTTTATACCATAAAGAAAATATAAAAAGAGAATAAAGATGTTGCTTAAATTTATTAGAACGTGATAATTCATAGATATGAAGTATATAATCATCATTGAATAAATTTGTACTTTTATTAACTTCAAGTATAACTTCAAGAATATGATTTTTATACTCTTTATTTAACCACTCATTAAATGGAGAATTAAAACCTTTTTTAGTCCTATTTATAATTTCATTTGGAATATATTTAGAAGCTATTTTCTTTAATAAATATTTATTTGTATCTCCAATTTTTATTTTTGATTCAACACTAAACATATAATTTACTAAATTAAAGTCTAAAAATGGCGTTCTAACTTCTAATGAGTTTCCCATAGAGATTCTATCAACTTTCGATAATAATGCCTCTCCTAACCAAATCTTTAAATCTATATAACTCATCCAGTCAACAGGATCTTGTTTTGAGGTTTCATTCTTAAATGTTGGAACTTTTTTAAATAATCTTTTTCTTTGAATATCAGTATATATTTCTCCAAATGAGTTATAAAGATTTTGCTTTTTTACTATTCTTCGTAAGTATTCACTCTCTTTAGTATTATTTTGTAATGCTCCTATAATATCATTTAAAAATATATTTTGTTCATATGATAATGATTTTTCAAACTCGTAATATTTTAAAAACTTTGCATAGTTGTCATAACCTAAAAATATCTCATCACTTCCTTCCCCTGAAAGAACAGTTTTAATTCCACTTTGATGTATTTTTTTTGTTAAAATATTTAAAGGAATTGCAGCACTATCTCCATGTGGTTCTTCTAAAAATTCTAAAGTCTCTTCAAAGTGATTTATATACTCTTTTTGATTTATAGATACAGGATTATGATTTGAGCCTATATGAGATGCTGTAATTTGTGCGTAAGATAATTCACAATAGTTTTTATGTTCATCATAACCAATACTAAAAGTATTTATCTTCTTTCCTGATATTCTTGTATAAAGTGCAGATATTAACGAACTATCAATTCCACCACTCAATAGTGAAGCAACTTCAACGTCACTATTAAGTCTATACTCAACACTTTTAAATAAAAGCTCTTCTATATCATTTAAAGCTTGTTTTTCGTCCTTAATGGCTTTATAGGTGTTTATCTTATAATATTTCTTTTTTTGAAGCTCACAGGGCTTATTTGGCTCATATATCATATATGTTGCAGCTTCAAGTTTAAAAATCTCCTGATAGAAAGTATCTTCGCCATAAGAGACAAAATATTGCATATATTTTGAAACAGCAACTTTATTTAAAGATGGTTTATAATCAAGTAGATTTAATATTGACTTGATTGAAGAAGAAAATATAAACTTCTTATCCTTAAAATAGTAGAAAAATGGCTTTTTACCATATCTATCTCTTGCACAGAAATATCTATCCTTTTTTATATCATAAAGACAAAAAGAGAACATTCCATTTAGTTTATTTAAAAATTCAAATTCATATTTTTGGTAAAGTCTAATCAATACTTCACTATCACTTTTAGTTTTACACTCTAAATGTTCCACGTGAATCAATTCTTTATAATTATAAATTTCTCCATTAAAAACAAGTAATATATCATCAAAAATCATAGGCTGATTTGCTTCTTCATTTAAATCAATAATAGCAAGTCTTGTATGTCCAAATTGCTTATTATCAATAATATGAGATTTATGAAAATCAGGACCTCTATTATTTAATAGTTCTAATGATTTATCAAATTCATTTGAAATAAAATTTGTACCTATTATTCCACACATACTTACCTACTTAATAAAATATTTAATAACTTCAATATTAAAATAAAGAAGTAAAGCAAACAATGCAGTTGAAACTAAAACTGAAGCTGCAACATTAAATGGTTTACAGTTATATAATGCAGCCAAATTAACATTATTTACAGCTAGAGGAACCATTAGTTCCATAATCAAAATTGATGCAACATAAGAATTAAGATCTGTAAAATATAATACAAATACTAATCCAACAACAGGTAGTAAAACATGCTTAACAAAAGAAATTTGTATTGATAACGGCCAAGGAATAGTTTTGATTTTCACACTAAATAAGTACATTCCAAAAATAAGTAATTGAATAACCATTGAAGTATATGCACCCATTTCTAATGCTGTATAAATATGTTTATTTATACTTATTCCTTGATAATTAACAAAAAGTGCAAGTAAAGCAAACCAAATTGCAGGAATCTTTGAAATTGATTTAATAGCATCTTTTAATAAAAACTGCTCTCTTGCAAAAAAATATACAGAAAAAGTATAGATAAAGATAATATTTGCAATGTTTATAATACTAGTGTAAGGAACAGATTCAATACCAAAAATAGCAATTCCAAGAGGAATCCCAAGATTTCCAGTATTACCAATAAGTGAAGTTGCTAAATAAATAGATTGTTCATTTCTTTCTTTAAATAGTTTTTTATTAATTAAAAGTAGGAAAACTATACAAATAAGAATAATAGATAAATAAGCAATAGGAGAAGCAATTAATTCATAATTAATTGGAGTTTTTGTTAATCCCCAAAAAATTAAAATTGGTTGAAAGAAATATAAAGAAATTAAGACAAGAGTTTTTTCATCAAGTTGATTTGTAAAGATTTTTTTTGCAGTAAATCCTAGTAAAATAAAAAAGTAAACAGGTAAAACAGCAAATACAGCTTCCAAAGAAAATCCCTAGTAAAATTTTTAAAAGGGATTCTACCATTAAAGAGATAAATAAAAGATGATTAGTATAAGTAGAATTTCTACTTATACAGCCATAATTCCTTTTATCATAAAGAAAATAGCAGCAGCTAAAATTGAAGCAGCAGGAACTGTAATAATCCACGCAGCAATAATTTTTTTAACTGCATCTCTTTTTACATATTTTGTTCTTTTTGCATCTTTTACATCTTTTCTATCTTGTTTAACTAAATCTTCTCTGTCATCAATATTTTTAATAAGCTCAACAATTCTTACATAATTACTTTTTGATTTATCAACAATAAGTTCAAGATTTCTTAACTCTTCATTCATAGATTCTAATTCTTTTTTATGCTTCTTAAATTTCTTTCTTGTTTCTTGTAAAAATCTTTTTTCATTAGCATCCAAAAATTCTCTTAAAAATCCAACCCCAAAAACTCCACCAACTGCAATATGAGTAGATGAAACAGGAAGACCCAATTGACTTGCAAGTATCACAGTAAATGAGGCAGCCATTGCAATAGAATATGCTCTCATTTGATCAAGTTCTGTAATCTCAGACCCTACTGTTTTTATCAATTTAGGACCATATAACATTAATCCAATCACAATCCCAAAAGCACCAACTGCCATAACCCAAAAAGGAATAGCAACATTTGATGCTATTTCAACATTTACTATAGCATCATTAATTGCAGCTAAGGGTCCAATTGCATTTGCAACGTCATTAGCTCCATGTGCAAATGATAATAAAGCAGCAGCAAATATCAAAGGAATATTAAATAAAGTGTTTACAGATAATCTATTATTTTCTAATTTTTCTGCAGCTTTAAATATTAAAGGTTTAACAATAATATATACAATCACACCAATAATTAAACCTATAAGTGTAGCCGTAATAAAATCAACTTTAATTATTTGTTTAATACCTTTTAAAATAATGTAAGTAGAAAATATCCAAGACATTAAAGCAATTAATAAAGGAACAAATTTCTTTGAAGCTTCAATTTTATCTTCTTTAAAAACTATTTGTTTTTTAATAAAAAATAAAAATGCTGCTGCTATAATTCCACCCATTAGTGGAGAAATAACCCATGATGCAACAATCTGAGTTACTTTATCCCAATCTACTATTGAAAATCCAGCTGCTGCAATACCCGCACCCATAACTCCACCTACAATAGAGTGTGTAGTTGAAACTGGAGCACCAATTGACGTGGCAAAATTTAACCAAAGGGCTGCTGATAATAAAGCAGCAGACATAGCCCAAATAAATATTTGAGGATCTGAAATTAATGCTGGATTTATTATTCCATCTTTAATAGTTTTAACAACATCTCCACCAGCTATAAAAGCCCCTAAAGATTCAAAAATAGCTGCAATTATAATTGCACCTGTTAATGTTAATGCCTTAGATCCAACAGCTGGACCAACATTATTAGCAACATCATTTGCACCAATATTCATAGCCATATATGCACCAAAAACTGCACCGATAACTAAAAACGTATTATTGGGAAGATTACCATGTGAAGCATATGACCAAAGAAGAACTACTACCATAAAAAGTAGTGCTAAAGAGAGTTTTGCAAAACCAGGTAATGTCTTATCCCTAGCCTTATCAATTCTGTTAATTGTTTTAATATCCAAATTGTACCTTTTGTAACTATTTTGTAATTTAAGTAGGTTAGTATTATAGTGGATATTTCCTTATCAAAGCTTTAAGTTAGCTTAATACAATTATAGTTAATCCCTATATTTTATATAGGTTTAACAATATTTAGAAAATAAAATTGAGTTTTTTAGAAGTACAAGGAAAGAATTGTTTCTATTTTAATAAAAAAAGAGAATTAATCTCTTTTTCTACTTCTGTCACCACTTGGTCTTGAAGGTCTATCTCCTCTTGGAGCTCTATCACCACTTGGTCTTGATCCTCTATCACCACTTGGTCTTGATCCTCTGTCACCACTTGGTCTTGGAGCTCTATCACTACTTGGTCTGTCACCTCTTGGTGCTCTATCTCTATCTCCACTTCTAGGTCCTCTGTCTGGTCTATCACCTCTTGGCGCTCTATCTCTATCACCGCTTGGTCTATCACCTCTTGAGTTTCTATCTCTAGAATTACCACCTCTTGAGTTACCACCTCTTGAGCCAAATCTTCCACCTCTTGAGCCTCTATCTCCTCTACCTTCACCTTCATATCTGCTCGCATTTTCAACAAGTCTTTTAATATCAGATTCTGATTTTCCAATATTATTATTTCCTTGAACGAATGTAGATGCAGAAATCATTGAAGCTAATTTAAATGCAATTGTAGAAATATCAAACTCTTCTTTTAGTTCTTCAACTAATGTTAAAGCATAATCTTGAATTTCTTGTTCACTAATTTGATTTTTTAATTCAGCAACTTTTTTTAATTTAACTGAATCAATATCAGGAATAGCTTTTCCTTCTAATTTTGTACCGATATTTTTTTCAATTTTTTGTAACATTCTAAACTCATGTGGAGTTACAATAGAAACAGCAACACCTTCTTTCCCAGCTCTCCCTGTTCTTCCAATTCTATGTACATAAGACTCAGAATCAAATGGTAAATGGTAATTAAATACATGAGAAACATCATTTACATCAAGTCCACGTGCCGCAACATCTGTTGCAATTAAAATTTCTAATTTAGAAGTTTTAAACGCTCTAATTGCTTCTTCTCTTTGTCTTTGCTCCATATCACCATGAAGACCCTTAGCCATAAATCCTTGAGATACCATAAATGTTGATAATCTATCAACTTCTTTTTTTGTGCGACAAAAAATAATAGATTTAGTAGGATTTTTATAATCGTATAATCTGATTAATGCATCATCTCTTTCTCTTTCATCAACAACGTAAAAAGTTTGAGTGATTTTTGAATTTGTAACATCTTTTTTAGTTAAAGTTATAAATTCTGGCTCTTCTAAAATTGTTTTAGCAAGATTTTTTATAGCAACTGGCATAGTTGCAGAAAATAATAAAGTTTGTCTCTCAGTTGGTAAGAAGGTAAAAATTTCTTTAATATCATCTAAAAATCCCATATCAAGCATTTCATCTGCTTCATCAAGAATTACATAATCAGGCTTAATATCAATTTTCCCACCTCTTAGAAGATCTAAAAATCTTCCTGGAGTTGCAACGATAATACCTGCATTCTCAATTAATTTTATTTGTCTAGCATATGCTTGTCCACCGTATACAGTAGCTGTATTAATACCTAAAAACCTACCAAATCTGTATAATTCATCTGATACTTGCATTGCAAGTTCTCTTGTTGGAACAATAACAACAGCTTCTACACCACTATTACCCTTCATTTTATTTAATATAGGAAGTCCGAATGCAGCAGTTTTACCAGTTCCTGTGTGTGCTTGACCAACAATATCTTTACCATCTAAAACAAATGGAATCGCTTGTTCTTGTATTGGACTTGGTTCTTTAAACCCTGCTTCATCTATTGCTTTTTGCAATAATTCTTTAAAATTAAATTCGTTAAAAGTCATTCTTTTACCTTTGTATGTATTTATTAAAATATACACACGGCTATATGTTAGATTTAATCTCCCCATAAATGTACAATTAAAACGCAATTTGAGTCTTGCAAGTAAGTCAGTTTAATGAAAATGAATCTTTGATTAGTTTATCAAAGTAAAATGGGTATATAAATGTGTATAATTTGGCGGATTATATCTAGTTTTAGATAAATTTAAGCTTTAAGAAATAGGAGCAAAGCTCCTCTTCCTATAAATCTTCTAGTTTTTTGTAGTTTTCTAAGTATTTTGTATCATAGTCATTTGAAATGAAATCTTCATTTTCCATCATTTTTTGATGGAATGGAATTGTTGTTCTAATTCCTTCAACTTCAAACTCTTTTAAAGCTCTTTTCATAATATTAATAGCTTTATTTCTATCTCTTCCCCAAACAATTAGTTTACCAATCATTGAGTCATAATAAGGAGGTACAACATATCCTGCATACACATGAGAATCAACCCTTACGTTTCTACCACCTGGAACCATCCATTGAGTCACTTTTCCTGGACTTGGTAAAAATGAGTTTGGATCTTCAGCTGTTATTCTACACTCAATTGCATGACCTCTAAATTTAATAGATTCTTGTGGAGGAACTTTTTCACCTTCAGCAACTTTAATCATTAATTCAACAATATCAATACCAGAAACCATTTCAGAAACTGGATGTTCAACTTGAAGTCTTGTATTCATTTCCATAAAGTAAATGTTTTGTTTATCATCAGCTAAAAATTCGAAAGTACCAGCACCTTCATACTTTAGATATTTTGTTGCTTTTACAGCAACTTCATGAAGATTAGCTCTTGTTTCATCGTTTAATAAAATTGCAGGCGATTCTTCAATAACTTTTTGATGTCTTCTTTGAAGTGAACAATCTCTCTCCCCTATATGAATAGCATTACCATGAGAATCTCCAACAACTTGAACTTCAATATGTCTTGGATTATTGATAAATCTTTCTAAGTACATTGTTCCATCACCAAACGCAGCAAGTGCCTCACTAGATGCTGCTGTAAACAGTTGATCAAACTTATCTTCATTTTCAATAAGTCTCATACCTCTACCACCACCACCAGCAGATGCTTTTGCCATAATAGGATATCCAATTTCAGCAGCTACTTTTCTACCTTCAGCTACAGAATGTACAGCACCTTTTGAACCTGGAACTACAGGAACTCCAGCTTTTATCATCTCATCTTTTGCTTTAGACTTATCAGCCATTTTTTCCATTACTTCAACAGAAGGTCCAATAAATTTAATATTGTGTAGTTGACAAATTTCTACAAAGTCTTGATTTTCAGATAAAAATCCATAACCTGGGAAAATTGCATCACATCCTGTCATTTCAGCAGCTGTAATAATAGCTGGGATGTTTAAGTATGACTCAGATGATTTAGCACCACCAATACATACAGCTTCATCTGCATGTTTTAAGTAAGAAGCATTTTTATCTCCAGCACTATAAACAACAACTGATTTTTTACCCATTTCTCTAATAGTTCTAATAGCACGTTGAACAATTTCACCTCTATTAGCTATTAAAATTTTTTTAATTTCTGCCATAGATTACTCTTATAACTTTTCAACAACAAAAAGAGGCATGTCATATTCAACAGGTGCACCATCTTTAACAAGAATTTCTACAATTTTGCAATCAAATTCAGCTTCAACTTCATTCATAATTTTCATAGCTTCTAAAATACAAAGAGTTTGACCTTTTTTAACTGTTGAACCAACTGTAACAAATGCAGGTGATTCAGGTGATGGAGATGAATAATATGTCCCAACCATTGGTGAATTAATAGTTTCACCAGATACTACACTTGTAGCTGCTTCAATAACAGGAGCAGATATAGCAGGAGTAGCGCTAACTGTTGATACTTGAGCAACAGGAGCAGATGTAGTAACTGTAGTTACACCACTTTCAAAACCTCTTTGCATAGAAATTTCAAATTCACCCTCTTTAACCTTTAATTTGTTAAGTTCACTCTTATCAAATACTCTTATTAATTCTCTGATTTCTTTAAAATCCATACTTAGCCTTTTTCATTTAGTAAAATTTTTTCTCATAATAGCACATTTTTTCTAATAAATATATTTTTGAAGAATTAATTAAGTTTTATTTAAGACTGAAAAGTAAAATGAAAATGTTATCTATAAAAAATCTTTCGCTATAATTTAGAAAAGTTTTGTTAGGAAAAAAATGTTAAATGATCAAAGTTTTATAAATATTGCAAAAGAAATAGCATTAGCTTCAAAATGTGTTTCAAAACAAGTGGGTGCTGTTATTGTAAAAGATGGAAGAATCCTTTCAACGGGTTACAATGGAACGCCAGCTGGTTACAAAAATTGTAGTGACCACTGGGAAGGAAACTATACTAAAGATCATCATGATTGGTCAAAAACTTATGAAATTCACGCAGAAATGAACGCAATTATTTGGGCTGCGAGAAAAGGCATTTCTATTGAAGGTGCTACAATTTATGTAACCCTTGAACCTTGTAGTGAATGTTCTAAAAATGTCATTGCAAGTGGTATAGTAAGAATTGTTTATGAAAAAGCCTACGAACATACAAACTCTGAAATTATCTCAAAATTTATAAAAGACAATAATGTTCAAATTGAGCAAATAAAAAATACTTAATAAGTTATATGGCTCAAAAAGACAATACTGAATTTTATAATAAATCCATAAGAAAATATGGAATAAGTGCTCAAGGAGTACAATGGAATTCAGATTTTTCCCAATACAAAAGATTTGAAATCCTAACTAACTTTATAAAAAAAGATATTAAAAATTCTTCAATAATAGACGCAGGTTGTGGTTTTGGTGAATATTACAATTATTTGTTCGATAATAATTTAAAACCTAAATCATATTTAGGAATTGATTGTGAAGAGCAGATGATAAATCTTGCATCAAAAAGATTTCTAAATACGTCATTTAAAAAACAAAATATTTTAAAAGATTCCTTAGATTTTGCAGACTATTATATTTGTAGTGGAGCCATGAATATACTAGAAGAAAATGAAGTTTTTATTTTCATCAAAAATTGTTTTCATCATTCAAAAAAAGCTTTTGTTTTTAATTTCTTAAAAAATGATTCCTTAACAAAAGTTAATAAAGAACAAGTAATAAACTACTGCTTAAAATTAACAAATAAAATTCAAATAAAAGAATTTTATCTTAGTAACGATTTTTCCATCTATCTAGAAAAATAAAATTATCATATATTTCTCATATTTTAAATATAAAATTAGTCTAAACAAACATAAGGAATAAAAATGAAAATAGGCTTATTTGTACCATGTTTTATGAATGAACTATATCCTGACATTTGCAAGGCAACATACCAAGTACTTAAAAAACAAGGCTTAAAGATTGAATATCCACTAAGCCAAACATGTTGTGGTCAGCCAATGGCAAATTCAGGTTGTTCAAAAGATATAAAAAATTTAGCAATAAATTTTGTAAATACATTTAAAGAGTTTGATTACATAGTAGCTCCTAGTGGTTCTTGTGTATCAATGGTTAAAGAGCACTATAATGAATTTTTTAATAATGATAAAGATTATAATAAAGTAAAAGCTTCTATCTATGAAGTATGCGAATTTTTACATGATATTATAAAAATAGAAAATCTAAATTTAAATATTTCATTTCCCTATAAAGTAGGTCTACATAACTCTTGTCATGGACATAGAGTTTTAAAATTAGGAACGGCTAGTGAGCTTAATGTTCCATATAATTCAAAACTTGAGAATCTTTTAAATACAGTTAATGATATAAAATTAGTTGAATTAAAAAGAAAAGATGAATGTTGTGGATTTGGTGGTACATTTAGTGTTGCTGAAGAAGATTTATCAGTTGCTATGGGGAAAGATAGAATTAAAGATCATTTAGATTCAGATGCACAAATAATGACAGGAGCTGATATGTCATGCTTAATGCATATGGATGGATTAATAAATAGGAACAACTATCCTATAAAAGTAATGCACATTGTAGAAATTCTAGCAGGAGTTAAACCATGAGTACTAACCATAATCACGCAGACAATGCAAAAGTATTTGTAGCTAATGATGAAAGAATGCATTGGCATGATCAAGCTCTTTGGTTTGTAAGAGAAAAAAGGGATAGAGCAAGTAAATCAATCCCTGAATGGGAACAATTAAGAGAATTTGCCAGTCAAATAAAAAGCCATACTATGGCAAATCTAGATAAATACTTACTTGAGTTTGAAAAGAATGCAAAAGCAAAAGGAATCATAGTTCACTTTGCTATTGATGCAAAAGAGCATAATGAAATAGCATATAGACTTTTAAAAGAAAAGAATGTAACAAAATTAGTTAAATCAAAATCAATGTTAACAGAAGAATGCCATTTAAATCCTTATTTAGAAGAAAGAGGAATAGAAGTAATTGATACAGATTTAGGAGAGAGAATTGTTCAATTAAGAAATGAACCACCTTCTCATATAGTTCTTCCAGCTATTCATCTAAAAAAAATGGATGTATCTGACACATTTCATAAGTATTTAGGAACTGAAAAAGGAAATGATGATCCAACTTATTTAACAAGAGCAGCTAGAGCTAGTTTAAGGGAAGATTTTTTAACAGCACAAGCAGGACTTACAGGTGTAAACTTTGCAATAGCTCAAACAGGAGGAGTTGTTGTTTGTACCAATGAAGGAAATGCAGATATGGGAGCTAGTGTTCCAAAGTTACATATTGCTTCAATGGGTATTGAAAAAATTATTCCAAGACTAGAAGATTTAAGTGTATTTACAAGATTACTAGCACGTAGTGCAACTGGTCAGCCAATTACATCTTATACTTCACATTTTCATGCTCCTATTGAAGGTGGAGAAATGCATGTAATTATTGTTGATAACAACAGATCACAATTCTTAGCATCACAAAAAAATAAAAAAGCATTAAATTGTATTAGATGTGGAGCTTGTATGAATACATGTCCAGTTTATAGAAGAAGTGGTGGTCACTCTTATGAATATGTAATCCCAGGACCAATTGGTTCAATTTTGGGTGCTAAAAAAGAACCAGAAAAGCACAATTCATTACCATTTGCATGTACTTTATGTGGTTCTTGTACAAATGTATGTCCAGTAAAAATTGATTTAGATTCGCAACTCTATAGTTTAAGACAAGATTTAGCAGAAGCTAATTTAATAGATTCTAAGAAAAAGATGGCCATGAAGGTAACCGCTTGGTTAATGGGAAAACCTGCATTATTTGAACTTGCAGGGAAAGTTGCTAGAAAAGTTGTTCCTAAACTTCCACAATCATTGGTTTATAATAAAGGAAATATTTGGGGAAGACAAAGAGATTTACCAAAAATGCCAGAAAAAAGTTTTAAAGAAATGTTCATATCAGGAGAATTAGATGACTAGTAAAGAACTAATACTTAAAAATATAAAAGAAAATAATATAGTTAAAGATGTTCCTCTTCCATCATATGATAACTTTGGAATAAAATTTGAAAATAAATTTCAAACTTTTTCAACTATGCTTGAAAGTGTTGGTGGGAAAGCTTTAGTTATAGATAAAAAAGATTTAGATAAAACTATAAAAGATTTATATCCTGATGAAAAACAAATAGCTTCTAATGTTGATTTTTGTACCATTGGAAATTTTGATGCTAATTCACAAGACGATGTTCACACTTTAAAAGACATTGATTTAGCAGTTGTAAAAGGTAACTTTGCAGTTGCTGAAAATGGTGCTATTTGGATGAAAGATGAAGATAATAGACATAGAGCATTATATTTTATAGCACAAAATATTGTTATTGTAATTGAGGAAAAAGAGATTTTAAATAATATGCATGAAGCTTATCAAAAATTAAATTTTGACAATAGTGGATATGGTGCGTTTATTTCAGGTCCATCAAAAACAGCTGATATTGAACAATCACTAGTTATTGGTGCCCATGGACCAAAATCAGGTTATGTAATTTTTACAAAATCTTGATATAATTGCTAAATAGGGGATATTAATGAAATTTTTTTTACTATTTAGCATACTTATTTGTAATCTTCTTTTTGCTAACTCTGGCAAAGAAGTATTACTTTTACACTCTTATCATAAAGGATATGCTTGGTCAGATGATATATCAAAAGCTATTGAAAAATCTTTTTCTAATTATAAAAAAGAAGAAATAGAGCTGACAACAGTTTATATGGATACTAAAAGAATAGACAATGCTGCATATTTAAATTCTCTTGCAAAACTTTACAAACAGCAATTTGAAGGAAGAAATTTTGATTTAATACTTGTAAGTGATAACACAGCTTTCGATTTTATGATTAAATATCATGATTATTTATTTAAAAATACTCCCGTTTTATTTTGTGGAATAAACAATTTTGACAAAGCATTATTAGATGAAAATAGTATGAAAAACTATATGTCAGGAGTCGCAGAAGATGTTGATTTAGAAAAGAATTTTGAACTTATATCAAAATTACATCCAAAATTGAAAAATCTTTTAATAATAAACGACACATCAATAACTGGATATGCTGTAAAAAGAGACTTACGACCAATAATTGAGAAATATAAAAATAGATTTAATATAGAATATACAGATGACTTAGAAATAAATAATTTAAAACAGAAAGTTTCAAATTTAGATAAAGAAAATAGTGTAATTCTTTTTGTACTTTTATTTAAAGATACTACAGGAAAATATTTTACTTATAAACAAAGTTTTGCTCAAGTAAAAGAAGCAAGTCAAGTTCCAATTTATGGCTTATGGGATTTTTATTTAAATAATGGAATAGTAGGTGGACTTTTAACATCTGCAAACTCCCAAGGAGAAGCTATTTCAAAAATGGCTATTGATATTTTTAATGGAAAAAAAATATCAAATATTCCAATTATTGAAAAATCACCAAATGTTTATATGTTTGATTATAAAGAATTAGTTAAATTTAATATTGATATTTCTCCATATATAAGTAATCCTGTAATAATAAATGAACCAGTAACAGTATATAAAGAACATTCAAAACTTTTTATTTTTGCAGCATTAATAATCTTTACACTAAGTACAATTGTAATTATATTAAGGGCAAATATTCAAAGAAGAGAAAAACTAGAGCAGGAATTATCTAATAGAATAGAGTTTGATAAAGTTTTACTAGATACTATTCCAAATCCAATATACTACAAAAATATTGATGGTAAGTTTTTAGGTTGTAATATTAGTTTTGCATCATTAGTAAGTAGTAGTCGAGATGAAATAATTGGTAAAACGGCCTTTGATTTTTTTCCATTTAAAGTTGCACATGCAAATACACAAATAGACCAAGAACTTCTTACAACATTTGCAACAAGTACTTCAGAATTTACCTTTCATACCCCATCTAATGAAATGAAACATATAATTTTAAATAAAGCTGTGTATAAAAATATAGATGGAACGGTTGGTGGAATTGTTTGTATTATGGATGATATAACAGAAAGAGTTCAACAAAAACAATTTTTAATTCAACAAAGTAAATTAGCAGAAATGGGTGATATGATTGCTGCAATCGCACATCAATGGAATGAACCATTAATTGAGCTTTCAGCTCTTGTTCAAGATATACAAACATCATATCTATTAAATGAATTAAAAGATATGGAAGTTAATGATTTTGTTAATGACTCAATGATACAAATAAAATATATGTCAAAGACTTTAAGTGATTTTAGAAATTTCTTGAAACCTTCAACAAAGAAAAAATTATTTTCAATATCAAAAGCGCTAGGTGAAATAAATGAAATAATCGGGAAACAAGTTTTTTATTCAAATATAGAAATGAACTTCAATTATAAAAATAAAAATGAAGAATTACTTGTTTATGGATATGAAAATGAATTTAAACAAGTTTTACTAAATCTAATAAATAATGCAAAAAATAAAATCGTTGAAAAAAATATTGATATTACAAAAAAAGCACAAATAAATATCAATATAGAGAGATCAACAAATTACAATATTATTGAAATAATTGATGATGGTGGAGCTATTGATGAAAAAATCATAAATTCAATATTTGATCCATATTTTACTACAAAAGAATCAGGTACAGGATTTGGTCTTTACATGGCAAAAGTAATTATTGAAGATAAAATGAGAGGTATTATAACAGTAAGAAATGACAATAATAATGTTATTTTTACTATAAAACTTCCTCATAAAAAGGTACAAAAATGAAAATCCTATTATTAGAAGATAACCAAAAATTAAATGAAACAATAAGTAAACGATTAAAGATGAAAGGCTACAATATTTTAGCTTTTACAGATGGTGCATTAGCATTTGAAGCTGTATCAGATGGGTTTTCATGTTTTATATTAGATATAAATGTTCCAAATATTGATGGAATAAAAATTCTTAAGAAAATAAGAGAATATTATCCCTCTTTACCTGTTATTATAATAAGCGCAAGTGTTGAACTTGATGTAATAAAACAGGCTTATGACTTAGGATGTAATGATTTTCTGAAAAAACCTTTTTTTATTGATGAGTTAGAAATTAAAATAGAAAAACTATGTAAAATACAGAATGATAAAATATATTTTGATGAAAATTACTATTTTGATTTTAAATCAGCTGTGATAAAAATTGATGAAAAAGAACTTAGATTAACAAAAAAAGAAAAACTTTTAATGAATCTTTTTTTAACCAAAAAAAATCAAGTTATCTCATATGAATCAATAGAAAGTTATGTATGGGAAGGAAACTTTGCATCTTTAGAATCAATCAGAAGCCTTATTAGACGTTTAAGAAAAATACTAGTTAAAGATTATATTCAAACTGTAGTTGCTACAGGATATATTTTTAAAGTTACTTAAGAATTATGTTTTACTAAGAAAAATATCATATAATTATCATTTCTAGCAGTTAGAATTAAACAATAACAAATCTAAGGAGAATGAAATGTTAAAAACTACTACAAAACTACTTGTTACAACTGCATTAATTGCAGGAATCACTACAACAGCATCAGCTGCTGATAAAGTTAAATGGAAATTAGCTACAACTTGGGGTGCAACATTAACTCCATTTATTGATGCTCCAACAAATATGGCAAATTTAGTTGAAACTATGTCTGATGGTAAATTTACTATTAGAGTTGATGATGCAAATAAGCATAAAGCAGCACTTGGTATTTTAGATATGGTTAAAGGTGGTCAATATGATATGGGTCACTCTGCATCATATTACTGGAAAGGTAAAGACATTGATACTTTACCATTTACAACAATGCCATTTGGTATGACTACACCTGAACAATATGCATGGTTCTACTATGGTGGAGGAATGGATTTAATGAAAAAAGCATATGCTAAGCATAATGTTTTAGCATTCCCTGGTGGAAATACAGGAAATCAAATGGGTGGATGGTTTAGAAAAGAGATCAACACTGTTGCTGATTTACAAGGTCTAAAAATGAGAATTCCTGGATTTGCTGGTGAAGTTATGGCAAAATTAGGTTTATCAGTTACAAATATCGCTCCAGGTGAATTATATACTTCAATTGAAAGAGGTACTATTGATGCACTTGAATGGGTTGGCCCTGGAATGGATTTAAGTATGGGATTCCATAAAATTGCACCTTACTATTACACAGGTTGGCATGAACCAGCAACTGAATTACAATTTATAGTAAATGAAAAATCTTTTAACAAACTATCAAAAGATTATCAACAAATTTTATTAACAGCAATGAGAGTATCTGCTTATGATATGTATATTCAAAACTACCATATGAGTAGTGAAGCATGGGCAACTATGTTAAGCGAATACCCAAATATCAAAGTTAAAACTTTCCCAAAAGAAGTTATGGATGCTATGAAAAAAGCTAATACAGAATTATTAGAAGAGGTTAAAAAAGAATCTCCTATAGTTAAAGAAGTATTAGAATCTCAAGAAGCTTATCAAAAGAAAGCAAGAAAATGGACAGAAATGTCTGATTACTTATACTTAAAAGACAATTTATAAAAAACTCTAACTCTCTTCTCAAGAGAGTTAGCTACAAAATAAAAATAGATATAATAAGTTTAATAAATGTATAAACTATTTTATATTTATTTAACTTATCTAAAATTTCAAAAGGATTATTATGCTGTTAAAACTGGAAAAAGGTTTTGATAAATTTGCTGATGCAATTGGTTATTTTACTGCATTTGTAATGGTACTTATGATTTTAAATGTAACTTATGATGTTGTTATGAGATACTTTTTTAATACAGGTAGTATTGCAATGCAAGAACTAGAATGGCACTTATTTTCTGTTATTATACTATTAGGTATAGCATATACACTAAAAGAAGATGGTCATGTTAGAGTAGATTTAATTTATGATACTTTAACAAATAAAAAGAAAGCAAAAATAAATATGATTGGTTCAATTGTATTTATCCTTCCTGTTGCACTTTTAATTGGAATTGAATCAATACCTTATGTAATTGAATCATTTGCTTCTAATGAAAAAAGTGGAGATCCAGGTGGTCTTGAATATAGATGGATTGTAAAATCTTTGATTCCATTATCATTTTTCTTGCTTGTAGTTACGGCAATTGGATTTTTTATAAAAAATTTAAATGTATACAAAGGCTTACATGACTCAAGTGAATACAATCTAAAAGGTGAAATTGAGAATTTAAAAAATGAATTAAATCAACATAAACATCATGTAGTTGATATGGATGGTAAAGGAGAAAACAAATGATTGGTATAATTATGTTTTTTGCTTCATTAGTAATGCTACTTTTTGGTTTTCCAGTAGCGTTTACTTTTGCAGCTGTATCATTACTATTTGGTGTAATCGCTGGAATTGTTGAAATTGGTTTTGATGATGGAATAATGAGTGGTTTACTTGAAGGAGTTGAAGAAGGTCTTTCAATGTTTGACTTTATGCCATATAGAATTATGTCAATAATGCAAAATACTATTTTAATGGCTATCCCAATGTTTATTTTTATGGGTATTGTTTTACAAAAAACAGGACTTGCAGAAAAACTATTAGAATCAATGGGTTTCTTATTTGGAGAAATTAGAGGTGGAGTTGCTATTTCTACTGTTTTAGTTGGAACTTTATTAGCCGCTTCTACAGGAGTTGTTGGTGCTTCAGTTGTGGCAATGGGTGTTATCTCTCTTCCTGTTATGATGAAGTATAAATATAATACACCACTAGCTTGTGGAACAATTTGTGCTTCTGGAACACTAGGGCAAATTATTCCTCCTTCAATTGTATTAATTATCTTAGGAGATGTATTTAGAGTTCCTGTTGGAGATCTATTTGCAGCTGCTGTTTGGCCTGGATTATTTTTAGTTGCAGCGTACATATTATTTATATTAATAGTTTCTTATGTTAAAAAAGACATGGCACCTGCTATTCCAAAAGATCCAGAACGTGGTTCAAAAATGAAACAAGTCGTTAGAGCATTTATGGATATAATCCCTTCATTAACACTAATTTTATTCGTATTAGGATCAATTTTTGCAGGAATTGCAACACCTACTGAATCATCTGCTATTGGATCAATTGGAGCTGTATTATTAGCAATTGCTTATAAAACATTCTCAACTGATATGGTTAAAGAAGCTGCTTTTGAATCTGTAAAAGTAACTTCGATGGTATTTGGTATTTTAATTGGTGCAACAGCTTTCTCAATGGTATTTACATACACAGGTGGAGATGAATTAGTTGAGCACTTTATGATGAATTTGCCTGGTGATGAGAAGATAGCATTTATTTTATTTACAATGTTAGCAATATTTATTTTAGGATTTTTTATTGATTTTGTTGAAATTTCATATATTATTGTTCCTATTCTAGCTCCAATTGCTATGAATCTAGATATAAATCCTGTTTGGTTTGCTATACTAATAGCTATGAATTTACAAACATCATTTTTAACTCCACCATTTGGATTTGCACTATTTTATCTAAAAGGTGTAGTTGAAAACAGTGTTAGAACAATAGAAATATATAAAGGTGTTTTACCGTTTATTTTAATTCAAGTAATAGTTTTACTTATACTTGTATTTTTCCCAGAAATATTTGGAATTAATTCAAGTATGTAAACAATAAGTAAAAGGCTTGTGCCTTTTACTTCCATTTAAATAAGAAGCAAAAATGAAAAATAAAGACTTTTTAAAATTACTCTCAAATATCATTTTTAAAATAAAAGATAAAATGTTCGCTTTTATCTATGACTCGCAACAAAGAATCTACACAGTACCACGCCTAGAGTGATAAAACTTTTTTTCTTATAAACAAAAATATATATTAAAAAAAGGGTAAATAATGTTAGAAGCAAAATATCAAGATTTTTATGATCAAATAATACATAAAATTCCAAAAGAAAAAATTTTTACGGACAAGCTACATACTTTAGCTTATGGAACAGATGCATCTTTTTATAGATTAATTCCAAAAATTGTAATTAAAACTGACAATGCAAAAGAAGTTCAAGATATTATTGAGTTATCAAACTCAATGAATTTAAGTATTACTTTTAGAGCAGGGGGAACTTCGCTTTCAGGACAAGCTATTAGTGATTCAATTCTAATAATAACTTCAAGAAATTTTTCAAACTTTAAGATTGCTCCTGATGTTAGCTATATTTCTTTAGAGCCTGCACTTACAGGGGCTCAAGTAAATGGATTGCTTGCACGTTATTCAAAAAAGATAGGTCCAGATCCAGCTAGTATAAATGCAGCTATGATTGGGGGAATTGCCGCTAATAATGCATCAGGTATGTGTTGTGGTATTTCACAAAATTCATATAAAACTTTAAAATCAATGAAATTAATATTTGGTGATGGAACAAAACTTGATACTTCATGTCAAAAAAGTAAAGATTCATTTAGAAAAACTCATGGTGATTTCTTAAAAGACTTGAAAAGCTTTTCAGATGAAACAAAAAACAATGAAGAATTAAGAGCAAAAATTGAGAGAAAATTTAAAATAAAAAATACATGTGGTTACTCTTTAAATGCACTTATTGATTTTGATGATGAATTTGAGATATTAGAACATTTAATTATTGGGAGTGAAGGTACATTAGCGTTTATAGAGGAAATCACTTATTATACAGTTGAAGATTTAAAAGATAAGGCTAGTACTCTAATTTATTTTAAAGATATAAAAGAAGCATGTTCTGCTGTAACAAAATTAAAGTTAGCAAAAGAAGCAAAAACAATCAATGTTGAAGCTGTTGAATTAATGGATAGGGCAGGACTAGCAAGTATCGAGAATGATCCAGCAATGCCTTCATATATAAAAGATTTTGATAAGAATGTAACTGCACTTTTAATTGAAACAAGAGCAGTAAGTGATGAACTACTTGATATTCAAATTACACAAATTGAAGAATTATTAAAAGAATTCTCAGTTGTTAGAGAAATATACTTTACAAAAGATGTGGCGGAATATACACTATATTGGAAAATTAGAAAAGGTTTATTCCCTGCTGTTGGAGCAGTAAGAGAAACTGGAACAACTGTAATAATCGAAGATGTTGCTTATCCAATTGAGTGTTTAGCAGATGCTACACTTGAACTTCAAGATTTATTTAAAAAGCATGGTTACAGTGAAGCTTTAATTTTTGGTCATGCCCTTGAAGGAAACTTCCACTTTGTATTTACACAAGATTTCTCAGATGCAAAAGAAGTTAAGAGATACGATGATTTTATGAATGATGTTGTTCATAGTGTTGCTGTTAAATATCAAGGAAGCTTAAAAGCAGAGCATGGAACAGGTAGAAATATGGCTGCATTTATAGAAGTTGAATGGGGTTATGATGCTTATATAATGATGAAAAAGATCAAAAGTTTATTTGATCCTAAAGGATTATTAAATCCAGGTGTTATAATAAATGATGATGCTCAAGCTCATTTAAAAAACTTAAAAACACTTCCTGCAACAAATGAAATAGTTGATAAATGTATAGAATGTGGTTTTTGTGAACCAACTTGTCCATCAAATGAACTATCTTTAACACCAAGGCAAAGAATTGTTGTAAATAGAGAAATTTCAAGACTTGAAAGTATAGGTGAACATAAAGAAGCAAAAGAATACAAAGATTTATATCAATATGATGGAATAGAAACTTGTGCAACATGTAGTTTATGTTCATCTGCTTGTCCTGTTAAAATAGATACAGGAAATTTAACAAAACATCTTAGAGCTGAACAACTATCAAATACTGGAAAATCAATTGCAAACTTTGTTGCTAATAATTTCTCAACAACATTAAAAGGAGTAAGATTTGGCCTTCATAGTGCAAACTTTATTCATAAAGTTTTAGGAACACCTAGTATGGAAAGTGTTACTAAAACATTTAGAGAATTAAGTAAAAATACTCTTCCTAAATGGAGTATTACTATGCCTAAAGCTACAAGTATTAATATTAATTTTGAACAAAAAGTTAGTGATAAAAAAGTTGTTTATTTCCCTTCTTGTATTACAAGAAGTATGGGATTAGATGATGCATCAAAAGAAGAAAAACAATTATTTGAGCTAACAGTAGAATTACTTCAAAAAGCTGGTTACCAAATTTTATTCCCACAAAATCTTCCAAATTTATGTTGTGGTATGCCATTTTCATCAAAAGGCTTTAATGATGCTGCACATACAAAATCTTCTCAATTAGAAGATGCACTCTTACATGTGAGTGAATTTGGTGAATATCCAATTTTATGTGATACAAGTCCATGTACTAAAAAAATGCTTGAAAGCTTTTCACATAAATTAAATATTTATGAACCAATTGAATTTGCTTTAGAATTTTTAACAAAAGAGTTAGAATTTACAGCAATTGATGAACCAATTACAATTCATACAACTTGTAGTTCAAGAAAGATGGGATTAGAAGATAAGTTTAATACCTTAGCTAAACTTTGTTCAACAAATGTAATTGTTCCAGCAGATGTAAAATGCTGTGGTTTTGCAGGGGATAGAGGGTTTAATTTCCCTGAATTAAATAAATCAGCTCTTAGACATTTAAAAGAGCAAACAAGTGGTGCTAAAATGGCATTTTCTACCTCTAAAACTTGTGAAATTGGATTAAGTGATGAATCAGGACTTGATTATAATTCTATTTTCTATCTAGTTAATAAAGTGACTAAATCTAAAAATTTATAATCTTTTTTCAATCAAAACAGATATTTACTATTTTTTTGGTAAAATATCTGTTTTATGAAAGAGGGAATAATAATGTACAAACTTTTTTTATCACTACTTGTGAGTTCAGGAATATCATTCGCTGCAATGGTAAACGGTATAGCAATAATTGTAAACGATCAACCAATAACTCTTTATGATATAGATAAAACTATGTCAGTAAATAATATCAGCAAAAACGATGCTGTAAGTTACTTAATTGATAAAATTCTTTATGATCAATTAGTTGAAGAAAATAACATAACAGCAGATGTTTTCGATATTAATGATTATACTGAGAAACTTGCTAATTCAAATGGCATGGATGTTTACACATTCAAATCAGTAATCAAACAAAAATATCCAGATTATGCAGTTTTTGAAAATGAAGCAAAAAATGCTGTAATTAGACAGAAACTTGTTCAAAAAATAGTAAAAGGTCAATTAACAGTTGCAACAGAAGAGGATATGAATCTTTATTATGAAAAAAATAAAAACCAATTCTTATCAGCTAGTAGTTATGATGTAGTTCAATATGCATCTAAAGATAAAGCAGCTTTAATTAGTACAATAAAAAATCCATTAGTTATATCTCCTGAAGTTACAAGAGAACCTCTTAAATTATCAATAGATAAACTACAAGGTCAAATGCAGTTTTTATTAAATGAGACAAAAGTAAATACATTTACTCCTATATTTACTGCTAATAAACAATATATAGCATTATTTATAGTAAAAAAAGAGGGTTCAGCACCACTTTCTTATGAAAGTGTTAAAGCAAAAATCTTTAATGATATTATGAGTACAAGAGAAAAAAAATATTTAAAAGATCACTTTGAGAAACAAAAACTTACAGCTGATATTAAAATAGTTAGATAAAGGGAATAGAAAATATGTTTGAAGTAATTATAGGGTTAGAAGTACATACACAATTAAATACAAATAGTAAACTTTTTTGCTCTTGTGCAACAAGTTTTGGTGAGCAACCAAATACAAATGTATGTCCAACTTGCTTAGGATTACCAGGAGCACTTCCTGTTTTAAATAAAGAAGCTGTTCATAAAGCAATTATGCTTGGAACTGCATTAAAAGCAAAAATAAATCAAAAATCTGTATTTAATAGAAAAAATTACTTCTATCCAGATTTACCATCAGGTTACCAAATTTCACAATTTGAAGTTCCAGTTGTTGGTCTTGGTGAATTAGTTATTGATTTTCCAGATGGTAGACAAAAAACTATTGGAGTGACAAGAGCTCATTTGGAAAATGATGCAGGGAAAAGTATCCATGCAGGAGCGGTTTCTCATGTAGATTTAAATAGAGCAGGAACTCCACTTTTAGAAATTGTTTCAGAACCAGATATGAGAAGTGCAGAAGAAGCTCTTTTATATCTTAAAAAATTACACTCTATAGTAAGATATTTAGGTATTAGTGATGCGAACATGCAAGAGGGTTCATTTAGAGCTGATGTTAACGTATCAATCAGACCAAAAGGTGATACTAATCTTTATACTAGATGTGAAATCAAAAACATGAATTCATTTAAATTTATTGAGAAAGCTATTGCTTATGAAGTAAATAGACACATTGAAGCTTGGGAAGATGGAGTTCACTCAAAAGAAATTGTTCAAGAAACAAGATTATTTGATCCAAATACAGGTGAAACTAGATCAATGAGAGGAAAAGAAGATGCTGCTGATTACAGATATTTCCCAGATCCAGATCTTTTACCTGTAATTATCACAGATGAAATGCTTGCAAAATATTCAGTTATTCCAGAGCTTCCAGATGAAAAAAAGGAAAGATTTGTAAAAGAATTTGGACTTAAAGAATATGATGCCTCTGTAATTACTGCTTCTTTAGAAATGGCTAAATATTTTGATGAAATGATGGCTCAAGGAATTAGTGCTAAAAATGCAGTTACTTGGTTAACAGTTGAATTATTAGCAAGATTAAAAGAGGGCGCAGGAGTTGAAGACTCTCCAGTAAAGGCAGAAACGCTAGCAACTATTGTAAAAAGAATAGAAGATGATACAATTTCTGGAAAAGCGGCTAAAGAAGTTCTTGATTATTTATTTGAAAATGAATCAAAAGATGTTGATGCAGCTATTGAAAAACTAGGACTTAAGCAAGTATCTGATGATGGAGCACTATTAGCAATTATTGATGCTATATTAGCTGCAAATGCTGATAAAGTTGCAGAATATAAAGCAGGAAAAGAAAAACTAATGGGATTCTTTGTTGGTCAAACAATGAAAGAATCAAAAGGTACAGCTAATCCTGCCAAAGTTAATGATTTATTAAAACAAAGATTATCATAAATGAAAGAAAATTCTATTGCAGTAATTGGTGCTGGAAAATGGGGAAGTGCTCTTCATTTTGCACTTAGTCAAAAGCAAGAAGTATATATTGCATCAAGAACACCTCGTGATGTAAAAAACTTTGTTGATTTGCAAACTGCATTGGAATGTGAATATTTAGTAATTGCAATACCTGCTCAAGAAATAAGAGCTTGGTTAAAACAAAACTTTATTTTTAATGGACAAAAAGTATTAGTAGCTTCAAAAGGTATTGAAGCCAATAGTGGTGAATTTTTAAATGAAATTTATGCTCCTTTTATTCCAGATAAAAATATTGGGTTTATTTCAGGACCTTCCTTTGCAGCGGAAGTTATAAAAGGCCTTCCTTGTGCTTTAGTTATTAATTCAAGTTCAAAAAAACTATATAAAGAATTTGAACCTTTTTTCCCAAATTTTATTAAGACTTATTATAGTTCTGATGTAATAGGTGCAGAAGTTGCAGGAGCTTATAAAAATGTATTGGCAATTGCAAGTGGAATTTGTGAAGGTTTAAATCTTGGGAAAAATGCACAAGCTTCTTTAATAGCTCGTGGTTTAGTAGAAATGCAAAGATTTGGAAAAGTTTTTAAAGCTAAAAAATCATCATTTTTAGGACTTAGTGGGGCGGGTGATCTTTTTTTAACAGCGAATTCTACAATGAGTAGAAATTTTAGAGTAGGGCTTGGCTTAGCACAAAATAAAAAATTAGAAGATATTTTAGAAGAACTAGGAGAAGTAGCAGAAGGTGTAAAAACAGCAATTGCTATTCAGAATCTTTCTAGAAAATATCAAATATATACTCCCATTGCAAATGAAGTAAATCTTGTACTTCTAGGGAAAAATCCCAAAGATAGTCTTAAAGATTTACTTAAAAGTTAAATTATAAATTTATGAATAAATTTATAATTTTTGCTTCTTTTTTTGTAGTTACTTCCTTACATATTTTACTTTTTCTTTATTATAGAAACGCTCAAATAATCACATCATTAGCAAAGAAAAGTACTCCTAGTATTCAATTTCAATTAACAAAAGTAAATGAAATGGAAGAACGAATTGAAAAACCTATTATTAAAGAAAAGACTAAAGAGATTAAAAAAGAAGAACTAATTAAACCAGTAGAGATAAAGAAACCAATAAAAACTGAAAAAAAAGAAAGTCCAAAAAAAATTGAAAAAGTACAAGTGAAAGAAGAGATTAAAGAACTGATTCAAGAAATTTCTGAAAATATAGAAAAGAATGAAGAGATAAGAAAACCAATTCAAACAGAACAAAGTACTCAAGAAACTCTAAAACCCACTCCTAAAATTGATTATCAAGAAAATATACTTATAGACAAATATGCTTCTAAATTAAGAGAAAAAATAAACAAAAATAAAAATTATCCAAACATGTCAAAAAAATTAAATGAACAAGGAACAGTAATAATAAGCTTTAGAGTACTCAAATCAGGAGAATTCATAAATATCAAAGTCTTATCCTCAAGTAGTAAAGAAAGACTTGATAAGGCTGCTTTAAATGCTTTATATGATACAAAAGAGTTTGAAGTATTTGATAAAGAAATAAATAAAGAGTATTTAGATTTTAATCTACCCTTAGAATTTAAATTAAACTAGATAGATTTAGATAAAATACCTTATGCAAACAATCACCTTAGTTAACTTACTTTATTCATTAATACCTTTGTTAATAGTTGGATATTTTTATAATAAATGGGCAAACAATAGTACTGAAATATTATATTCAACCATTAGAAGAGACTGTTAAATATTCCGTGTCAAAGTAATTCTGATAGGAGAAATCCTATCACACCTTAGCTTAATTGGCTGCC